>NZ_JBVHMR010000026.1:0-108348 GCF_055558375.1 Streptomyces sp. NPDC025793 | reverse complement strand
TGCGCGCGGTGAAGTGGACTGGGCCTCAGTGATCGTGGATGCGGCCTCGGTCCGCGCGAAAAGGGGGGATCGCTGACCGGGCGCAATCCGGTCGATCGGGGCAAGAAGGGCAGCAAGCTGCACGTCCTGTCCGACGCTCAGGGCTTACCCCTGGCGCTCGGTGTGTCCGGTGCGAACGTCCATGACAGTCAGGCTCTGCTCCCGCTGGTCCTGGGCATACCCGCAATCCGGTCGCGGCGCGGTCCGCGCCGGCGCCGTCCCGGCAGGCTCCGCGCGGACAAGGCCTACCACTCCGCCGAGCACCTGAGGTGGCTGCGCAGCCGCGGCATCATCCCACGCATCGCCCGCCCGGGCATCGAATCCAGCGAGCGACTCGGCCGACACCGCTGGAAGATCGAAAGGTCGATCTCCTGGCTCTTCGGCTACCGCCGTCTCACCGTCCGGTACGAGCGGAAAGGCACACACTTTCTCGGCTTCCTCGGTCTCGCGGCCGCACTGACCTGCTACAAGAAGCTGACCAACCGCACCACGTGAGACAAGCTCTCAGTCACCCATAGCTCTGCATGCCCATATGCAGTCGGGTAAGGGGCAGCCTTGATCAGATTCGACGCGGTGAGCAAAAACTACCCAAACGGAACCACAGCCGTGGACGATTTGTCCCTGGAGTTGGCAGAGGGCGGCATCACGGTCCTGGTCGGTCCCTCCGGCTGCGGCAAGACGACGACCCTGCGCATGATCAACCGCATGGTGGAGCCGACGGCGGGGACGGTGAGCCTGCGCCGTCAGGACATCCGGGACGTCCACGCCCCCGAGCTGCGCCGCGGCATCGGGTACGTGATCCAGCACGCGGGGCTGTTCCCGCACCGCACCATCCTCGACAACATCGCGACCGTTCCGCTACTGCTCGGCTGGAGCAAGAAGAAGGCACGGGCGCGCGCGGCCGAGCTGCTGGAACTGGTGGGGCTGCCGGCCGAGATGGCCAAGCGCTACCCGAACCAGCTCTCCGGCGGGCAGCAGCAACGCGTCGGAGTGGCACGGGCGTTGGGCGCCGACCCGCCGGTGCTGCTGATGGACGAGCCGTTCAGCGCCGTCGACCCGATCGTGCGGGCCGAGCTGCAGGCGGAGTTCATCCGGCTGCAGAAGGATCTGCACAAGACGATCGTGTTCGTCACCCACGACATCGACGAGGCGATGAAACTCGGCGACAACATCGCGGTGTTCAGAACCGGCGGCAAGCTCGCCCAGTTCGACACGCCCGAGTGGCTGCTCGCCCATCCCGCCGACGACTTCGTGGCCGGCTTCGTCGGGCAGGACCGGGGCATCCGCCGGCTGTCCTTCGTCAAGGCGGGCGAGGTGCCGCTGCGCGACGGTCCGGTGCTGACGGCGACCACTGCCGTGGCGCAGGCCCGGGCGACGGACGAGCCGTGGATCCTCGTCGTCGACGACGCCCGGCGACCGCTCGGCTGGGTCGCGGCCGCCGAACTGCCCGAGGGCGGCACACTCGCGGACGCGACCCTGACGCCACTCGGCCACGCCTTCAGCCTCGTCGGCGACTCGGCGCGAGCCGCCCTCGACGCGGCACTCCTGTCGCCCTCCCGACTCGCGGTGGGCGTGGACGTGGACGGCGCGGTCATCGGAGTCGTCGACGCGTACGAGCTGTCCGCCGTCATAGCCGCCGCCGAGACGGAGGCCGCCGGAGGCAAGACGGGCGGTGGTGAAGCATGAACGACAGTGAGTCGCTGGTCCGCTGGGGGTGGATCGGCGATCATGCCGGCGAGCTGGCCGACTACACCGGTGTCCATCTCAGACTGGGCCTGCTTCCGGTGCTTTTCGGGCTGATCATCTCGATTCCCCTCGGCATCCTGTGCCACCGCTGGCGATGGCTGTACCCACCGGTCCTGACCGTGAACAACATCCTGTACTCGATCCCGTCACTGGCCCTGTTCATGATCTTCGTCAAGTACACCGGGCTGACGGAACGCACCGTGATGATCCCGCTGACGCTCTACACGCTGTCGGTCCTGGTTCCCAACGTCGTGGACGGGCTGGCCTCGGTCCCTGAATCGGTCAGGCAGGCGGCCATCGCGATGGGATTCGGCCCGGTACGCCGCGTCGTCCAGGTGGAACTGCCGATCGCCGTGCCCGTCGTCATCGCCGGCGTACGTGTCGCGGCCGTCTCGTCCATCAGTCTGGTCGCCGTGGGACAGCTGATCGGACAGGGCGGGCTCGGCCACTACATCACCCGCGGCCTCCAACTCGACTTCCCCACCCCGATCGTCACCGCGATCGTCCTGATCATGCTGCTCGCGCTCACCACCGACGCCCTGCTGGTCCTGGCGCAGCGGCTGCTCACTCCGTGGTCCCGGAGCAAGGTGACGGCGTCATGAACGATCTCCTGAACCAACTCCGACTCGTGGCCGACTGGTTGACGTCCTCGAAGCAGTGGCACGGCGCGGAGGGCATCCCCCAGCGGCTGCTGGAACACCTCACCTACAGTGGTGTGTCGCTGTTGTTCGCTTCCCTGATCGGGCTGGTGTTCGGGCTGCTGGTCGGGCACACCGGCCGTGGGGCGTTCGCCGTGGCCAGCGTGGCCAACCTCGCGCGGGCGATCCCCACCTTCGGCCTGGTCGTCCTCGTCGTCACCCTCGCCGGGCTCAGCACCACGCCCGTGCTGATCGCCTTGATCGCGCTCGCGGTCCCGCCGATCCTCATCAACACCTTCGAAGGCGTCCGGGGTGTGGACCCCGCCACCAGGGATGCCGCCCGCGGGGTCGGCATGACCGAGTGGGAGGTCCTGGTGAAGGTGGAGGTGCCGATGGCGCTGCCGCTGATCCTCCTCGGACTGCGGGTCGCCGCCATCCAGGTCGTGGCCACCGCGACCGTCGCGGCCTACCCGGGTCTCGGCGGCCTGGGCCGCTTCATCGTCGACGGACTCTCCCGCAACGACTACGAGCTCGTCATCGGCGGCTCGACCGTCGTCGTCGGCCTGGCGCTCCTGGTCCAGATCGCCTTCACCGCGCTGCAGCGCGTCATCGTCTCGCCGGGCCTCAGGGTCTCGGCGTCCAGATCCTGAGTTTTTGGGCTTCAGGGCCACTGAGAAAGGAAACACCCATGAGAGGCATGTACCGCGGCGCCGCCTTCGGCCTGATCACCGCACTCTCGCTGACCGCCTGCGGCAGCAGCGGCTCCAGCGACAGCAATCCGCTGACGGGCAGCAGCAAGGACAGCGGCGGCACGTCCCTCGTCGTCGGCTCGGCGAACTTCCCCGAGAACCAGCTGCTCGCCGAGATCTACGCCGAGGTCCTGGAGGCCAAGGGCCTGAAGGTGACCCGCAAGTTCGACATCGGAGCCCGTGAGGTCTACTACGACCAGATCGTCAAGGGCGGCATCCAGGTCTTCCCGGAGTACAACGGCGCCCTGCTGGCGGTCGCGGTCGACAAGACCAGCACCGCGACCAGCACCGAGGACATCAACGCCGAGCTGAAGAAGAAGCTTCCCTCGTCGGTGACGATCCTCGACTCCGCCGAGGCCCAGGACAAGGACTCGGTCACGGTCGCCGCCGAGACCGCCAAGAAGTACAACCTCAAGACCCTCGCCGACCTCAAGTCGGTCGCGGGCAAGTGGACGATCGGGGCCGGCTCGGAGTTCAAGACCCGCACCCAGGGCTGGGTCGGTCTGAAGAAGATCTACGGCGTCGAGTTCGGGAAGTTCCAGCCGCTCGACGCGGGCGCGCAGAGCACCCTGCTGAAGCTGCTGGAGTCCGGCAAGGTGCAGGCCGCCAACATTTACACCACGGACCCGGCCATCGTCGCGGACAAGCTGGTGGTCCTCGAGGACCCGAAGAACCTCTTCTCCTCGCAGAACGTGACGCCCCTGGTCTACAAGTCCGCGGTCAACGACAAGGCCAAGGCGGCACTCAACGCCGTTTCGGCCAAGCTCACCACCGCCGACCTGCAGGACATGATGAAGAAGCTCGTCAACGACAAGGAGGACGCCGGCACCGTCGCCAAGGAGTGGCTGACGAACGCCGGCCTCGTGAGCTGACCGGTTCGGCAACGCAAAGGCTGCGGGAGCAGATGAGTGAAGGTGCCGGCACTGACACGCCTGCCGGTGTCGGCGCCTCCGCATGGCTGCACCGGCTCTTCGAAGGCCGTCGGCTCACCCCGGCGCAGCGTCGCATCGCGCACTGCCTGGTGCGGCGAGCGGCGGATGTACCCTTTCTGGCGCGCGTGGAACTGGCCCAACTGCCTCCTTCGCACACGCGCTCGGCCGAATCACGGGCGTGCCGGTGCTCTCTGCCGACGCAGCGCCGGATGCCGGGGCCGATGCCGGGCGCTGGGTGGTCGACGGACGGCAGGGTGAGGGGCTGGCGTCCTGCCTCACCGACTGCGACACCGTCGTCGTTCTGGATCCGCCGGTCGTCACCTGCCTGCGGAGAGTCCTCATGCGCCGACTACGGCAGGACGCCAATGAAGCTGCTGATCGGGCGGATGTTCCATGTCGGGTTCACGATTCAGGGGGTGTGGAAGCTGTTGCGGCGGCACGGCTGGTCCGCGCAGGTCCCGCTGCGGTGGGCGATCGAACGCGACGACGAGGCGATCGAGGTGTGGAAGGCCGAGGTGTGGCCGCAGGTGAAAGGACCGCGGCGGACCTGGGCGCCCACATCTGCTTCGAGGACGTGGCAGGCCAGGGGCTGAGGCCGCCGAAGGGACACACCTGGACACCGCGCGGAGCCCGGCCGGTGGTGCGGGTACGCGGCCGCAACCGGGGACGGGCCAACATCGCCGGCGTGGTCTGCTACCGCGCCGGACACCGCTCCCGGTTCTTCTTCACGCTGCACATCTGGCACGGGCGCCGGGGCGAGCCGGAGGCGTTCTCCTGGCGCCAGTGCCGCGACCTGATCGTCATGACCCACATCCAGCTCGGCACCCCGGTGGTGTGGTGCTGGGACAACCTGAACGTGCACCTGTTCCGGGAGCTGGCCGACTCCGCCGAGGAGCACCAGGACTGGTTACAGATCTTCCAGATGCCCTCCTACGCACCGGAGCTGAACCCGGCCCAGGGGATCTGGTCGCTCCTCAAGCGGCACCTGGCCGACTTCGCCGCCGCCGACCTCACGCACCTCACCCACGTGATCAAGCGCAAGCTGAAGAAGATCCAGTACCGGCCCACCTGGTCCACGGCTGTCTGCCACCCACCGGACTGACCATGGACGACGACGCGATCAGACCGCCGGACATCGCGAGTTCAACCTGGGTAACTACCTGGCCTTGGGGAAACTTCAGTGGGAACATCGTGGTCATCGTATCCCTCGCGCCCGCTGAGAGCCGGAACCGCCCGCGCCGCCCAGCTCGCCAGCAGTCGTACTACCGCGCTCCGCCGTTCGACCAGTAGCTTGGCCCACACCGCAGTCAAGGGGGGGGCGGCCATCGGAGTCGGGCACCGGTCCCCACCCCCCTGCCGACTCGATACGGCCCCGCAGTCATGTGACCAGCACGACCAGTCGCCGCATGGCATCTGTGTGGATTTTCGCCAACACTCATGAATTCGAACCGTCTTGGGGAACTTCATGCGTGGCACACTGAGGAGTGCTTCGAGGCCGCGAAGAACGAGTGCGGCCTGGACCAGTACGAGGTCCGCCGTTACATCGGCTGGTACCGGCACATCACCCTGGCAGCGCTCGCCCATGCCCACCCCGCGGTCATGGCGACCGACGCGGCGGCGGAAGGGGGATGCAGAAACGCTTCCGGCACCCTGGCTCCGCCGCTCCTGGCGCCTCGCCTCGCCAACAACCACCGAGCCGGCCGGTCGTTACGTGCGCACGTGCTGGACTGGTCACGCTGGCGCCGCAGACTCCAAGCCGTCGTTCGCCACTGCCACTACCGACGACGACTCCACTTGTTGGAGGGGCGGTCCGGTGAAACCGCCCCTGACACAACACCAGCCGACTGCACTCCGGACGACGCCCCTGACCAGGCCAGATAGCGAAACACTGCTGGAGTACTAGAACGCTGAGTAGACTATCCTGCCGTCGAAGACGGTCATCTCGACAGGCGCCGAGGTGAGGTCTTCGGCGGCCTTGGCTCCGCTCAGGCACAGGTCGGCGACCTTGCCGACGGTGATGGAGCCCTTCCAGGTGTCCGCGTGGTCCTGCCAGGCGCCGTTGACGGTGAAGGTCCGCAGCGCTTCGTCTAGGGTTATCCGCTCGGCGGCGCCACTGACCCGGCCGCTGCCCCTGGCCACCCGGGACAGGAGCCAATGGACACCGGCGCGCCAGTTTGGAGCGGTCACCGGGGCATCGGAGCTGCACGCGGTCCTCACACCCAAGTCGATGGCGGAACGCGCCGGCCACTCGGTGTCGGCCGCCTCGTCGCCGAACATCTCCCGAACCAAGTCTGAGGTGAGGTGCTGAATCGCAGGCTGGAGGTTGATCCCGTAGCCAAGGGCGGCGAGTTTGGCCAACGCGCTGCGAGAGGCGAACTGGCCGTGGATCACGTAGTGCCTGGCGTCTGGGCGGGGGTACTCTTTGGCGACCGCGGCGAGCGAGTCGACCACGGCGTCGATACCCCGGTTCCCGGTCACGTGCACACCGACCTGGAGCCCGGCCGTGTGGACCAGGCGCAGGATCTCGGTCAACTCCTCCTCGCGCAGTTCCTCGGTGTGCCCATGGGTGCACAATGACCCGTACCCGCCCGAGGGATACTTCTGCCGCATCCACGCGGTCTCCGAGGGCGGGATGCCGTCGGCAAACACCTTCACTCCCGCGAGGCGCACCAGACGGGGGTCTGCCCCGTGCAGGTCGGGCAGCCCGGACAGGTAGGCCCGGGTGTCGGCGGCCGAGGCGCCGGAGAGCGAGCTGGCCAGTCCCAGGACGCTCACCCGCGCTGTCAACTCCCCGCTCTTGGCCAGATCCGCATAGCTGCTGAGTACGGAGGTGCCCATGCCACCTCCGAACATGTGATCGCCGCCGGGACCCAGGCCGGGCTCGGTGAAGGAAGTGATCCCCTCCCGGTTCGCCTCGGCGACCACCGAACGCAACACCTGACTCCGCAGCCGCGCGGTCAGCGGCGGGGCGGCACGCTGGACCAGCGCCTGGTCACCGTCGTACAGAATCCCATCTCCGCCGACCCCGCCGCTCTCCATAGCCCTGGAGTTGGCCCAGGTCACATGGCCGGAAAAGTCCTGGAGCAGCACGGGGTTATCGGGGGCGACCTTGTCCAGATCGGCCGCGGTGGGCTGCCGCCTTGCGTTGTCGGCACATTCGGCGAGGTGGTCACGATTCCAGCCGATCCCACGGATCCACTCTCCGGGTTGCTTGCCGCGCACCTCCTCGGCCACCGCCGCCTGCACCGCGGCGATCGAGCCGAGCGCCACATCGACGGAGAACGGGGGCTTGCCCATCCCGTAGCCACACCCGTGCAGATGTGAGTCGTTCATACCGGGCAGCAAAATCCGCCCCCGCAGGTCCACCACTTCGGTGGAGGGCCCTGCCAACGCCGTTGCGTCCGTTCCCACGTGGGTGATCAGACCATCCCTGATGGCCACCACGCTCGCCGTCGAGACGGTGTCCATCGTCAGCACCCGCCCATTGACGAAAACCAGATCTGCGTACGTCATGAGTCATCTCCAAGATAGGCGTGCTTCAGAGCGGCATCGGAAGTGTGCAGTTGCCCCGGTTCCCGCCGTAAGTGAGTGTTCCGTGCGCCAGCACGTAGACCTGTCGGCGAAGGACAGAGCGGCGTGTGTGAACTGTTCCACCAGCGGGACCGCACAGCCCGCGTCGGCGATCCGCCGGATCACCGGGGCCAGCCCGAGCGACATTTCGTCGAGCAGCAGCGCTGAGAACCTGCCCATGATTGCCCGGACCAGGACGAGCATCCGTTGCTCGCCTCCGGAGACCAGGCCAGCCGGTACGTCGATAAGAGTTTGGCAAGCTCGGGGGAAAGGGCCCGGTCCAGAGAGCCGGAAAGGCGATGTTCTCCTGCACGGTGAGAGTGAGGTAGGCGGCCCTGCCCTGTTCGACATGGGTCAGCCCACACTGGGCCCGCCGCACCCGAGGCAGCGCGGTGAGTTCCCGTCTCCCCAGCCGGATCCCGCCGGAGGTGGGCAGTACCCGGGAGATGGCTTGCCGGGTGCCCAGCGTGCCAGCCACGACGTCCCGCGTCGGGTCGTCGGCCTTGCCGAGGATCGCCAGAACCGAGCCTTCGCGGCTGGTGGCGCCGGAGCGGGACCCTCGCTCATCCCAGATCCCTGCGAAAGGGCCTGGATCGCGCCGACGCCGAAATTCGCGTTCGACCACTGGTGCGGGACACAGAAGCGCTCCGGCCTCCACTGTGAGACAGACGCTGCGGACGACCGACTGTCGGTCACATGCCACGATCGACGCCTCAACGTAGAGGCCCATACCACAGCCTCCTATCCCAGATGGGCACGAAGCACACTTGTCGGGGCTGGCCAAGGGTGGTGCACAGCAGGAGTGGCAATCGGTGATGGCCACAGCCCTGGATCTACTGGATTCGGGTGACGCTCGGTAACTTTTCGTCAAGCTGGCCGAGGTCTGCGGCGCGAGCGTGTCCAAACAGACCATCTCGACCATCACCGACAGTCATGGACGGGACGGCCGAGGCAGCCCCTAGACCCGTTTTGCGTTCTGTCGGTGGTGGCGAACGTCCGTGACCAGGGAGTCCGGTCTCCTTCGTTGACGAGGACTCCGTCCGGGATCGGCTCACCTCGTCCGGCACCAGGAAGTTGGTGTCCACGCGGACAGCTCAGGCGCCGTCACCGGACCCGGCTGTTGCGGGGGTCGGGAGTCTGTATCGCAGGTACATCGAACACGAGTGTCTCCTGTCCCTCCACCGTGTACGGGGTCCAGCCGAGCGTGCCGGCCGGGTCAGGGTCTCCTGTCTTGCTGAAGGAGACCCATGCCTCCTGGATGGCGTCGACGAGATAGGTGTGATCGTCCGCCGTCCCGTGCCTGAGGAAGGGCGAGCTTGCCCACTGGTCCAAGTTGCCGAATAGGAAGGGAAGCTCCGCGCAGTGGCATGCGCCCAGTCCCTCGCTGCCCCCGCTGGGCCACCTCCACCAGAAGAGCCGCGCGGGACGGCCCACTTGCGCCAGGTGCTCGCCCAGCCGGAAGACACCTTCGGTGAACAGATCGTCGATCTGCGCACCGATCCTGCGGGCCTGCTCTCTACCCGTACCTGACAGTGAACCGTCCTGCGGGAAGAACAGCCGTTCCTCCGCGGTGCAGCCCACGAGGAGGTCAACGTGGTCCAGGCTGCCTTCGAATGCCGCCTGTGCGGGCTTGACCGTCAACGTCGCCCCGTCCACCACCGGCACGAATGGGCGGTCCAGGTGGCCCGTGCCCGTGAACCGGTTGAATGTCTGCTGCTGGGCCCGCAGGATCTGGGCAGCGCTGAGTCCGAGCAGCTCAGCCCTCCCGGCGCCGGGGACGCCCGCCGCCTCCAGGAACACCGACGTCGTGTCATCAGCGACGTCGAGGTCATGGTCGTCCACCGCGAAGGGGGCGCTCTGGAGGACCGCGCGGTGGAAAAGGGGCCGTGCTCGCTCCATCGCGCCCAGGGCGAGGATCGAGTAGGCGCCCGCCGACTGGCCGACAACTGTCACCCGGTCGGGGTCGCCGCCGAAGGCCTCCGCGTTATCCCGCACCCACTCCAGTGCCCGAACCTGGTCGAGCAGGCCGAAGTTGGCCCTGATCCCGTCCGCCGCGGCCTCCGCAGGCAGATACAGGTAGCCCAAGGCGCCGAGCCGGTAGTTGACCCCGACCACGACAGCCCCGCGGCGGGCCAGTTCCTCGCCGCTGTAGCACCGTGCCGAGGCCGAGCCCACGGCAAACCCTCCGCCGTGCAGCCAGACGATCACCGGCAGTCCGTGGCCTGGTTGCACCGCGGGAGTCCACACGTTCACCGTCAGGCAATCCTCGTCAATGGCGGGGACCACCTTGGGCACCAGTTCCCCGGCGGACTGTGCCTGAACGGACGCCGGCCCGGCGGTGGTCGCGTCACGTACGCCATCCCACGGCTGCGGCCGGGTGGGGGCGGCGAAGCGCAGCTCGCCGACCGGAGGCGCAGCGTAGGGGATGCCGAGGAAGGATGCGACGCCGGCTCGGCGACGCCCTCGCACGGACCCAGAGTCCGTCGCCGTGACGGGTCCGGCCGGGTCGTGGAACGCCATGTTATCGATCCCTGTCATCGGGTCCTGTCCTTTGGCACGGTTGCGGTTGGCACCACTGTGGCCCAATGCGCTATGCCGAACCAATGCGAGAATGGCATTACGTCATACCGGGAAAGGCATATCAGCTTTCGCCAAGGACGTTGTCGCTCGCCCCGCCCGCGGCGCGGGGCGAGCCGTCCGGACCGGCACGTGCAGTGTCGCGGGGCGACTCTTCCGAGGTAGGGATCGGGTCCACTGAGCCTTGGAGGGCCTCGGCTCCAATGCGGCGGGAAAGGAACGCGAACAGGACGGCCGCGGCCAGGACCGGCACGCAAGCGGTCAGCACGACGCCGCGTGCGGATACGCCCAGCGCAAGCAGCACCCCGCCACCGACCGGCCCCAGCACCCAACCGACCCGACCGAACGCCACCGTCCAGCCGACGCCGGACGTCTCCACACCGCGCGGGTAAGACATCATCGCTATCATGGGCGCCCCGTTCAGGGAGGCCAGCGTGGCCAGCCCGACCCCTCCGACGATGACGAGGACTGCGGTGTTGCCGAGTTGCAGCCTGGCCAGCAGTACGATCAAGGCGACGTCGATCGCACAGGTAACGACAACGACTTTCGCGGCGCGAAATCTGGTGCTGAGAGCGGCGAGCAACAACCCGCCGAGGATCCCTCCGAAGCCAAGCGCGGCGGTGCCGAGCGGCGCTTCGGTCGCGGTGAACCCGTAACTGGCCATTGGTCGGGGTGTCCAAGCGGCCATCACAGCCTGGGTCATGAAGCCCAGCAGCGCTGACGCCCAGAGCATGAGCGTGAGCGGGCGGCGACTTTCCGCGAACAACCGGCGCACCGAGGCGGACTCGGCCGGGTCGGTCGGCGGCACCAGTGTCCTGGGCTCATGCATGCCCCACCACAGCAAGGGCAGAACCAGTACAGGAAGCACCGCGCCCACCCGTCGAGCAGGTGAGAGCAGCCCGCATCCCCGGCAGGAGGGTCCGGATGGACGGCAGGCTCGCTCCGACATGTCCTAAGCTTCGCTGGTACCAAAGCACGGCAGGCGAGCGGTCGCGCCTCCCATGACGTCCCTGTCATATCCGCCCTCACGACCGCCCCGGCGCGGCGTCGCCCGGCTGTCGCAGCCGGGTAAGACAACAGTCACGGAGCGACCAGACCGCGGCAGTCGGGAATCTGAGAAGACCTCGACGATTGCGAACGGACGCATGGCACTGCACCCACCGCCCGGCCTCCTGGGACCGACGACGAGCCCACACGCTCACTCCCCCCGGACGCGCGGCGCCGGAGTGTCCCGGTGAGGCCTCCACGTCTTGCGGACGGGCGCCTGAAGATCCGTCATCTCGCCCTGGTCGATGCGCTCGTCCGGCAGGGGAGCGTCGTCGGCGCGGCGGCAGAACTCCACATCACCCAGCCCGCAGCGACCCGCAGCCTGCACGAACTAGAACAAATCCTCGGCGTGCTGTTGTTCGACCGCCATCCGCGTGGCATCACGTCGACGGCCTTCGGCGTGGCGTTCGCGGGACACGCGAGGGCAGTTCTGGCCCAGCTCGAGCAAGCCAGCAGGCATGTCGCGGAACTCGCCGACGCGGAGCGGGGCACGGTCGTCGTCGGCACCCACCTGGCCGGCTCAAATGTCCTCCTGCCCAAGGCCATCGCCGCGATCAAGGCAGAGCGCCCCTATCTGACGATCGTGGTGCGGGAAGGCTCACCCGAAGCACTGCTGGTCGAGCTGGAAGCCGGGCGAGTCGACCTGATCGTCGGCAGGCTCACCGCGCCGTCCGACGAGCGGATCGCGCGGCGCAAACTCTACGACGAATCCATCGACCTCGTCGTACGCTCCTCGCACCCGCTCGCCGGCCTGCCCGCCGTCGAGCTGTCTGACCTGGCCGACTACCCATGGATCCTGCCCGGATCAAACACCACGCTGCGCAGCGAACTTGAGCTTTTCTTCGCCCGGCACGAGATGGCGCTGCCCGCCAATCGAATCGAGGCGACATCGTTCCTCACCGTCCGCCAATTGCTGGTGGACACCGATGTGATCGCGGCGCTACCGAGTCTGATCACCCGCGACGATGCCCGGATCACCCGGCTCGCCATTCCCTTGGAGCTGATCGGGCACAGCGTGGGCGTCACCGTCCGCGCTGCGAGCGCCCTCAGCCCGTCGGCGGACGCTCTGATCCGGCAGCTGGCCGAGGTGGCTGGGCTGATGACCGCGGACGGCGTATCCGGCTGATGGCTTGCACGCCAGGCAGCCAGCGCCAATGAACAAGGACCAAGTTCGAGGGAAAAGGCCCAGGATCATCGAGCTCTACACACGCCCGCCGAAGACGGGACGATCGTCTGCGCCGGCGAGCTCGTACCGGTGATCCCCTGCACCTTCTCGCCGACGCCGGGCTGGTCGCCGGGCGGCCACCGCATCAAATCCGAGGTCAACTACGGTCGCGGGCCGGAGAAGACGTGGATCTACTGCGCGCTGCGAGTGTGGGACGGACATGAGGTCACCCTGACCGCCTCCCCACCGCAACAGCACCTTCTACCAGCAGTTTCTCCAGAAGGTCGAGACAGCCTATTCCACCGAGGGCATCTACGACGTCACCGTCTGTTGCCGCTCTCGTAAGACTGGCTCTGCACCAAAAATCATCCAGAACCTCATCCTGGCCCTGGCAAGATTTCCGTGAAGCCGGTGCGTGCGACCGTGTGCCGGTGACGCTCCGTCACGCCTTCCGGTATTGTTATCGAAGGTGATGGCCTCGTACGTATTGTGTCTCCCCATCTCGACGCGGTGCTGGTGGAGCGGGTGTCGGTGGAGGGCGACGTGGTCCGTATCTCGGCCCGTACCCGCGAGTTGTCGTTGCCTGTCCGGATAGCGGCCGAGGTTCAGTGTGTACGTGTTGACCAGCGGATGCGCGTGGCGGCACCTTCCCGAGGCCTTCGGGGTCTGCGCACCGCCGGTTCTCCGCTTGGACCGAGGCCGGACTCTGGAGAGGGTTACACCGGGCAGTCCTGGACGAGCTCGGTGCGCGCGGTGAAGTGACTGGAACTCAGTGATAGCGGATGCGGCCTCGGTCCGCGCGAAAAGGGGGGATCGCTGACCGGCCGCAATCCGGTCGACCGGGGCAAGAAGGGCAGCAAGCTGCACGTCCTGTCCGACGCTCAGGGCTTACCCCTGGCGCTCGGTGTGTCCGGTGCGAACGTCCATGACAGTCAGGCTCTGCTGCCGCTGGTCCTGGGCATACCCGCAATCCGGTCGCGGCGCGGTCCGCGCCGGCGCCGTCCCCTCAAGCTCCGCGCGGACAGGGCCTACCACTCCGCCGAGCACCTGAGGTGTCTGCGCAGCCGCGGCATCATCCCGCGCATCGCCTGCCCGGGCATCGAATCCAGCGAGCGACTCGGCCGGCACCGCTGGAAGATCGAAGGGTCGATCTCCAGGCTCTTCGGCTACCGCCGCCTCACCGTCCGGTACGAGCGGAAAGGCACACACTTTCTCGGCTTCCTCGGTCTCGCGGCCGCAATGACCTGCTACAAGAAGCTGACCAACCTCACCACGTGAGACAAGCTCATAGTCGCACAGTCGGTGCCCGTCCAAAAAGCCGGGGGGCGATCTCTTGGCCCCCTTTTTCGCTGAGTGGAATAACGGACACCGCTCATCAAGGGGATTTTGTCTGGTCTGTGGCGGTTTGTTGTGACGTACTACTGGTTCCCCTAGTCGACCAGCATTGCTTGAACCTTGTAAGGTCAAATCGCCGGACGAACTCCTCCGCCGGTAAAGAATTTATTTCCCGCATATCATGCGGGAGCAGAAATGGTCCATTGGGGCCGGAGATTCGAAATAAATCTGAACGACGGCAAGCTGATTATTTCAGCGGGAACTCATAGAAAGTACATGAATTTCTTTCTGCTAGGACCTCTCCAGGTCAGGATAGATGGTGTGGATCTTCCCGTTGCCGGAAGCTGCCAACGTGCCGTGCTCAGCTGTCTCCTGTTGCACGACAATGAAGCCGTTGCGATCAGCCGGCTCTTGAAGGCGATATGGGGCGACGACGCTCCGCGCACCGCCCGGAAAATGCTCCAGAACGCGGCCTCGGGCCTGCGGCAGCTCCTCGCCGCCGACACCGGCCCCGACGCCCCCCTGCTGCTCACCCACCCCCCGGGTTACCTCCTGCACACCGACTCCGCCCGGATCGACCGGCGCCGCTTCGAGGAACTCGCCGAGCACGGCCGCGGCCTGCTGCGCTCCGGCCGGCCGCAGGAGGCGTCCGGCGTCCTGCGTGAGGCTCTCGCGCTGTGGCGCGGCGACCCGCTCGCCGACCTCGTCGAACTCGGCTACCGCTGGCCCGAGACCGAACTCCTCGCCGAGAGCCGCAAGGCGGCCGAGGAGGACCGCTTCGAGGCCGACCTCGCCTGTGGCCGCCACCACGAGGTCATGGGCGAACTCACCCTCGCCGTGGCAGCCGAACCCCTGCGGGAACGGCTCTGTGGCCTCCTCATGCTCGCCGCCTACCGCTCCGGACGGCAGGGCGACGCCCTCGCCGCCTATCGCCGGCTCCGCGCCCGCCTCGTCACCGAGCTCGGCGTCGAACCCGCCGAGACGGTGCGGGCGCTGGAGTACGCGATCCTCAACCAGGACCCCTCCCTCCAGGTCGGGCCCCCCGCCCAGGTCCGCCTGAGCCCCCCGGCGCCCCAACTCCGCACACCCTTGGACCTCGTCCGCACCCCCACCCCCGAACCCGCCGCACGGCCCGTCCCCGCCCGGCCGCAGCCCGCCGCCGAGCACACCCCCGGACGCGCCGAACGCCGTGACATCACCGTCGTCATGATCACCGCCGACGCCGCCACCGACGCCGTCCGCACCTTCGTCCACGACGAGATCCGGCGCTGCGGCGGAGTCCCCGCCCCCGGCCCCGGCTCCACCTGGTGCGGCTACTTCGGGGCCACCCGGCGCCTGCCCGACCACGCCGAACGGGCCCTCACCGCCGTCGGCGCCATCACCCGCTGGGCCGCCGACACCTGCCCCGAGGCCGCGATCCGGGTCGCCATGCACTCCGGGGAAGCCGTCGTCTCGCACGGCGCCGACGGCCGCAGCATCCCCTTCATCGAGGCCGGCGTCCTGGACGACTGCCGGCGCCTCGCCGCCGCCACCGTCCCCGGCGCCGTCGTCGTCAACGACACCGTCCCCGACCTGAACCCGCCGCGCCTCACCCTCGCGCCCTCCACGCCCCCCGCACCCCCGACCCCCACCCCCCTCGTCGGCCGCACCGCCGAACTCGACGTCCTCCAGGGCCTGATGGTCTGGGTCGCCCACAGCAAGCGCCCCGCGCTCGCCACCCTCCTCGGCGCCCCCGGCATCGGCAAGACCCGGCTGCTCGCCGAACTCGCCCACCGCGTCGCCGACGAACCCACCCACGCCCCGACCGTCCTCACCGCCGCCCCACCCCCGGGCGGACACACCGACGCGACCGCCTTATTCGCCGAACTCCTCCGCTCCCGGACCGGCATCACCGCCCCGGCCGATGCCGACAGCCGGCTCACCGGCCACCTCACCCGCCACCACCCCGCCCACCTCGACCTCCTGCCCCGCCTGCGCCAGGCACTCGGCATCACCCCGGCCACCACCGGCCGCGGCGAACTCGCCGACGCCTGCCTCACCCTGCTCCGCGAGCTCACCGCGGACACCCCCGCCCTGATCCTCCTCGACGACGTCCACCACGCCACCGACGACCTCGCGGACCTCCTCGCCGGCCTCACCGGACCCGTCCTCGTCGTCGCCGCCGCCGAGAGCGACTTCGCCCGCCGCCTCCCGCGCTGGGAAGCCGTCCACACCAACGCGATGCGCCTCGAACTCCCCCCGCTCGGCGACCAGGCACTCACCCGCCTGCTCACCGGACTCCTCCACACCGGCCGACGCGCCGAGCAGTACCCCGGCGACGAGGACTGGCACCCCCTCCTCGCCGAACTCCAGGGCAACCCCCGCCACGCCGAGGAGTTCGCCGCCCGCTTCAACGCCGCACCGCAGACCGCCCCCGGCCGCTGGCCCCAGGCCACCTCCGCCTGACCCGTCCCCCCACCCGCATCAAGAGCCCCGCCCCGGTCACCACTACCAGAGCGGGGCTTCGACGCGTGCGGGGCCGCCCGGCCTCAGTCCGCGACGCCCTCGATCTCCATCAGCAGATCCTCCCGGCACACGTCGGCCTGCAGATACACCACGCGGCCGTCCTCGGGCAGCAGCTTCGAGCAGATCTCCCGCACCGCCGGGATGTCCTCGGCGTGCCGCACGTACACCTTCGCGCGCCGCAGGTCCGACAGACCGTACGTGTGGGACACCCCGTATTCGGACAGGTTCTCCGGGCCGATCAGCAGCGACACGTTCTCCAGCGCCGTGTGCGTCTGCGCGCGCACGTCACCCACGTGGACCGTCTCGTGCCCGATGATGCTCGCCGTGCCCGACACGAACACCGTGCCACGGCCCAGCGGATCGTCCGCCGACGGCACATAGGTGGCCCGCGCGAAGTTCGGGGAACGCGGACCGTACCGGGGCGGGTAGTGGTAGGCGGGCGTCTGGCGCGGGTTCTCGACGTTCACCGGCTCCGCCTCCCGCGCCGCGAGCAGCGCGATCCCGATACCGTCGCCCTCCGCGCCGATCACCGTCGTCGCCGGCATCCCGTACAGCATGCCGAGCTGCTCCAGCGCGTGGGAGCGGCCCACGCAGAAGTCCCGGTACACCTCCTGGCCACGCGCGTTGCGGCCGTTGATGTCACCGATGTAGTTCCACACCCGCACCAGCCGCTTGTACCCCAGCCGGGCCAGCAGCGTGAACAGGTCCTCGTACGTACGGCGGGTGGCGTCGGCGTACTCGCCCGCCTCCTCGATCCGGCCGACACAGAACACGAAGTCCCGGCAGCCCGTGTACGTGAGGCCCGCGTACGCGCCCCCGTACACCGGCTCCCCGGCCACCCACGTCTCCGTGAGGGCCTCCCCGGCCGCCCCCATGCGCACCGTCAGCTCGGTGCCCTCCGGGGCCTCGGACAGCGGGCCGTTCAGGTAGGTGAGCGCGCCGAGGCGTGGACCGCCGTCGCCTGGGGCGAGGAAACGCGAGATCAGCGTGGGTGACGGCTGTACCGACGAGGTCATGGGGAGCCCCCAGGGCAGAGTGGACGATGCCGCTACCCGAGGCTAGGAACCCGGCCCCCGCCGCGCAGTGCGCCCGTTCCAGCGCCGGCCCATCTGCCGGTAACCCCCGCCCCGGATTCCCGGGCGATGGCCGGTCAGTGGCCCTCTTCCCCTGCATCCCCGCACGGCCCCTTCGTACGGTGGGCGACGGCCCGCCGCACCCGCGCGGGCCGCCTCGGATGACCGGCCCGAGCGAACGAGGTGTGGCCCGTGCCCCAGTCAGAGCTGATCCGCCCCGTCCACGCGCTCCTGCGCGAGCACGCCGAACACGCCCCCGGGCGCACGGCGTTCCGGGACGCGCACCGGTCCGTCGACTACCGGCGGCTCGACGAGCGGACCGCGCGGATCGCCACCGGACTCGCCGAGACCGTCGGCGTCGACCCCGGCGACCGGGTACTGATCTGCCTCGGCAACGGCGTCACCATGGTCGAGGCGTACCTCGCCGTCGCCCGCGCCTCAGCCGTCGGCGTCCCCGTCAACCCGCTGTCCGTGGACCCCGAACTGGCCCACTTCCTCACCGACAGCGGCGCCCGCGCCGTCATCACCGACCCCTCCCACCTCGACCAGATCCGCCGCGTCGCGGACCCGTCGGTACAGCTCGTCGTCACCGAAGAAGGGGCCGAAGAAGGGGCCGAAGAGGGCGCCGACGCCTGGCCGTCCGCCTGGTCCTTCGAGGAACTCGCCGCCGGAGCGAACGCCCCCCGCGACGAACTCGGCCTCGACGAACCCGCGTTCATGCTCTACACCTCCGGCACCACCGGCCGCCCCAAGGGCGTCGTCTCCTCCGTCCGCAACTCCCTGTGGACCATCGCCGCCTGCTACGCCCCCCTCCTCGGCCTCAGCGGCGAGGACCGCGTCCTGTGGCCGCTGCCCCTGCACCACTGCCTCGGCCACCACCTCGGCACGCTCGGCACCCTCGCCGTCGGCGCGAGCACCTACGTCACGAGCGGATTCGCCCCCGAGGAGACCCTCGGCGAACTGCGGGGCGGCGACTACACGTTCCTCGCCGGAGTCCCCGCCATGTACCAGCAACTGCTCACCGCCGCCCGCGACGCACCCGGCCTCGGCGGCGGACTGCGCATGTGCCTGACGGCCGGCGCGGTCGGCAGCGCCGCCCTGCGCACCGAGTTCGAGGACCACTTCGGCGTCCCCCTCCTCGACAGCTACGGCACCACCGAGACCTGCGGCCCCATCACCTCCAACACCCCGGACGGCAAGCGCGTCCCCGGCTCCTGCGGACGACCCGTTCCCGGCCTCGACGTCCGCCTCGTCGACCCCCGCAGCGGCGAGGAGGGCGACGCGGGCGAGGTGTGGGTACGCGGCCCCAACGTCATGGCCGGCTACCACGGACGGCCCGACGCGACCGCCGAGGTCCTCGTCGACGGCTGGTACCGCACCGGCGACCTCGCGACCCGCGCCGCCACCGGACACCTGACCATCTCCGGGCGGCTCTCCGAACTCATCGTGCGCGGCGGTCAGAACGTCTACCCCGCCGAACTCGACGAAGTCCTGCGGGGCATACCCGAGTTGGCCGACGCGGCGGTTGCCGGCCGGGCCGACGACGTCCTCGGCGAGGTGCCGGTCGCCTACGTCGTCCCGCGCGAGGAGGGGCTCGACGCGGACGCCGTGTTGCGGTACTGCCGGGGGCAGCTCGCGGCGTACAAGGTGCCGGTGGAGATCAGGGCCGTGGAGGCGATTCCGCGCACGGCGTCGGGGAAGGCGGCGCGGCATCTGCTGGCGGGGGTGGCGTCGCGGTTGCTGGGCGGGGGCGCGGGGGCGGGGATAGAGGCCGGGGGCAGAGGAGGGGCTGAGAGCGAGGGGGAGGCCGAGGGAGGGGCTGAGGCAGGGCGGTATGACAATACGCCTGGCCGGGCGTCAGGTCCTGCCCAGGCATCCAGCCCCGACCGGGCTTCCGGACCCGACCCCGCCCGCGCCGCCGTCCTGCGCGAACGCCTCCACCCCCTCTCCGCCGACGACCGCCACACCACCCTCCTCGACCTCGTCCGCGAGGAGACCGCCCGCGTCCTCGACGCCCCCTTCGCGGAGGTCGGCTCCCGGCGGCCGTTCCGCGAGATGGGGCTGACCTCGGTCAACGCGGTCGCGCTGCGGGACGCGCTGGTCGGGCGCACCGGATGCGCGCTGCGGGCGACGGTCGTCTTCGACCACCCGACGCCCGGGGCGCTCGCGCGCCTGCTGGGGGAGACGCTCATGGGGGAGGAACGGGCGCGCCACGACGGCACGCCCGAGGCCGTCGACCCTGCTGACGACGACCCCGTCGTCATCGTCTCCATGAGCTGCCGCTACCCCGGCGACGTCACCACCCCCGAAGCCCTCTGGCGCCTCGTCCGTGACGGCGTCGACGCCAGCGGTGACTTCCCGGCCGACCGGGGCTGGGACACCGATGCCCTCTACGACCCCGACCCGGAACGCGCCGGTCACACCACCACCCGGCGCGGCGGATTCCTGCGCGGAGCGGGGGAGTTCGACAACGAGCTCTTCGGGATCTCCCCGCGCGAGGCCCTCGCGATGGACCCCCAGCAGCGTCTCCTCCTCGAACTCGCCTGGGAGACCCTGGAGCGCGCAGGCATCGCCCCCGACGCCCTGCACGGCGAGAGCGTCGGCGTGTTCACCGGCGTCATGCGCCACGAGTACGGCGCGGCCCTCGACCCGCTCCCGCCGGAGCTGGAGGGCTACCTCGACCTCGGGAAACTCGGCAGCGTCGCCTCAGGCCGGATCGCCTACGCCCTCGGTCTGCACGGACCCGCGCTCACCGTCGACACCGCCTGCTCCTCCTCCCTGGTCGCCCTGCACCTCGCCGTGCGGGCGCTGCGCGCGGGGGAGTGCCGGATGGCCCTGGCCGGGGCCGCGACCGTGATGGCGACACCGCAGCTCTTCGTCGAGTTCTCCCGCCAGCGCGCCCTGTCGCCGGACGGCCGCTGCCGCGCCTTCTCGGCGGACGCCGACGGCACCGGCTGGGCCGAGGGCGCGGGCCTGCTGCTCCTGGAGCGGCTGAGCGACGCCCGTCGCAACGGCCACCCCGTCCTCGCCGTCGTCCGGGGCAGCGCCCTCAACTCCGACGGTGCCTCCAACGGCCTCACCGCGCCCAACGGCCAGGCCCAGCAGGCGGTGATCCGTCTGGCCCTCGCCGACGCGGGTCTCACCCCCGACGGGGTGGACGCCGTCGAGGCGCACGGCACCGCGACCCGGCTCGGCGACCCCATCGAGGCGCACGCGCTCGCCGCGACCTACGGGGTGGGCCGTGAACACCCGCTGTGGCTGGGCTCGTTGAAGTCCAACATCGGCCACACGCAGGCCGCCGCCGGGGTCGGCGGTGTCATCAAGACGGTGATGGCGCTCGCCGCCGGGGAACTCCCGCCCACCCTGCACGCCGAGCACCCCTCCACCCACGTCGGCTGGGACACCTCCGGCCTCGCCCTCCTCACCGAGGCCCGCCCCTGGCCGGAGACCGGCGACCGCCCCCGCCGCGCGGCCGTCTCCGCGTTCGGCATCAGCGGCACCAACGCGCACGTGATCCTGGAACAGGCCCCCGCGTACGAGGCCGTCGAGGGCGGACACCGGCCGCTGGACGTCGTCCCGCTCCCGCTCTCCGCGCGGACCGAGCACGCGCTGCGGGCGCAGGCCCGGCAGATCGCCGGACTCGGCCTGGACAGCGCGGACCTGGGGCTGTCGCTGGCGACCACGCGAGCCGCGCTGGATCAGCGGGCCGTCGTCATCGGCGACCAGGCCGACGCCCTCGCGGCCCTCGCCGAGGGGGCGACCCACCCCGCTCTCGTCACCGGCGTCGCGGGCGAACCCGGTGCCGTGGCCTTCGTGTTCCCCGGTCAGGGTTCCCAGTGGCCCGGCATGGCGGCCCGCCTCCTGGAGACCTCGCCGGTGTTCCGCGAGGCGGTCACCGCCTGCGCCCAAGTCCTCGACGAGCACCTCGACTTCGCCGTCCTCGACGTCCTCACCGGGGCCGAGGGAGCGCCGCCGCTGGAGCGGGCCGAGGTCGTGCAGCCCGTGCTGTTCGCGGTGATGGTCGCGCTCGCACGGACCTGGGAGTCCCTCGGGGTGCGGCCCAGCGCCGTGATCGGACACTCCCAGGGCGAGTTGGCCGCCGTGCACGTCGCGGGCGGCCTCGACCTCGCCGACGCCGCCCGGATAGTCGCCCTGCGCAGCAAGGCCCTCAGGGCAGCGGCCGGGCTCGGCGGGATGGCGTCGGTTCCGCTGTCCGCCGCCGAGGTGGAGGCCCGGCTCGGCGCCGGACTCACCGTCGCCGCCGTCAACGGGCCCCGCAGCACGGTAATTTCGGGTGACGTGGACGCCCTGGAGGCCCTGGTCGACGCCTATCGGGGCGAGGGCGTTCGGGCCCGGCGCATCCCCGTCGACTACGCCTCCCACTGCGCCCACATGGACCAACTCCGGGACGCCGTCCTGGAGATCGCCGCGCGGACCACCCCGCTCCCCTCCGGAAACGTCCGCTTCTACTCCACGGTCACCGGAACCCTCACCGACACGGCGACCCTCACCCCCGCCTACTGGTTCGACAACCTCCGGCAACCCGTCCGGTTCCAGGACGCGTTGGAGGCAATGCTCGCCGACGGCCATCGCGTGTTCGTCGAGTCCAGCCCGCACCCCGTCCTCGCCGTCGGCCTCGCCGAGATCCTCGAACAGGTCGACACCGACGGCCTGGTGACCGGATCGCTGCGACGCGGCGAGGACAGCGCGGCCGAACTCCTCACGGCGGCGGCCCGGTTGTGGGTGCGGGGCGTACCCGTCGACTGGAGCGCCCACTTCACGGGCAGCACGGCCCGCACGGTCCCGCTGCCCACCTACCCGTTCCAGCGCCGCCCCTACTGGCTCGCCCAGCGCGGCGGCTCCGGTGACCTCGCCGCCGTCGGCCTGCGCGCCGCCGCCCACCCGCTGCTCGGCGCGGTGGCCGAACTCCCCGACGGCGGCGCGGTGTTCACCGCCTGCCTTGACGCCGTCGCCCACGCCTGGCTCGCCGACCACGCCGTCTCCGGCACCGTCCTCCTCCCCGGCGCCGCCCTCCTCGAACTCGGCGCGCACCAGGGCCGGATCACCGACCTCACCCTCACCGCCCCCGCCGCCCTCGGCGACCACCCCCTGACCCTCCGCGCCGTCACCGGCCCCGCCGACGACACCGGCGCCCGCCCCTTCACCGTCCACACCCGCCCCGACGCGGACACGGACTGGACCACCCACGCCACCGGCACCCTCGCCGCCCCCACCGCCGCCCCCGCCACGGCACCCCCCGCCTGGCCGCCGACCGGCGAGGAAGTCCCACTCGACGGCGTCTACGACCGCCTCGCCGACCAGGGCTACGAATACGGCCCCGCCTTCCAGGGCCTGCGCCGCCTGTGGAATGGCACCGGCGTGGTGTACGCGGAGGCCCACCTCCCCGACGACACCACCCCCGGCGGCTTCCTCTGCCACCCCGCCCTCCTCGACGCCGCGTTCCAGGCCATCGCCGCCGGCGGCCTGGTCACCGGCGCCCCGGGCGCCACCCCGCTGCCGTTCTCCTTCGAGGGCGTCCACCTGCACGCCACCACCTCCCGCGAACTGAGGGTTCGTGTCCGCGCCCGCTCCAAGGACACCGTCGAACTGACCGCCTGGAACCCGGACGGCCACCTCGTCGCCCACGTCGACACCCTCACCCTCCGCGCCCAGGCGGCGAGTTCGGGCAACAGGCCGCCGTACCGGATCGACTGGCTGCCCGTCGAACGCGTCGAACCCGGCGAGCCGGCCGACGTCCGCACCGCCACCGTCGGCACCCTCGACGTTCCCGGCGCCCAGACGTTCACCACCCTCGCGGACGCCACCGGCCACGACCTCGTCCTCACGACACTCCCGCCGACGCAGGACCCGGAGGCCACCGCCCGCCAAGCCCTCCTGCTCGCCCAGGAATGGCTCACCCACGACGACGGCACCCTCGTCCTCGTCACCCGGCACGCCCTCGACGACCCCATCGCCGCACCCGCCTGGGGCATCCTGCGCACCGCGACGACCGAACACCCCGGCCGATTCGCCCTGCTGGACCTCGACGGCACCGACACCCCCTGGGACCACGTCACTTCGGCCCTGTACGCGGGCGAGTCCCAACTCGCGGTCCGAGACGGCGCCTTGCTCGTGGCCCGCCTCAAGGCCGCCCCCACCCTCCCCTTCGACCACGAGCCCTGGCTCCTCGAAGTCACCGGCTCCGGCTTCCTCGGCGACCTCGCCCCCCGCCCCGCCCCGCACGCCCTGCGCGACCTCGCCCCCGGCGCGGTACGCATCGCCGTCCGCGCGGCCGGCGTCAACTTCCGTGACGTGCTGCTCGCGCTCGGCATGGTCGAGGTCGCCGACGACGTCCTCGGCGGCGAAGGCGCGGGCGTGGTCCTGGAGACGGGGCCCGGCGTCACGGAACTCGCCGTCGGGCAGCGGGTGTTCGGCGTGATCCACGGCGCCTTCGGGCCGGTCGCAGTCGCGGACGCGCGGATGCTCGCGCCGGTCCCGGACGGCTGGACGTTCGCGGAGGCGGCCGGGGTGCCGATCGCCTGGCTGACCGCCTGGCACGGCCTGTTCGACATCGCCGGTCTGAAGGCGGGCGACAAGGTCCTGATCCACTCGGCGGCCGGCGGTGTCGGCTCGGCGGCCGTCGCGCTCGCCCGGCACGTCGGCGCCGAGGTCTTCGCGACCGCCGCCCCCGGCAAGCACGGCCAGCTGAGGGCCCTCGGTATCCCCGACGACCACCTCGCCAGCAGCCGGGACCTTGAGTTCGAGGGCAAGTTCGGGCGCGTGGACGTCGTCCTCAACTCCCTGGCCGGGGAGTTCACCGACGCGTCGCTGCGACTCCTCGGGCCCGGCGGACGGTTCGTGGAGCTGGGGAAGACCGACATCCGCGACGCGGAGACGGTCGTCGCGCGTCAACCGGGCGTGCGCTACCAGGCGTTCGACCTGCTCGACGCCGGGCCCGAGCGGATCGGGGCGATGCTCGCCGAAGTGCTCGCCACCGACGTGCCGAAGACTCCGCACCGCGCCTGGGACATCCGGCACGCGCACGACGCCTTCCGGCACATGGCCGCCGCCCGGCACACCGGCAAGGTTGTCCTCACCCTGCCCCGACGGCTCGACCCGGACGGCACGGTCCTGGTCACCGGCGGCACCGGCACCCTCGGACGCCTCGTCGCCCGGCACCTCGTGACCGAGCACGGCGTCCGCAACCTCCTCCTCGTCAGCCGCAGCGGCGGCGACCCCGAACTCGGGGACCTGGATGCCGAGATCACCGTCACCGCCTGCGACACCGCCGACCGCGCCGCGCTCGCCGCGCTCCTCGACACGATCCCCGCCGACCGGCCGCTCACCGCCGTCGTCCACGCCGCGGGCGTCCTCGACGACGCGACCGTGCAGGCCGCCGACCCCGACCGGCTGCCGCTCGTGTTCGCGCCGAAGACACGGGCCGCGTGGAACCTTCACGAACTGACCCTCTGTCACGATTTGGCCACGTTCGTTCTGTTCTCCTCGATCGCCGGGGTCCTCGGCGGCGCCGGACAGGCCGGGTACGCCGCCGCGAACGTCTCCCTCGACGCGCTCGCCGTGCACCGCCGGGCCCTCGGACTGCCCGCCGTGTCCGTCGCGTGGGGCATGTGGGCGCCGGACAGCGGCATGACCGGCCACCTCACGCAGGCCGACCGGGAACGCCTCGCCCGCAGCGGAGTCCTCCCCATGGACCCGGAGTTCGCCCTCGGGCTCCTCGACGAGGCGATGACGGGAGCCGAACCGGCCTTCACCGGCGCCCTGCTGGACGTCCGCGCCATGGAACCGGTGCCCCCGCTGCTGCGCGCACTGGCCACCATGAAACCCCGCACCCGGCGCGCCAACACGCCCACGGGACAGGCCCCGGCCTCCCTCGACGAGGCGATCCACCTCGTCCGCACGGCCGCCGCCGCAGTCCTCGGACACAGCTCCGTGAACGCCGTCCCCGCCGAACGCGCCTTCTCCGACCAGGGGTTCGACTCGCTGACCGCCGTCGAACTCCGCAACCGGCTGCGCGCCGCGACCGGACTCAGGCTGCCCACCACCGTCGTCTTCGAACACCCCACCCCGGCCGCCCTTGCCGCCCACCTGATCGGCTCCGCCGAACGCCCCGCCACCCCGACTCCCGTGATCGGCAAGGCTGTCGACGACGATCCGATCGCCATCGTCGGCATGGCCTGCCGCTTCCCCGGTGGCGCCGACACCCCCGAGGAGCTGTGGCGCCTCGTCGACCAGGAACGGGACGTCGTCGGGCCGTTCCCGACCGACCGGGGCTGGGACCCCGAGCGGCTCTTCGACCCCGACCCGGACCGCACCGGCACGAGCTACGTCCGCGAGGGCGCCTTCCTGCACGGAGCGGGCGACTTCGACGCCGCCTTCTTCGGGATCTCCCCGCGCGAGGCCCTCGCGATGGACCCCCAGCAACGGCTCCTCCTGGAGACCGCGTGGGAGACCTTCGAGGACGCCGGCATCGACCCGGCCGCTCTCAAGGGCACCCCCGTCGCCGTCTACGCCGGACAGATCCACCACGACTACATCGGCCGGCTCTCCGACGTGCCGGGCGAGTTGGAGGGCTACCTCGGCCACGGCACGGCGGGCAGCGTCGCCTCCGGACGCATCGCCTACACCTTCGGCCTCGAAGGCCCGGCCGTCACCGTCGACACCGCCTGCTCCTCCTCCCTCGTCGCCCTGCACCTCGCCGTGCGGGCGCTGCGCGCCGGGGAGTGCACGATGGCCCTCGCGGGCGGCGTCAGCGTGATGGCCGCGCCCACGCCGTTCGTGGAGTTCTCCCGCCAGCGCGGGCTGGCTCCGGACGGGCGGTGCAAGCCGTTCGCGGACGCCGCCGACGGCACCGGCTGGTCCGAGGGCGTCGGCCTGCTCCTCGTCGAACGGCTCTCCGACGCGCGCAGGCTCGGCCATCGGGTGCTCGCGCTGGTGCGGGGCACGGCCGTCAACCAGGACGGCGCCTCCAACGGCCTCACCGCGCCCAGCGGCCCGGCCCAGCAGCGCGTCATCCGGGCCGCCCTCGCCGACGCCGGACTCTCCGGCTCCGACGTCCAGCTCGTGGAGGCCCACGGCACCGGCACCCGGCTCGGCGACCCCATCGAGGCGCAGGCCCTCCTCGCGACGTACGGCGCGCAGCACCCGGCCGACGACCCGCTGTGGCTCGGCTCCGTCAAGTCCAACCTGGGGCACGCGCAGGCCGCCGCAGGGGTCGCCGGACTCGTCAAGCTCGTCATGGCGATGCGCAACGGCCGCATGCCCCGAACTCTCCACGTGGACAAGCCCAGTCGGCACGTCGACTGGTCCTCGGGCGGGGTCCGCCTCCTCACCGAAGCCCGGGAATGGGACGCGGAAACCCGGCGGTGCGCCATCTCCTCCTTCGGCGTGAGCGGCACCAACGCGCACGTCGTCCTGGAAGAAGCGCCCGCCACCGACACTCCCGAACCCGCCGAAACCGACGGCACGATCCCGCTGCTGCTGTCCGCCCGGGACGCGAACGCCCTGCGCACGGCAGCCGGACGCCTCGCCGCACTCCTCGACTCCGAAGAGGCGCCCTCGCTCACCGACACGGCCTGCGAACTCCTGCACCACCGGGCCAGGTTGAACCACCGAGCGGTGGTACTCCGCGACCACATCCCGGCGTTGGCGACGCACGCGGACGGCCGCTCGACCCCCTCGGTCGTCACCGGCACCGCCCTCCCGGACGTCAAGACCGTGTTCGTCTTCCCCGGGCAGGGCGCCCAATGGACCGGCATGGCACGCGAACTCCTCGTCCACAGCCCGGTGTTCGCCCGCCGCATGGCCGAGTGCGGACAGGCACTCGCCCCGCACACCGACTGGGATCTGCACGACGTCGTCCGCGACGGGACCGGCCTTGAGCGCGTCGACGTCGTGCAGCCGGTGCTGTTCGCCGTCATGGTGTCGCTGGCCGCCCTCTGGGAGGAGTACGGGGTCCGCCCCGACGCGGTCCTCGGACACTCCCAGGGCGAGATCGCCGCCGCCTGCGTGAGCGGCGCCCTCACCCTGGAGGACGCCGCCCGCGTCGTCGCCCTGCGCAGCCGCGCCATCACCGCCCTCGCCGGAACCGGCGGCATGCTCTCCGTCGGCCTGCCCGCCGAAGCCGTCACCGGACGGCTGGACGCGTACGGGCAGCGGGTCGCCGTCGCCGCCGTCAACGGGCCGCACTCCGTGGTCCTCGCCGGCGAGGGACCCGCCCTCGACGAACTCGCCGCCGATTTCACCGCCGACGGCGCACGCGTCAAGCGCATCCCCGTCGACTACGCCTCGCACACCCGGGCCGTCGAGAGCCTGCGGGACGTCCTGGACCGGGACCTGGCGCCGGTCCGCGCGGGCGCACCCGCCGTGCCGATGCTCTCCGCGTTCACCGGGGAATGGGTCGCCGACGGCGAACTGGACGGCGGGTACTGGTACGCCAACCTCCGGGGCACCGTCGCCTTCCAGCGGGCCACCGAGGCACTCCTCGCCGCCGGGTACACCGCGTTCGTCGAGGTGAGCCCGCACCCCGTACTGCTCCCCGCGATCGGAGAGACCGCCGAACTCATCGACGCCGACACCGCGTTGGTCGCGACACTGCGCCGCGAGGACGGCGGCACGGACCGGTTCCTGACGGCCGCCGCCGAAGCGTACGTGCGGGGGATCGGCGTCAACTGGGGCGCCCTGCTGGGACCTTCCGGAAACCGGGTCGACCTGCCCTCCTACCCCTTCCAGCGGCAGCGGTACTGGGCCGAACAGCCCGCCGCGCCGGCCGGGGACGACCGGCAGCGGGAGTTCTGGGACCGGGTGCAGGCCGGGGACACCGACGCCCTCGCCGCCCAACTCGGCCTTGACAGCACCACCTTGGACGCGCTGCGTGCGGTGCTGCCCGCCCTGGCGTCGTGGCATCAGGGCGACACGGGGGACGCGCTGCGGTACCGGGTCACCTGGCAGCCGGTCACCGGGCTCGACCAGGGGGCACGGCTGAACGGGCGATGGCTGGCGGTCGTCCCACAGGGCCTCGGCCTCGGCGGTCTCATCGACGGCGCCGAGGTGCTGGAGGTGCCCGAGGCGACGACCCGGCGGGAACTCGCGGCCCGGCTCGGCCCGGCCGACGGAGTGGTGTCGCTGCTCGCACTCGCCGAGGGCGAGAGCGGCGACGGGGGCCTCGGGGCCACCCTCCGGCTCCTCCAGGCCCTCAGCGACGCCGAAGTGCACGCGCCGGTGTGGCTCGTGACGCGCGGCGCGGTCGCCGTGCGGGCCGGGGAGGCGGTGCCGTCGCCCACGCAGGCCGCCGTGTGGGGGCTCGGACGGGTCGTCGCGGCCGAACGACCGGAATCGTGGGGTGGGTTGATCGATCTGCCCGCCAGTGGCATGCCCGCGAACGCCCCGCTCGTCAACGGCCTGCCCACCGACGGCCTCCCCGCTGACGGCGTCCAACTCCCCCTGACCCTCGACGACACCACGACCCGCCGCCTCCTGGCCACCCTCGCCGGCGCCACCGACGAGGACGAGATCGCCCTGCGCGCCGACCACGCCTGGACCCGCCGCCTCCGCCCCGCCCCGCCCACCCCGGCCCGCCGGGAGTGGAAGCCGACAGGCACAGCCCTGGTCACCGGTGGCGAGACACCGGTCGGACGGCTGGTCGCCGAGTGGCTGGCCGAGAACGGGGCCGAGAACGTCGTCCTCCTGACAACCGATCAGGGCCCCCCGGGGATCCTCTGCGACACCGCCGACGACACCGCCCTGCGCGCTGTCCTCGCCGGGCTGCCCCCGGAACTGCCGCTCCGCACAGTCGTCCACACCTCAGGCATCCTCGACGACGCGACGATCGACACCGCCGACGAGGACCGTGCGCGCCGGGTGCTGCGCTCCCGGGCCGGTGCCGCGCTCGCCCTCGACCGGGTGACGCGGGAACTCGCCCCGGAACTGGACGCGTTCGTGCTGTTCTCGTCCCTCGGGGGCACCCTGGGCGCCGCAGGGCACGCCACCTACGCGCCCGGCCACGCCGTCCTGGACGCCCTCGCCGCCGCCCGGCGTGCGCAGGGGCTCCCGGCGACGGCCGTGGCGTGGGGGCACTGGGCCGTCGCTGGAGAGGCGGCCGGAGCGACACGGCCCGGTGTGCGGGACCTGGACCCGAAGACCGGCCTCGCCGCGCTGCGCACGGCGTTGGAGCGGTACGACGCGACGGTCGCCGTGTGCGACGTGGACTGGGCGGTGCTCGCCGGGCCCGTACCGCCGCCTCTGCTCTCGGAGTTGGTGGAGACGAAGGAGGTCGAGGGGGAAGGCGCCGAGGGGCTGATGGCGCGGCTCGGCGAGGCCGACAAGCCGGGGCGGCGCAGGCTGCTCACCCAACTCGTCCTGGACCTCACGGCCGAGGTCCTGCGGCACGGCGACAGCACGGCCGTCGACCCCCGGCGCGGCTTCCGCGAACAGGGCTTCGATTCCCTGGCGGCCGTCCAGTTCCGCAACCGCCTGTGCGCCGTCACCGGACTGACCCTGCCCGTGACGACGGCCTTCGACCACCCCTCGCCCCGCGCCCTCGCCGACCTCCTCCTGGCCGAACTCGCCCCGGAGGAAACAGAGTCGGCACGGGACCACGTGAACGACGTGGAGACCGCGACCGACGACGAACTGCTCGAACTCCTGGCCACCGAGTTCGGCATCTCCTGAGCCCGAGCCCGAGCCCGAGCCGGAGCCCGTGCACGAGCCCGAGCGGCTCCTCACCACTGAAAGGAACACGACGTGGCGGACGACCGCATACGGCAGATGCTGAACAAGGTGACCGTCCAACTCCGCGAGGCCCGCGCCGCGTTGGAGGCCCGGCGCGAGCCCGTCGCGGTCGTCGCGATGAGCTGCCGCTACCCTGGCCGGGCCGACTCTCCGGAGAAACTCTGGCAGTTGGTCGCGGAAGGCGCCGACGTCATCGGTGACTTCCCGACCGACCGCCACTGGGACGGCCGTGACCTCTACTGCCCCGACCCGGACGCGCGCGGCGGCATCACTTCCTGCCGGGGCGGATTCCTCGACGACGTCGCCGGGTTCGACGCCGACTTCTTCGGGATCTCCCCGCGCGAGGCCCAGGCCATGGACCCGCAGCAGCGCCTCCTCCTCGAACTCGCCTGGGAGGGCTTCGAACGCGCCGGCATCGACCCGGACACCCTGCGCGGCAAGGACGTCGGCGTCTTCACCGGCATCAGCGCCACCGAGTACGGCGCCCGCTACGCAGGCACCCCGCACGACCTGGAGGGCTATCTCGGCACCGGCAAGGCGGGCAGCGTCGTCTCCGGGCGCCTCTCCTACGTCTTCGGCTTCGAGGGCCCGGCGCTCACCGTCGACACCGCCTGCTCCTCCTCCCTCGTCGCCCTGCACCTCGCCGTGCGGGCGCTGCGCGCGAGGGAGTGCCGGATGGCGCTGGCCGCCGGGGTCGCCGTCATCACCGAACCGGCCGTGTTCGTCGAGTTCTCCCGCCAGCGCGGTCTCGCCGCCGACGGCCGCTGCAAGGCTTTCGCGGCGGCGGCCGACGGCACCGGTTTCAGCGAGGGCGCAGGCCTCCTCGTCCTCGAACGCCTCAGCGACGCCCGGCGCCTCGGACACCGGGTCCTGGGCGTCGTACGCGGGACGGCCGTCAACCAGGACGGCGCCTCCAGCGGGCTCACCACACCCAACGGCCCATCCCAACAGCGCGTCATCCGGGCCGCGTTGAAGGACGCCGGGCTCGAACCAGCGGACGTCGACGCCGTCGAGGCGCACGGCACCGGCACCCGGCTCGGGGACCCGATCGAGGCGCAGGCGCTCCTCGCGACGTACGGGCAGGGCCGTGAACGGCCGCTGTGGCTGGGATCGGTCAAGTCCAACATCGGGCACTCGCAGGGCGCGGCGGGCATGGCCGGGGTCATCAAGACGCTGATGGCGATGCGGCACGGCGTCCTGCCCCGCACCCTGCACGTCGACGCGCCCACACCCGACGTGGACTGGTCGGCGGGCGCGGTCGAACTCCTCACCGAAGAACGCCCCTGGACCTCGGAAGTGCGCCGGGCGGCCGTCTCCGGGTTCGGCATGAGCGGCACGAACGCGCACGTCGTCCTGGAGTCGGCGCCCGACGACGAACCGCAGGCCACCGGGACGGCACCGGCCGTCACCCCCTGGATCGTCACCGGCCACAGCCCCGCCGCCGTCCGCGCCCAGGCCGCCGCCCTCCGGGACCACCTCGCCACCGCCCCCCGGCACCCGCAGCACCCCGAGGCGGCCCACACCCTCGCCACCCGCCGCGCCCTCCTCTCCCACCGGGCCGTCCTCACCCACCCCGACGAACTCGACGCGCTCGCGGCGGGCGACCTCGACGACCGCATCGAGCAGGGCAACGGCGGCGGCATCGCGTTCGTGTACACCGGCCAGGGCGCTCAGCACACCGGCATGGCCCGGGAGTTGTACCGCACCTACCCGGTCTTCGCGGAGACCTTCGACAAGGTCTGTGCCGAACTCGACACCCACCTCGGCCTCGGCATCGCCGACGCGGTCTTCGGCGACGAGCCGGCCCGCCTCGACGACACGGCCTTCGCGCAGGCCGGGCTCTTCGCCGTGGAGGTCTCCCTCCACCGGCTCCTCGAATCCTGGGACATCCGCCCCGACCTCCTCATCGGCCACTCCATCGGCGAACTCACCGCCGCCCACGTCGCCGGAGTCTGGTCCCTCACCGACGCCTGCGCCGTCGTCGCCGCCCGCGCCCGCGCGATGCGGGCACTGCCGCAGGGCGGGGCGATGAGTTCGATCGGCGCGTCCGAGGACGAGGTCACCGCGAGCTTCACCGACGGCGTCGTGATCGCCGCCGTCAACTCGCCGCGTTCCGTGGTGATTTCCGGCGACGAGGCGGAGGTGGAGGCGGTCACCGCCCACTGGGCCGCCCAGGGCGTCCGCGTGAAGCGCCTCAGCGTCTCCCACGCCTTCCACTCACCCCACATGGACGCCGCCCTCGCCCCCTTCCGCGCGGTGCTGGAGACGGTCACCGCCAACCCGCCGCGCATACCGGTCGTTTCGAACCGCACCGCCCGCCCCCTCACCGCCGCCGAAGCCGCCGACCCCGCCTACTGGACCGGCCACCTGCGCGGCACGGTCCGATTCGCCGACGGCATCGCGGAGCTGGAGCGCCAGGGCGTCACGACCTACGTCGAGGTCGGCCCCGGCGGCGGCCTCGCCTCCCTCATCCCCGACTCGCTCACCCGTCCCACCGCAGCCGCCGTCCCGCTCCTGCGCAAGGGCAGGCCGGAGGCGGTCACCACGGTCACCGGCGTCGGACGGCTCGTCGCCCGGGGCCACGACGTCCGCCTCGACGCCCTGTTCACCGGCGTCGGCCACACCGACCTCCCGACCTACGCCTTCCAGCGCCGCCCCTACTGGCTCGGCGACCCGCCCGGCGCCGCCCGCGCGGACCGCCTCGGCCTCGACACGACCGGACACCCGCTGCTCGGCGTGAGCGTGCCGCTGCCGGACGCCGGGGACGTCATGCTCGCGGGCCGCGTCTCCCTCACGGACCAGCCCTGGCTGGCCGGGCACCGGGTCTTCGACCGGGTCCTCCTCCCGGGCGCCGCCCTCGCGGAACTCGCGGTGCGCGCGGCCGACGAGGCGGACGCCGGGGACGTCGAGGAACTCGTCCTGCACGCGCCGCTGGTGCTGCCCGAGGAGGGTGGCGTACGGCTCAGGGCGATCGTCAGCGGGAGCGAGCTGCGGATCCAGGCGCGTCCGGAGGTGCCGGGTGCGCCTTGGACGACGCATGCGACAGGGACACTGGGACAAGCGGACAAGCGGAGAATCACACCCACATCAACACCGGCATCGGCACTGGCACCGGCATCAGCACCGGCACCCGCCTGGCCCCCCACCGGCTCCGACTCCCTCGCCGCCCAAAACGTCTACCAGGCCCTCCGCGCCGTTGGCGTCGACTACGGCCCCGCCTTCCGAGCCCTCCGCGCCGTCTGGCGCAAACAGGACGAGGTCTACGCCGAAGTCGAACTCCCCGCCGAAGCCGGCCCCGCCGACCAGGGCTACGGCATCCACCCCGCCCTCCTCGACGCCTGCCTCCACGCCCTGCGGTTCAGCGGATTCCTCGACGCCGACGCCGCTTTCGTCCCCTTCGCCTTCGCCGGGGTCCGCCTGCACGCCTCCGGTGCCCGCGCCCTGCGCGTCACCCTCACCCACCTGGGCGGCTCCGCCGTCCGCCTGCGCCTCACCGACCCCGAGGGCGCCCCCGTCGCCGACGTCGACTCGCTGACCGTCCGCAAGGTCACCGGGGACCGTCTCGTCGCCCGCGACCCCGCGCTGGACGCGCTGTACCGGCTCGACTGGACGCCGCTGACCACGCCGAAGGACGTGCCGGACGAGTCGTGGACACTCCTCGGGGACGACCGCCACGGCACCGGGCTGCCGCAGGGGACCGGCGGCGACACCGTCGTCTGGTCACCGCCCGAAGGGACCCCGTACGAAGCCACCGCAGCCGCCCTCGACGTGCTCAAGCGGCACTCCGGACGGCTCCTGGTGCTCACGCGCGGGGCGGTCGGGGACGACCTCGGGGCCGCCGCCGTGCACGGGCTCGTCGGATCGGCGCAGTCGGAGAACCCGGGCCGGATCGTCCTCGTCGACATTGCCGAGGACACCCCGCTGGAGTTGGTGCGCGCCGCCGTCGCGACCGGAGAACCCCGTACCGCGCTGCGCGACGGACAGATCCTCGCCCCCCGCCTCGCCCGCTACAGCGCGCTGGACCCGCTGCCCGCCGAGCCCGCTTGGCGGCTCGGCATGACCGGCACCGGGACCGTGGAGAACTTGCGGATCGTGCCGTGCCCGGACGTGCTGGAGCCGCTCGGCGCCGGGGAGGTGCGGATCGGGGTGCGGGCGGCCGGGCTGAACTTCCGGGACGTGTTCACCGTCCTCGGCATGTTCCCCAGCATCACCGGCATGCTCGGCGGCGAGGCGGCCGGCGTCGTCACCGAGGTCGGCGCCGACGTCACCGACCTCAAGCCGGGCGACCGGGTCACGGGGCTCGTCTTCGGCGGGTTCGGGCCCGTGGCCGTCGCCGACCGGCGGATGGTCGTCCCCTTCCCGGACGACTGGACGTTCGCGCAGGCCGCCGCCGTCCCCCTGGTCTACCTGACCGCCTACCACGCGCTGATCGACCTCGCCGCCGTCCGGCCCGGCGAGCGCGTCCTCGTCCACGCGGCGGCCGGCGGCGTCGGCACCGCCGCGACCCAGCTCGCCCACCACCTCGGCGCCGAGGTCTACGGCACCGCGCACCCCGCGAAATGGGACACCCTGCGTGCCGCCGGAATCCCGGACGAGCGGATCGCGTCGTCCCGCGACACGGAGTTCGGCAACCGCTTCGCCCAGGTGGACGTCGTCCTCAACTCGCTGACCGGCGAATTCGTCGACACCTCGCTGCGGCTGCTGCGCGACGGCGGACGGTTCCTGGAGATGGGCAAGGTCGACATCCGCGACAGCGCGCCGAAGGGCGTGCGGTACCGGGCGTTCGACGTGCTCGACGCGGGGGAGGACCGCATCCAGCGCATGCTGGTCGAGCTGATGGCCCTGTTCGACGCGGGCGCCCTCACCCTGCCGCGCGTTACGACGTGGGACGTGCACCGGGCCCCCGCGGCGTTCCGGCACCTGCGCGAGGCCCGGCACACCGGCAAGGTCGTCCTCACCGTCCCGCGCCCCCTCGACGGCACCGTCCTGATCACCGGCGGCACCGGAGACCTCGGCGCGCTCACCGCCCGCCACCTCGCGGCAGAGCGAGGGGTGCGACAGCTCGTGCTGACCTCCCGAAGGGGCGCCGACGACCTCGGAGCAGCCGAACTCGTCGAAGAACTCGGGGACTTGGGCGCCGAGACGCGGATCGTCGCCTGCGACGTCGCCGACCGGGAACAGGTGCGCGCGCTGCTCGCGACCATCCCGGACCTGACCGGCGTCGTCCACACCGCAGGCGTCGTCGAGGACGGCGTCGTCGCCTCCCTCACCCCCGGGCAACTGCACCGCGTCCTCGCACCCAAGGCGGACGCGGCCCTCCACCTGCACGAACTCACCGGAGACCTCGCCCTGTTCGCCCTGTTCTCCTCGGCCGCCGCCGTCCTCGGCGGCCCCGGGCAGGGCAACTACGCCGCCGCCAACGCCGTCCTCGACGCCCTCGCCGCGAGGCGCCGTGTGCAGGGGCTCGCGGCGACCTCGCTGGCCTGGGGGCTGTGGCGGCAGGACGGCGGGATCACCGGGCACCTCGGGGAGGCCGACCTTGCGCGGATGGCGCGGATCGGGATGCGCCCGCTGGAACGGGCCGAGGGAATGGCGCTGTTCGACCACGCGACCCTGACGGACGAGGCGCTGTACCTGCCGGTGAAACTGGACCTCGGTGCCCTCGACGCGGCGCCTCCCGCGCTGGCGGACCTGGTCCGTCGCGCACCACGGCCCACCGCCGCCGCCTCCACCGGCGACGCGCTCCCCGCTCGGCTCGCCGGACTCGCGCCAGCAGCCGCTCTCCGGGAGACCACCGACCTCGTCCGCAGGCACACGGCGGCCGTGCTCGGTAGGGACCGCGCCGAGGGTGTCGACGGAGTCCCGCCCGAGCGGCCGTTCAGCGAACTCGGCTTCGACTCCCTCACCGCCGTCGAACTGCGCAACCGGCTCGCCCAGGACGCCGGGCTGCGGCTGTCCGCGACCGTCGTCTTCGACCACCCGACACCGGAGGCGCTCGCACGCCACCTTGTCGCGGAACTCCTGGGTGAGCCCGAGACCCCGGACGACGAGCCGGACAGCGACATCGACGACACCGGCGGCATCGACGACATGGACGCGAGCGAACTGATCCGCCGGGCGCTCGGCACCTCGCACGACCCCCTGGACTGACACTCTGTCAGCCCAATTCGCGGCCAGTGCCCACTCCGTGGACCCGCCCCATAAAAAACGCCCCCGCACCCCGCCTAACCTGCGGCTCAGATGTCCGGCCCGCAGCCCGGAGGAGACCCGAATGGCTGAATCCCACGAGGAACTGGTGACCGCGCTGCGCGCTTCTCTCAAGGAGAACGAGCGGCTCGCGCGGCGCGTGCGCACGGCGACCGAGCCCGTCGCCATCGTGGGCATGGGGTGCCGGTTCCCCGGAGGTGTCGGCTCGCCCGAGGCCCTGTGGAGGCTCGTCGAGGAGGGCCGCGACACCGTCGGCGGCTTCCCCACGGACCGGGGCTGGCCGCTGGACACCCTCTTCGACCCCGACCCGGATACCCCCGGCACCTCCACCGTCGACCGGGGCAGCTTCCTGACGGCCGCCGCCCACTTCGACGCGAGCCTCTTCGGGATCTCCCCGCGCGAGGCCCTCGCCATGGACCCCCAGCAGCGGGTGCTCCTGGAGACCGCGTGGGAGACCTTCGAACACGCCGGCATCGACCCGGCCGGCCTGCGCGGCAGCCGCACCGGCGTCTACGTCGGCGTCTCCGGACAGGACTACGACCGCGACGCCCGCCACGGCGACACCCGCGTCGAGGGCCTCCTCCTCACCGGCAACACCCCGAGCGTCGCCTCCGGCCGCATCGCCTACGTCTTCGGCCTCGAAGGCCCCGCCGTATCCGTCGACACCGCCTGCTCCTCCTCCCTCGTCGCCCTCCACCACGCGATCCGCGCCCTGCGGGCCGGCGAGTGCACGATGGCCCTGGTCGGCGGCGTCACCATCCTCACCTCGCCCCACCTCTTCGTGGAGTTCTCCCGCCAGCGGGGCCTGGCCCCCGACGGCCGCTGCAAGTCCTTCTCGGACGACGCCGACGGCACCGGCTGGTCCGAGGGCGCCGGCCTCCTCCTGGTCGAACGCCTCTCCGACGCCCGCCGCAACGGCCACCGCGTCCTCGCCGTGATCCGGGGCTCCGCCGTCAACCAGGACGGCGCCTCCAACGGCCTCACCGCACCCAACGGCCCCTCCCAACAGCGCGTCATCCGCGCTGCGTTGAAGGACGCCGGGCTCGAACCGGCCGACGTCGACACCGTCGAGGCCCACGGCACGGGCACCGCCCTCGGCGACCCCATCGAGGCACAGGCCGTCCTCGCGACCTACGGCCAGGACCGGGAACGCCCGCTGCTCCTCGGCTCGATCAAGTCCAACCTGGGCCACACCCAGGCCGCCGCCGGGGTCGCCGGGATCATCAAGACCGTCGAGGCCATGCGGCACGGCACCCTGCCCGCCTCCCTCAACGTCACTCGCCCCTCGGCACGCGTCGACTGGACGGCCGGGGCCGTCGAACTGGTCACGGAGAAGCGCGCCTGGCCCTCAACGGACCGCCCGCGCCGGGGCGCCGTCTCCTCGTTCGGCGTGAGCGGCACCAACGCCCACGTGATCCTGGAGGAAGCCCCCGCCGAGAAGCGCGACTCCACCGACCCCGGGCTCGTCCCCTGGATCGTCACCGGCAAGACCGCCCAGGCCCTGCGCGACCAGCTCGACCGACTGCGCGCCTTCACCGCCGCCCACCCGTCCGTACCGGTCGCGGAGATCGGCCACACCCTCGCCGCCGGCCGCACCCACCTCGACCACCGCGCGGTGTACCTGGGCCGCGAGCACGCTGACTTCACGCTCGCTGCGAAGGACACGGCACCCGCTGCCTCTGGCCGACGCCTCGCTGTGTTGTTCGGCGGCCAGGGCTCCCAACGCCCCGGTATGGGCGCGGAGTTGTACGACCGGTTCCCCGTCTTCGCGGAGACGTACGACCGGGTGACGACACTGCTCGGCCTCCCGCGCGAGCCGGAAGACCTGCACCGAACGGGCGTCGCCCAACCGGCACTGTTCGCGCTGGAAGTCGCCCTGTACGAGCTGGTGTCGTCCCTGGGCGTCAGACCGGACGTCGTCGGCGGGCACTCGCTCGGCGAGTTGGCCGCCGCCTACGCGGCCGGTGTGTGGTCGCTGGAGGACGCGTGCCGGATCGTCGCGGCCCGCGCCCGTCTGATGGACGGCCTGCCCGAGGGCGGCGCAATGGCCTCGGTGGCGACCTCCGAGGTGGACGCGCTGCTCGCGGACGGCGTCGAGGTCGGAGCGGTCAACTCGCCGTGCTCCGTGGTGATATCGGGCGAGGAGGCGGCCGTCTCGGACGCGCTGGAGAAGGCCGAGGAGCGCGGCTGGAAGGCGACCCGCCTCAAGGTCTCCCACGCCTTCCACAGCGCCCGCATGGAGCCGGTACTCGCGCAGTTCCGTACCGTCCTCGACCAAGTCACCTTCCACCAGTTCCAGTTGACGGGTCTCTCCAACGTCACCGGCGGCCTCGCCGACCGCTGGACCGACCCCGCCTACTGGGTCGACCACCTGCGCCACACGGTCCGCTTCGCCGACAACGTCATGACCCTCGCCGAGCAGGGTGTCACCGCCGTCCTCGAACTCGGCGCCGACTCCATCCTCACCACCCAGGCGGGCCTCGCCACCCGCCCCCCGGCCTGCGCGGTCGCCGCCCTCCGCAAGGACCGCGACGAACCCACGACGCTCCTCACGGCCCTGGGCGAACTGTTCACGCACGGCATCCCCGTCGACTGGACCCCCCTGTTCGAGGGAGTCGCCCGCGCCGAACTGCCCACCTACGCCTTCCAGCACGCCCACTACTGGCTCACGGACACCCCCCACGGCCTCCCCGCCACCACCCACCCGCTGCTCGGCGCGACCGTCGACACCCCGGGCGGCGACACCGTCCTCACCGGCGTCCTCTCCGCCGCCGAGCGGCCCTGGCTGGCCGACCACCGCGTCTTCGGCGGCATCGTCGTTCCGGGCACCGCCTTGGTGGACCTCGCACTGCACGCCGGGGCGGGGCTCGACGAACTCGTCCTGCACGCGCCGCTGTCGCTGCCCGAACCCGGCGCGGGAAAGTCGGAGTTGAGGGTCGTCGTCGGTGAGAGCGGCGAGGTCACCGTCCACTCCCGCGCCGACAGATCGTGGACCGTCCACGCTTCCGGCAAGCTGAGCGACAGCACGCAACCCCGCCCGGAGCCCGCCGGCGTCTGGCCGCCCGAAGGCGCCGAGCCGGTCGAACTGGAGGGCGCGTACGACACGCTCGCCGCGCAGGGGCTGGGATATGGGCCGACGTTCCGTGGCCTCACCGCCGCCTGGTGCCGGGACGGCGAGGTCTTCGCCGAGGTGACCCTGCCCGGCGGCGACCCCGGCTCCGTCGCCGGGTACGGGGTGCACCCCGCGCTCTTCGACGCCGTGCTGCACGCCACCAAGTACTGCTTCGACGACGCCGACACCGGGCGGACGATGCTGCCCTTCGCCTGGTCCGGCGTACGCCTGTGGGCCACGGGTGCGGTGTCGGTGCGCGCCCGGATCACGGCGGTCGGCCCCGACGCCGTGTCCCTCGACCTGACGGACACCGACGGACAGGCCGTGCTCTCCGTCGAACGGCTGGCCCTGCGGTCCGCGTCGGCCGGTGAACTCGCGGCGGCGGACAGCGAGTTGCCGCTGTACCGGACGGAGTGGGTGCGGGTCGAAGCGGCGGACTCCGAGAGGGAGTTCAGCGAGTGGGAGGTGCCCGAGGGGTGGGGTCCGGCGGAAGTGCTGCCGGTGGTGCGGGAGTTCGTGACGGACGTGTCGCGGGTGGACTTCGTGCTGGTGATCGTGGGGCGGGGTGCGGCGTCGGTGGAGGGGGAAGCAGTCGATCCGGTGATGGCGGGGGTGTGGGGGCTGGTGCGGTCGGCCCAGTCCGAGCACCCCGGGCGGATCGTGCTGGTGGACTCCGACGGCGGTGTCCCGGAGGGGGTCGCCGGACTTGGCGAGCCGCAACTTGCGCTGCGGAGAGGCAAGTTGTTTGCGCCTCGGGTCGTCTCGGCTGTGGACGAAGAGCTGTTGGCGCCGCTGGACGGCGGCTGGCGGGTCGGCGTGGGGGAGCGGGGTGCCGTTTCCGGACTCGCCGTGGAAAGCGCTGAACGTGTGGAGTTGGCGCCCGGTGAGATCCGGGTCTCCGTGCGGGCTGCCGGGGTCAACTTCCGTGACGTGCTGAACGTGTTGGGGATGTACCCGGGAGACCCCGGGCTGCCCGGACTGGAAGCGGCCGGTGTCGTCGTCGAGGTCGGTCGAGGTGTCACCGGGATCGCCGTCGGGGACCGGGTCATGGGGCTGGCCACCGGGTCGTTCGGACCCGAGGTCGTCTCCGACTTCCGCACCTGGAGCCGGATTCCGGACGGCTGGACGTTCGCGCAGGCGGCGTCGGTGCCGTTGGCGTTCCTCACGGCCTGGTACGGGCTGTTGGATCTGGGTGGGCTGAAGTCCGGTGAAAGGGTGCTGATTCACTCCGCTGCGGGCGGGGTGGGGATGGCTGCTGTGCAGTTGGCTCAGCATGCGGGTGCCGAGGTGTTCGGGTCGGCGAGTCCGGCGAAGCAGCATGCGGTGCAGTTGGATGCCGAGCACTTGGGGTCGTCGCGGGACACCGGGTTCGGGTCGGCGTTTCCTCAGGTCGATGTCGTACTCAACTCCCTCGCCGGGGAGTTCATCGACGCCTCGTTCAAGTTGCTCGCCCCGGGCGGGCGATTCATTGAGATGGGCAAGACCGACCTCCGGGAGCCCGAGGGCGTGGTCTACCGCGCCTTCGACCTGATCGAGGCCGGGCCCCGGCGCATCCAGGAGATGTTCGGCGAGCTGAAGAAGCTGTTCGACGAAGGCGCCCTGGAGCCGCTTCCGGTGTCCTGCTGGGACGTCCGCGAGGCCGTCTCCGCCTTCCGGTACATGAGCCAGGCCCGGCATGTGGGCAAGGTGGTGCTGACCGTCCCGCGCGACAGCGGCGGCACGGTCCTGGTGACCGGCGGTCACGGGGGTGTGGGTGCGGAGGTCGTCCGGCACCTCACGGACGCGGGCCACAAGGTGGTCGTGGCATCTCGCAGTGAGGGTGTGGATGTCGCGGATGCCGAGCAGGTGCGGGCGCTCGTCGATTTCATCCCTGATCTGGTGGGTGTCGTCCATGCGGCGGGTGTTCTGGACGATGGTGTCGTCACGGAGTTGACGCCCGAGCGGATCGAAGGAGTCTGGGCGGCGAAGGCGCTCGGAGCCTCAGTGCTGGACGAAGCGACACGCGACCACGACCTTGCCTTCTTCACCGTGTTCTCCTCGGCCGCCGGCGTGTTCGGCGCCCCGGGCCAGGGCGCCTACGCCGCCGCGAACGCCGCCGCGGACGCGGTGGTTGCCGAACGGCGCAGGCTGGGCCTCCCCGGTCAGGCCCTGTCCTGGGGCCTGTGGTCCGGCACGGGCATGGCCGCCGGCCTCACCGACGCCGAAGTCCGCCGCCTGGCCGACTCCGGCTTCCCGCCCCTCCCCGTCGACCGCGCCCTGAAGCTGCTGGACGCCTCGATGCGGCACCCCGCCGCCCACCTCATCCCCCTCACCATCACGCCCCGCAGGGCCGACGGCGTCGTACCGGCGCTGCTGCGAGAGGTGCAGGGAGCGGTGGCGCCCCGGCGTGCCGTGGCCGTGGTGGCGCAGGCACCCGTCGGGCTCGCGGAGCTTCCCCCGGCCCAACAGCTGCACAAGTTGACGGAGTTGGTGGCCGCGCACACGGCGGCCGTGCTCGGGTACGGCGGGGCGGCCGGGGTCGATCCGGGGGCGTCGTTCACGGAGCTGGGGCTCGACTCTCTGACCGGCGTGGAACTGCGCAACCGGCTGGGGGCCGCGACCGGGCTGACGCTGCCCGCCACCCTGACCTTCGACCGGCCGACGTGCCGGGACGCCGCCGAGTACCTCGCCGGACTGCTGGCACCCGCCGCCGCCCGGCCCAAAGACCTCCTCGCGGACATCGAGCGGGTCGGCGCCGAACTCGGGGCCCTGGCCCCGGAGGACGGCGTGCGCCGGGCCGCCGTCGCCCGCCTCCTGGGCCTGCTCACCGCACTCGACACCACCGTCTCCGACGACGACCGGTCGGTCTCCGAACGCCTCTCCTCGGGCTCCGACGACGACATCTTCGACTTCATCGACCGGCAGCTCGGCGTCTGAGCCACGCCGCAGGTACTGCACAAGGAAATGGCGGAACCATGGACGAGACCACGAAGCTGCGTGACTACCTCAAGCGAGTGACCGGTGAACTGCACCGCACCCGTGGCCTCGTGCGCGACCTGACGGAGCGCGACCGCGAGCCGATCGCGATCGTCGGCATGGGCTGCCGTTTCCCGGGAAGCACCAACTCCCCCCAGGAACTCTGGGAGTTCGTCACCGGCCACGGCCACGCCCTCGGCCCCTTCCCGGACGACCGGGGCTGGGACGCCGAGGCCCTCTACGACCCCGACCCGACCGCTTCCGGCAAGACGTACCTGTGCCAGGGCGGATTCATCGACGACGCCGGCGACTTCGACGCCGGGCTCTTCGGGATCTCCCCGCGCGAGGCCCTCGCCATGGACCCCCAGCAGCGCGTCCTGCTGGAGACCGCCTGGGAGGCCGTCGAGCAGGCCGGCATCGACGGCGCCCGCCTGCGCGGCTCCGCCACCGGCGTGTTCATCGGAGCCTCCGCCCAGGACTACGACCGCGACGCCCGCTCCGGGCACAAGGACGTCGAGGGCTACCTCCTCACCGGCAACACCCCGAGCGTCGCCTCCGGCCGCATCTCCTACTCCCTCGGCCTCGAAGGCCCCGCCCTCACCGTCGACACCGCCTGCTCCTCCGCCCTCGTCGCCCTCCACCTGGCCGTGCGCTCTCTGCGCGCCGGGGAGTGCTCGATGGCCCTGTCCGGCGGCGTCTCCGTCATCGCCAGCCCCGCGATCTTCCTGGAGTTCTCCCGCCAGCGGGGCCTAGCTCCCGACGGCCGCTGCAAGTCCTTCTCGGACGACGCCGACGGCACCGTCTGGGCGGAGGGCGCCGGCGTTCTCGTCCTCGAACGCCTCAGCGACGCCCAGCGCAACGGGCGGCGCATCCTCGCCGTGATCCGGGGGACGGCCGTCAACCAGGACGGCGCCTCCAACGGCCTCACCGCGCCCAACGGACCCGCGCAGGAACGCGTCATCCACGCCGCCCTCGCCGACGCCCGGCTCACCACCGCAGACGTCGACGCCGTCGAGGCCCACGGCACCGGGACCTCCCTCGGCGACCCGATCGAGGCGCAGGCCATGCTGGCGACGTACGGGGCCGGGCGGTCCGCCGAGGAGCCGGTGTGGCTCGGGTCGGTCAAGTCGAACATCGGGCACGCCCAGACCGCCTCCGGGGTCGCGGGCGTCATCAAGATGGTCATGGCGCTGCGCGAGGGCCTGCTGCCCCGCACCCTGCACGTCTCGCGGCCCTCCAGCCACGTCGACTGGAGCAGCGGCGCGGTGTCCCTGCTCACCGAGGACACGCCCTGGCCCGAGACCGGGCGCGCACGCCGGGGCGCGGTGTCGTCGTTCGGGGTCAGCGGGACCAATGCGCACATCGTGCTGGAACAGGCACCGGACGCCGAACTCCCCGCCAAGGGCGACACCGGGCCGGTGCCGTGGGTGCTGTCCGGCAAGACACCGCAGGCGCTGCGTCAACAGGCCGAGCAGCTATGGGAGTTCGTCGCCGAGCACCCCGAGGTGCCGGTCGGTGACATCGGCTACACCCTGGCCGTCGGCCGCACCCACCTCGACCACCGCGCGGTGTACCTGGGCCGCGAGCACGCCGACTTCACGCTCGCCGCGAAGGCGACGACACCCGCTGTCTCCGGTCGGCGCCTCGCGTTCCTGTTCGGCGGCCAGGGCTCCCAACACCCCGGTATGGGCGCGGAGTTGTACGACCGGTTCCCCGGCTTCGCGGAGACGTACGACCGGGCGGCGGAACAACTCGGGCTCCCGCGTGAGTCAAAAGACCTGCACCGAACAGGTGTCGCCCAGCCGGCGCTGTTCGCGCTGGAGGTCGCCCTGTACGAGCTGGTGTCGTCGTTCGGCATCAAAGCGGACGTCGTCGGCGGGCACTCGCTGGGCGAGTACGCCGCCGCCTACGCGGCCGGTGTGTGGTCGCTGGAGGACGCGTGCCGGATCGTCGCGGCCCGCGCCCGCCTGATGGACGGGCTGCCCGAGGGCGGCGCCATGGCCTCCGTCACGGCTGAACGCGCCCAGGTAGAGGCGCTGTTGACTGACGGCGTCGAGATCGCCGCCGTCAACGCCGCCTCCTCCGTCGTGATCTCCGGTGACGAGGCGGCGGTCGCCGCAGTCGTCGAGCAAGCGCGCGAGCGCGACTGGAAGGCGACCCGCCTCAAGGTCTCCCACGCCTTCCACAGCGCCCGCATGGAGCCGGTGCTCGAAGAGTTCCGTGCCGTTCTGGACGACGTCACCTTCATGGGCCCCGAACTGCTCGGCCTCTCCAACGTCACCGGCGGTCTCGCCGACCGCTGGACCGACCCCGCGTACTGGGTCGACCACCTCCGCCACGCCGTCCTGTTCGCGGACAACGTCGCCACCCTCGCCGACCAAGGCGTCACCGCCGTCCTCGAACTCGGCGCCGACTCCACCCTCGCCACCCAGGTCGGCCTGGCTCCCCACGCCCCGGCCTGCACGGTGGCCACCCTCCGCAAGGACCGCGACGAACCGACCACCCTCCTCACCGCGCTCGGCGAACTCCACTGCCACGGCGTCACGGTGGACTGGTCCCCCCTCTTCCCGGGCGCCGAACTGGTCGACCTGCCCACCTACGCCTTCCAGCGCGACCACTACTGGCTCGCCATCCCCGCCACGACCGCCGACGCCCGCGCCCTCGGCGTCACCGCCGCCGGTCACCCGGTCCTGAGCACGGCCGTCGAACTCCCCGACACCGACGGCGTCGTCCTCACCGGGCGCCTCGCCCTCGACACCCACCCCTGGCTCGGAGACCACCGCGTCCTCGACCAGGTCGTGGTCCCCGGCGCCGCCCTCGTCGAGATGGCGATCCGGGCCGGCGACGAGGTCGGCTGCGGAACGCTGGAGGAGCTGATCGCGTACGTGCCCCTCGTCCTCGCAGAGCACGGCGCGACCCAGCTCCGGCTGACGGTCGGCGCGGCTCAAGAGGGCACCGGGGACCGGCCGTTCACGCTGTACTCGCGCCGCGAGTCCGGCGGCGACGGCACCTGGACCGCCCACGTCACCGGCGTGCTTTCCAGCGCCGACCAGACCGAGGAGACCCTCGCCCTGGCCACCGGCCTGGCCCGCGTCGGCGGAGAGACTCTGGACATCAGCGGCGAGTACGCCCGCTACACCCGCAAGGGGCTGCTATACGGCCCCGTCTTCCAGGGCCTGAAGGCGATCCGGCGCAAGCGCGGCCAGGTCGTCACCGATATCGAACTGCCCGCCACGGAGCACGAGCGTGCCGCCACCTTCGGCATCCACCCCGCGCTCCTCGACAGCGTCCTGCACGCGTTGGGCAAGCTCCTCCCCGGAGGAGAGATTCCCCGCCTGCCCTATTCGTGGAACAGAGTCGTCCTGCACGCCGCCGGGGCGACCGCCGTGCGCGCCCGTATCACGAAGCACGGCGACAACACCGTCTCCATCATGGCGGTCGACCGCGAGGGCGAGCCCGTGCTCTCCGTCGACCGGCTCACCCTGCGCGAGATGGCGCCGGCGACCGTCGTGGCGGCGCCGGCCGAATCTGCGGCCTCGTCGCTGTACCGAGTGGAGTGGGTGCCCGTCACCACCCCGGCCGACGAGGTCGAGCACGCCGAGTGGCAGGTGCCGGACGGCGTCCGGGTCGCCGACGCGCTCGCCGTCGTGCAGGAGTTCCTGAGTGGGGACGGCAAGGTGCTCGTCGTGACCGGGCGCGGCTCGGACACCGATCCGGCGGTCGCCGGGGTGTGGGGGCTCCTGCGGTCGGCCCAGTCGGAGCACCCCGGGCGGATCGTGCTCGTGGACTCCGACGCAGGCGCGGTGACAGGGGCCGCCGGGCTCGGTGAACCGCAACTGCGGCTTCGAGGCGGCGAGTTGTTCGCGGCCCGGGTGGTCCCGATCGCCGGTGACGAAGTTCTGGAGGTGCCCGCCGAGGGTGTCTGGCGGGTCGGGATCGGGGAGCGCGGAGCCGTCACCGGGCTGGCCGTCTCCACGCTGGAGCGGGTTGCGCTGGGGCCCGGTGAGATCCGGGTCTCCGTGCGGGCTGCCGGGGTCAACTTCCGTGACGTGCTGAACGTGTTGGGGATGTACCCGGGAGACCCCGGGCTGCCCGGACTGGAAGCGGCCGGTGTCGTCGTCGAGGTCGGTCGAGGTGTCACCGGGATCGCCGTCGGGGACCGGGTCATGGGGCTGGCCACCGGGTCGTTCGGACCCGAGGTCGTCTCCGACTTCCGCACCTGGAGCCGGATTCCGGACGGCTGGACGTTCGCGCAGGCGGCGTCGGTGCCGTTGGCGTTCCTCACGGCCTGGTACGGGCTGTTGGATCTGGGTGGGCTGAAGTCCGGTGAAAGGGTGCTGATTCACTCCGCTGCGGGCGGGGTGGGGATGGCTGCTGTGCAGTTGGCTCAGCATGCGGGTGCCGAGGTGTTCGGGACGGCGAGTCCGGCGAAGCAGCATGCGGTGCCGTTGGATGCCGAGCACTTGGGGTCGTCGCGGGACACCGGGTTCGGGTCGGCGTTTCCTCAGGTCGATGTCGTACTCAACTCCCTCGCCGGGGAGTTCATCGACGCCTCGTTCAAGTTGCTCGCCCCGGGCGGGCGATTCATTGAGATGGGCAAGACCGACCTCCGGGAGCCCGAGGGCGTGGTCTACCGCGCCTTCGACCTGATCGAGGCCGGGCCCCGGCGCATCCAGGAGATGTTCGGCGAGCTGAAGAAGCTGTTCGACGAAGGCGCCCTGGAGCCGCTTCCGGTGTCCTGCTGGGACGTCCGCGAGGCCGTCTCCGCCTTCCGGTACATGAGCCAGGCCCGGCATGTGGGCAAGGTGGTGCTGACCGTCCCGCGCGACAGCGGCGGCACGGTCCTGGTGACCGGCGGTCACGGGGGTGTGGGTGCGGAGGTCGTCCGGCACCTCACGGACGCGGGCCACAAGGTGGTCGTGGCATCTCGCAGTGAGGGTGTGGATGTCGCGGATGCCGAGCAGGTGCGGGCGCTCGTCGATTTCATCCCTGATCTGGTGGGTGTCGTCCATGCGGCGGGTGTTCTGGACGATGGTGTCGTCACGGAGTTGACGCCCGAGCGGATCGAAGGAGTCTGGGCGGCGAAGGCGCTCGGAGCCTCAGTGCTGGACGAAGCGACACGCGACCACGACCTTGCCTTCTTCACCGTGTTCTCCTCGGCCGCCGGCGTGTTCGGCGCCCCGGGCCAGGGCGCCTACGCCGCCGCGAACGCCGCCGCGGACGCGGTGGTTGCCGAACGGCGCAGGCTGGGCCTCCCCGGTCAGGCCCTGTCCTGGGGCCTGTGGTCCGGTACGGGCATGGCCGCCGGCCTCACCGACGCCGAAGTCCGCCGCCTGGCCGACTCCGGCTTCCCGCCCCTGCCCGTGGGCAAGGCGCTGACCCTGTTCGACGCCGCTCTGAACCACCCGGCCGCCCACCTCGTCCCCCTCACGATCGACACCGGCAAGCTGCCCCGCCCACTGCCGCCCCTGCTCGCCGGGCTCGAACGGCCCGCAGCGCGCAGGTCCGTGAGTGTGGCGCCGCCGCGTACGGACACCGCGTCGCTGCTCGGGACGCTGGAGGCGATGAGCCCGCCAGAGCGGCTGGAGCACCTGACCGACCTGGTCGTCCGCAGCGCGTGTGCGGTGCTCGGGCACACCGACCCGGGGCGGGTACAGGCCGAACAGCCCTTCACTGACCTCGGTTTCGACTCGCTGACCGCCGTCGAACTGCGCAACCGGCTCGGCGCGGCGACCGGGCTCACGCTGTCCGCGACCGTCACCTTCGACCACCCCACCCCCCGGGCCGTCGGCCGGCACCTGCTGGACGCCCTCGGCTCGGACGGCCCCGGCTCATCCGCCGCGCTCTTCGGTCAACTCGACCGGATGGAAACCACGTTGGCGGACGCACACCTGGACGACGAAGACCGCACGGCGGCCGTGAACCGGCTGCGGTCGCTCGCCGCACGGCTGGAGGCGGCGGCCAAGCCCGCCGCCGGCGCGGGGATCGGCGAACAGCTCGCCGACGCCTCGGCCGACGAACTCGTCGCCCTCCTCAGCAAGGAATTCGGGATCTCCTGACCCCGGCACTCATCGTCAAGCCTGTGAACCTGTGAGGTCCCGATGGTGGAACAAGACAAGATGCTCCGGCTTCTCAAGCAGGTCACGACCGAACTGCACGAGACCCGGCAGCGCCTCGAACAGCGGGAAGCACGCGACGGCGAGCCCATAGCGATCGTCGGCATGGGCTGCCGCTACCCCGGGGGGATCGTCTCCCCGGACACTCTGTGGGACCTGGTCGCCGAAGGCCGCGACGCGGTGGGGGAGTTCCCCGACGACCGTGGCTGGGACCTGGAGAACCTCTTCGACGACGACCCCACCGCGAACGGCAAGTGCTACGCCAGGACCGGGGGGTTCATCGAGGGCGCCACCGACTTCGACCCCGCGTTCTTCGGGATCTCCCCGCGCGAGGCCCTCGCCATGGACCCCCAGCAGCGGGTGCTCCTGGAGACCGCCTGGGAGACCTTCGAACACGCCGGCATCGACCCGGCCACGCTGCGCGGCAGCCGCACCGGACTGTTCGTCGGCATCCCGTCCTCCGACTACGGCCACCGCCGGGGCGAACGGGACGACGTCGAGGGCTTCCTCCTCACCGGCAACACGTGCAGCGTCGCCTCCGGGCGCCTCGCCTACTTCTTCGGCCTCGAAGGGCCGGTCGCCTCCGTCGACACCGCCTGCTCCTCCGCGCTCGTCGCCCTCCACCAGGCCGTGCGCGCCCTGCGGGCGGGGGAGTGCGCCATGGCCCTCGCGGGCGGCGTCACCGTCATGACCGGGCCCGGCATCTTCCTGGAGTTCTCCCGCCAGCGCGGCCTCGCCAAGGACGGCCGCTGCAAGTCTTTCTCGGATGACGCCGACGGCACCGGCTGGTCCGAGGGCGCCGGTCTCTTCCTGATCGAGCGGCTCTCCGACGCCCGCCGCAACGGCCACCGCGTCCTCGCGGTAATCAGGGGCTCGGCCGTCAACTCCGACGGCGCCTCCAACGGGCTCACCGCCCCCAACGGCCCCTCCCAACAGCGCGTCATCCGGGCCGCGTTGGCGGACGCCGGGCTGTCCACGGCCGACGTGGACGTCGTCGAGGCGCACGGCACCGGCACCGCGCTCGGCGACCCCATCGAGGCCCAGGCCGTCATCGCGACCTACGGCCAGGGGCACACCGCCGAGAGGCCGCTGCTCCTCGGGTCCATCAAGTCGAACATCGGGCACTCGCAGGGCGCGGCGGGCGGGGCCAGCGTCATCAAGGCCGTCATGTCCCTGCGGCACTCCCTCGTGCCCGCATCCCTCAACATCACCGAGCCCTCCAGCCACGTCGACTGGGACGCCGGCGCCGTGGAGCTGGTCTCCGAGGCCACGCCCTGGCCGCGCGTCGAGCGGGCCCGCCGCATCGGGGTGTCGTCGTTCGGGATCAGCGGGACGAACGTGCACATCGTCCTGGAGTCGGCGCCCGAGGACGAGCCCGCGCAGGAGGCGCCCTGGGCCGGCGGCCCCGTCCCGCTCGTCCTCACCGCCAAGTCCGAGGCCGCGCTCCACGCCCGCGCCGCCGCCCTGCGCGAGCGCCTCGACGCGCCCCTCCCCGACCTCGCCCACTCCCTCGTGACGACCCGCGCCCACCTCGACTTCCGAGGAGTCGTCCTCGCCGACGACCGCGAGAGCGCCCTGCGCTCCCTCGGCGCCCTCGCGGACGGCCTCCCCGACGCCAGAACCGTCACCAACACCGCCGGACCCGCCCGCCTCGCGTTCCTGTTCGGCGGGCAGGGCTCCCAACGTCCCGGAATGGGCACGGAGTTGTACGACCGGTTCCCCGTCTTCGCCAAGGCGCACGACCGGGTGACGGAACTCCTCGGCCTGCCGCGCGAACCGGAGGACCTGGACCGTACGGGGGTCGCCCAGCCCGCGCTGTTCGCGCTGGAGGTCGCGCTGTTCGAGCTTGTGTCGTCGTTCGGCATCAAGGCGGACGTCGTCGGCGGGCACTCGCTCGGTGAGTTCGCCGCCGCCTACGCGGCCGGTGTCTGGTCGCTGGAGGACGCGTGCCGGATCGTCGCGGCCCGCGCCCGCCTGATGGACGGGCTGCCCGAGGGCGGTGCCATGGCGTCCATCGCGGCTCAACGCGCCCAGGTGGAGGAGCTGTTGACCGACGGCGTCGCCATCGGCGTCGTCAACGCGCCCACCTCGGTGGTCGTCTCCGGTGACGAAGCCGCCGTCCTCGCGGTCGTCGGCAAGGCCAAGGAGCGCGGCTGGAAGGCGACCCGCCTCAAGGTCTCCCACGCCTTCCACAGCGCCCGCATGGAGCCGGTGCTCGAAGAGTTCCGTGCCGTCCTCGTCCAAGCCGAGTTCAACGAGCCCGAGGTGACCGGTCTCTGCAACGTCACGGGCGGGCTCGCCGACCGCTGGACCGACCCCGCGTACTGGGTCGAGCACCTCCGGCACGCCGTCCTGTTCGCGGACAACGTCGCCACCCTGGCCGACCAGGGCGTCACCGCCGTCCTGGAACTCGGCGCCGACTCCACCCTGACCTCGCAGCTCGGCCTGACGCTCACCGACCCGGTGTGCGCGACCCCGGCACTGCGCAAGGACCGGCAGGAGCCGGTGAGTCTGCTGGGCGCGCTCGCCGAGCTGTACTGCCACGGCGTGCCCGTCGACTGGACGCCGCTGTTCGAGGGGGCCCGCCGGGTGGAGCTGCCGACGTACCCGTTCCAGCGGGAGCGGTACTGGATGAGCGGCAGCGGCGGGAGTGTGGACGTGCGCGGGCTCGGGCTCGGCGCGACCGACCACGCCGTGCTCGGCGCCTGCGTCGACCTGCCCGACGGCGCCGGCACCGTCCTCACCGGCCGCCTCTCGCGCGGCGCCCAGCCCTGGCTGGCCGACCACCCCGCCGTCCCGGCCGCCGCCCTCGCCGACCTCGTCGTGCGGGCCGGCGACGAGGCCGGGTACGACACCCTCGTCAGCCTCGACGCCGTCGCCCCCCTCGTCGTCCCGCCCGGCACGGACGTCCACCTCCGCGTCGTCCTGACCGCGCCCGGCGAGGACGGCACCGCCCGGGTCACCGTCCACGCGCGCCCCGACGGCGGCACCGACTGGACCTGCCACGCCACCGCCGTCCTCGCCACCCGCCACGAGACGCCGCCCGCGACACCCGGCGCCCCCGAGGCGGGGGAGGAACTGGAGGTCCCCGCCGAAGGCGCCCTGCGCTCCCTGCGGCTCGACGGCGACGCCGCCCACGCGCACCTCGCGCTGCCCCCGGCCCACGTCCGCGACGCCACCCGCTACGGCCTGCACCCCGCGCTCCTCGACGGCGCCCTCACGGCGGCCCGGCTCGCCGGACTCGCCCCGGCCGACAGCGTCGCCGTCGGCTGGAGCGAGGTGCGCCTGCACGCCGCCGGGGCGAGCGAGGCGCGGCTGACCGTCCGCAAGGACGACTCCGGGCTGCGGCTGAGCCTCGCCGACGAGTCGGGGATGCGCGTCTTCGACGCGGTGATCAACCGCTTCGGGGACGCGTCCGCCGCGCGGCGGGCCGAGGCCGCGCTGCGGGACGACCCGCTGTACACCGTCGAGTGGACGACCGTCGCGGGCGGCACGGACGAGACCGAGTGGGCCGCGCTGGACGGACCGGCGGCGCTCGCCGGGGTGCCGGACGGGACGGGGACCGTGGTGTGGCGCCTGCCCGCCCACGAGACCGGCCCCGACGACACCCACGCCGTCCACGAAGCCGTCCACACCGCCCTCGCCCTCCTCCAGGCGTTCCTCGCCGACGACCGCCTCACCGGCACCCGGCTCGCCATCGCCACCCGGCACGCCGTGGCCATCGGCGCCGCCGACCGCCCCGTCGACCCCGCCGCCGCGGCCGTCTGGGGCCTCGTCCGCTCCGCCCAGTCCGAACACACCGGCCGGGTGCTGCTCGTCGACAACGACGGCGACGGCGACGGCATCGGCCGGGCCCTCGCGACCGGCGAGCCGCAGACCGCCGTCCGCGACGGAACCGTCTGGGCCCCCCGCCTGACGACCGTCCCCGCGCCCGCGCTCGCCCCGCTGCCCGAGGGCTTCTGGCGGCTCCTGGACGACGGGCGGGGCCGCGTCGACTCGGTCGTCCCCCGGCCCGTCGAGCAGGAGACGGCGCTCGCCCCCGGTGAGATCCGTGTCTCCGTGCGCGCGGCCGGAGTGAATTTCCGGGACGTCCTCACCGTCCTCGGCATGTACCCCGGGGAGCCGCTGCCGCTCGGCATGGAGGGGGCCGGTGTGGTGACCGAACTCGGGCCGGACGTCACGGGGTTCACCGTCGGCGACCGGGTGACGGGCCTGTCCACCGGCACCTTCGCCCCCGAGACCGTCGCCGACCACCGCACCTGGAGCCGCTTCCCCGACCACTGGACGTTCGCGCAGGCCGCGTCCGTCCCGGTCACCTTCCTCACCGCCTGGTACGGCCTGTTCGACCTCGGCGAGCTGAAGCCCGGAGACAAGGTCCTCATCCATTCGGCGGCCGGCGGCGTCGGCATGGCGGCCGTCCAGCTCGCCCAGCACCTCGGCGCCGAGGTGTACGCCACCGCGAGCCCCGCCAAACAGCACGTCCTGCCCCTCGACGCCGACCACATCGGCTCCTCCCGCGACACGGAGTTCGAGGAGCGCTTCCCCCAGGTCGACGTCGTCCTCAACTCCCTCGCCGGGGAGTTCACCGACGCCTCCTTCCGGCTCCTCGCGCCCGGCGGACGGTTCGTCGAGATGGGGAAGACGGACCTGCGGGAGCCCGAGGACATCACGTACCGCGCCTTCGACCTGGTGGAGGCCGGGCCCGAGCGGATGCGGGAGATTTTCGCCGAACTGTCCGCCCTGTTCGAGACGGACGCCCTCAAGCCGCTCCCCGTCACCTGCTGGGACGTGCGCCGCGCCCCCGAGGCCATGCGGCACATGAGCCAGGCCCGCCACATCGGCAAGGTCGTCCTCACCGTCCCCCGCCCCCTCGGCCCCGAGGGCATGGTCCTGATCACCGGCGGTACCGGCGGCGTGGGACGCGCGGTCGCCGAACACCTCGTCGCCGCGCACGGCGTGAGACGCCTGCTGCTCACGTCCCGACGCGGCCCCGACGCCCCCGGCGCCGACGAACTGCGCGAACTGGACGCGGAGGTCACCGTCGTCGCCTGCGACGCCGGTGACCCGGAACAGGTACGGGAACTGGTCGCCTCGGTGCCCGATCTGACGGCGGTGATCCACGCGGCGGGTGTTGTGGACGACGGACTCGTCACCGACCTGACCCCGCAGCGCCTCGACGCGGTCCTCGCCCCCAAGGCGGACGCGGCCCGGATCCTCCACGACCTGACACTCCGTCACGACCTCGCCGCCTTCGTGCTGTTCTCGTCGGCGGCCGGGGTCCTCGGGGCGCCGGGGCAGGCCAACTACGCCGCCGCGAACGCCGTGCTGGACACGCTCGCCGCCGAACGGGGGCGGGCCGGGCTGCCGGGCACCGCGATGGCGTGGGGGCTGTGGGCCGGCACCGGGATGGGCGCCGAACTGTCCGAGCAGGATCTGCTGAGGCTCGCCCGCGGGGGCGTCGTCCCCCTCACCCCCGAACGGGGGCTCGCCCTCTTCGACACCGCCCTCAGGTCCGCCGTGCCCGCCGTCACGCCGCTCGCCCTCGACACCGGGCGCCTCGAAGCCGCCGGCGACGCGCTGGCCCCGCTGCTGCGGGGGCTCGTGCGGCGCACGGTGCGCCGGCAGGCCGGGGGAGCGAAGGAGGCGGCCGGCGGGGCGTGGCTGGAGGAGATCAAGGCGGCGGCGCCCGCCGACCGGCAGCGCAAGGTCCTCGACATGGTGGTGTCGCTGCTGGCCCGGGTCCTCGGACACGCGGACGCCCGCCGTATCCGGCCCGGACAGCCGTTCACGGAACTGGGTCTCGACTCCCTCACCGGGGTCGAACTGCGCAACCAGCTCGCCGCCGCCACCCGGCTCAGACTCCCCGCGACCCTCGTCTTCGACCACCCCACCCCTCAAGCCATCGCCGACCAGCTCCTCACTGACCTGTTCGGCGCCGACGCCCTCACCACCGGCCCCGCCGAGGTCCGCGACCCGGCGGCTCCCCTGCGGGACGGCATCGCCAGGCTCCACGAACAGCTCGCCCAGGCGGACCCCACCGACGCCGCGTTCGCGGACGTCGAACCGGCACTGCGGCAGCTCCTCGCCGCATGGACGGCCGCCCGCGCCGACGACGACACCCACGCGGACGTCAGCGAGGCCAGCGCGGAAGACCTGTTCGCCCTGCTGGACAACGAACTCGGCACCGCGTGAGCCACCCGCTCGGAGCATTAGGAGAGCCCCCCCACGATGACCACCGAAGAGCAGTACCTCGACTACCTGAAGCGGGCCACCGTCGACCTGCGCGAGACCCGCAAGGAACTGCGCAGGCTCCAGGACCGCGGCCACGAGCCCATCGCCGTCGTCGGTGTAGGTTGCCGCTTCCCCGGTGGTGTCGGCTCTCCCGAGGACCTCTGGCAGCTCCTCGAAGGCGGCGGGGAAACCCTCGGCCCGTTCCCCGAGAACCGGGGCTGGGACCTGGAACAGCTCTTCGACACCAGCCCCGAGAACCCCGTCAAGTGCGCCACCGAACAGGCCAACTTCCTGTACGACGCGCCCGCGTTCGACGCCGGGCTGTTCGGGATCTCCCCGCGCGAGGCCCTCGCCATGGAGCCCCAGCAGCGCATCGCCCTCGAAGTGGCCTGGGAGGCGTTCGAACGGGCCGGCATCGACCCGACCTCGCTGCGCGGCAGCGACACCGGGGTCTGGGTCGGCGCCATCAGCCAGAACTACGCCCACGGCCGCAAGGCGACCACCCTCGTCGGCAGCCTGATGACCGGGACGACCAACAGCGTCCTGTCCGGCCGCATCGCCTACACCTTCGGCCTCGAAGGACCCACGGTCAGCCTCGACACCGCCTGCTCCTCCTCCCTCGTCGCCCTGCACCTCGCCGTGCAGGCGCTGCGGGCCGGGGAGTGCTCCCTCGCGCTCGCGGGCGGGGTGACCGTGCTCAGCAAGCCCGAGCTGTTCGTCGAGTTCTCCGCCGTCCGGGGCCTGTCGCCCGACGGACGGTGCCGCGCCTTCTCGGACGACGCCGACGGGGTCGGCTGGTCCGAGGGCGCCGGACTCCTGCTCGTCGAGCGGCTCTCCGACGCGCTGGCGGCAGGGCACCCGGTGCTGGCGGTCATCCGGGGGACGGCCGTCAACGCCGACGGCGCCTCCAACGGGCTCACCGCCCCCAACGGCCCCTCCCAGCAGCGGGTCATCCGCGCCGCCCTGCGCAACGCCCGCCTCGGCCCGGCCGACGTCGACGCCGTCGAGGCCCACGGCACCGGCACACCCCTCGGCGACCCCATCGAGGCGGAGGCGCTGCTCGCCGCGTACGGACAGGACCGCCAGGAGCCGCTGTACGTCGGCTCCGTCAAGTCCAACATCGGGCACACCCAGGGCGCGGCGGGCGCGGCCGGCGTCATCAAGATGATGATGGCCCTGCGCCACGGCCGCCTCCCGCGCACCCTGCACGTCAGCGCGCCGACGAGCCACGTCGACTGGTCCGCCGGGGAGGTCGAGGTCCTCACCGGGTCCGTCCCCTGGCCCGAGAGCCACCGGCCGCGCCGCGCGGGCATCTCGGCGTTCGGCCTCAGCGGCACCAACGCCCACCTGATCCTGGAAGAGGCACCGAAGGCGGCGCCGCAGACCACCGCAGAGGGACAGCCGGCCGTCTCCCGCACCACCGCCTGGCCCCTGTCCGCCACCACCCCGGCCGCCCTGCGCGCCCAAGCCCTGCGCATCCACGACCACCTGGCCGCCGCCCCCGCCCCCTCCCCGGCCTCCGTCGCCAGGGCTCTCGCCACCACCCGCGCCCACCTCGACACCCGCGCGGTCGTCATCGGCGCCGACCACGACACCCTCCTCACCGCGCTGAAAACCCTCGCCGAAGGGGAGACCGCCCCAGGGGTCGTGGCCGGCACCGAACTCATCTCCGGCCCCCTCACGGCCGTCCTCTTCGGCGGCCAGGGCGGCCAGCGCCTGCGCATGGGCGCCGAACTCCACGACCGCTTCCCGGTGTTCGCCGAGACCTTCGACGAGGCCTGCACCGCGCTGGAGGCCGAACTCGGCCACTCCGTGCGGGACGTCGTCCTCGGCGACGACGCCGAACGCCTCGCCGACACCGGGTTCGCGCAGCCCGCCCTGTTCGCCCTTGAAGCCGCCCTGTACGCCCTGGTCACCGACCTCGGCGTGAGCGTGGACGCGGTCGCCGGACACTCCATCGGCGAGCTGACCGCCGCCTACGTCGCGGGCGTCTGGTCGCTGCCGGACGCCTGCAAGGTCGTCGCCGCCCGGGCCCGCCTGATGAGCGACCTCCCGCGCGGCGGCGCCATGGCCGCCCTCGGCACCGACCGGGCGGGCGCCGAGAAACTCGCGGCCGACCAGCCCGGCGTGGAGATCGCCGCCGTCAACAGCCCGCAGGCCACGGTGGTCTCGGGCGACGCCGACCGGGTCGCCACCGTCCGGCAGCGCGCCGTGGACGCCGGCCTCAGGGCGACCGCGCTGCGCGTCTCGCACGCCTTCCACAGCGCCCACATGGACGGCATGCTCGACGCCTACCGCACGGCTCTGGAGTCGGTCTCCTTCGCCGAGCCCCGCCTCGCGGCCGTCTCCACCCTCACCGGCCGCCCCGTCGAACCCGGGCAGTGGACCGACCCCGGCTACTGGACCGAACAGGTCCGCCGCCCCGTCCTGTTCGCCGACGCCGTCCGCGCCCTGGAGGAACAGGGCGCGACCGCGTACCTCGAACTCGGCGCCGACGCCTCCCTCGCCACCCACGCGAGCCTCACCGTCACCGACACGCACGCCCTCGTCACCTCCGCCCTCGGCCCCGTCCGCCAGGGCCGCCCCACCCAGGACGAGGCGACCGCCCTCCTGTCGGCCGCCGCCCGCCTGTACGGCCACGGCGTGCCCGTCGCCTGGGAGCGCGCCGCCGACCCGGCCCCCGCCGCCCTCGGCCTGCCGACGTACGCCTTCCAGCGCGAGGAGTACTGGCTCGCCGACCCGGTGCCTCCGGGCGGCTCGGGCTGGTGCCACGAGGAACGCTGGGAACCGCTCGACGCAGGCGGCGAGGTGAACCGCCCGCTGCTGGTCGTCCCGGAAGGGTATGAGGACCACCCCTGGGCCCGTGCCCTCGCGGAGATCCTCCCCACGGTCACCGTCACCCCCGAGGCCCCCGACCTCACCGGCCACGACACCGGCGGCGGCATCCTCTCCCTCCTCGCCCTCGCCGACACCCCGGCCGACCGGGACCGGCCCACCCTCACCCCCGGCCTGGCCGGCACCCTCGCCCTCCTCCAGGCCGCCACCGGCACCCGCCTGTGGTGCGCGACCCTCGGCGCGGTCGCCGTCACCGACGACGAACCCGCCGACGCCCTTCTCCAGGCCCCCGTCTGGGCCCTCGGCCGCGTCGCCGCCCTCGAACTCCCCACCGTCTGGGGCGGAGTGATCGACCTCCCCGCCGAACCCACCCCCGAAGCGGTCACCGCCGTCCTCGCCGGACACGGCACCGAGGACCAGATCGCCGTACGCGGCGCCGCCGCCTACGGCCGCCGCCTCGCCCCCTCCACCGCCGCCGCGCCCGACCAGGAGCCCTGGCAGCCGCGCGGCACGGTCCTCGTCACCGGCGGCACCGGCGGCCTCGGCACGCACCTCGCCCAGTGGCTCACCGCGAACGGCGCCGACGACGTCGTCCTCCTCTCCCGCCGGGGTCCCGACGCTCCCGGTGCCGCCGAGCTCGACGGAGTCACTGTCCTGGCCTGCGACGTCTCCGACCGTCAGCAGCTCGCCGCCGTCATCGCGGCGCACCCGCCGACGGCGATCGTGCACGCGGCGGGCGTCCTCGACGACGGGATGCTGGCCGGCCTGACCCCGCAGCGGTTCGCGACGGTCCTCGCGCCCAAGGCCGACGCCGCCCTGCACCTGCACGAACTCACCCGGGACCTCGACCTCGACGCGTTCGTCCTGTTCTCCTCCTCGGCCGCCACCCTCGGCTCACCCGGCCAGGGCAACTACGCCGCCGCCAACGCCGTCCTCGACGCGCTCGCCCGGCACCGGCACACCCTCGGACTGCCCGCCACCTCCCTCGCCTGGGGCCCCTGGGCGGGCGCCGGGATGGCCGCGACCGACGGCGTCGCCGACCAGTGGGACCAGCGGCCGGGACTGCACCTGATGCGCCCGCGCACGGCCCTCGGAGTCCTCGGCCGCGCCGTCGGCTCGGGCGAGCCCGCGCTGACCGTCGCGTCCGTCGCATGGGACCGCTTCCTGCCGCTGTACACGGCCGCCAGGCCCAGCACCTACTTCGACCTGATCCCCCGCCCCGCCGCCGTCGGCGCGCTCGTGGCACCGACGCCGTCCCCCCAGGCGCAGTCCCGGCTCGCCCGCACGGTCGCGGAGCTGCCGGAGAGCGACCGCGAGGGCTTCCTGCTGCGGCTCGTCGCCGACCAGGTCGCCACCGTCCTCGGCCACGCCGACGGCAGCGCCGTCTCCGCCCGCCGCTCCTTCACCGACCTCGGCATCACGTCGATGAACGCCGTCGAGATCCGGGGCGCGCTGTGCGAGGCGACCGGCGTCGACCTGCCCGTGACGGTCGTCTTCGACCAGCCCACCCCGCGGGCCCTCGCCCGCCACCTCCTCGACGAACTCCTCGGCACCGCGGAGGAGTTCACGGCCGCCCCGGCGTACGCGGGCCGCGCCGACGAACCCGTCGCGATCCTCGGCATGAGCTGCCGTTTCCCCGGCGGCTCCACCACACCCGACCGGTTCTGGGAGCACCTCGTCTCCGCCACCGACCCGGTCGCCGAGGTCCCCGCCGACCGCTGGGACGCCGCCGACTTCTACGACCCGGTCCCCGGCACCCCCGGCAAGGCGTACACCCAGCAGGGCGCCTTCCTCGACACCATCTCCGGCTGGGACGCGGGCTTCTTCGGCTACACCCCCCGCGAAGCCCTGCGCCTCGACCCGCAGCACCGGCTCCTCATGGAGTTGGTCTGGGAAGCCGTCGAAAATGCCGGGATCTCGCCCGACGCGCTGCGCGGCAGCCGTACCGGGGTCTTCCTCGGCCTCACCGACTCCCAGTACGACGTCCGCCAGGTCGCCATCGAGGGCCCCGGCTGCTTCGACGACCCCAACTTCGGCCTCGGCACCTCCGTCAGCGCCGCCGCCGGACGCATCGCCTACCAGATGGACTGGCGCGGGCCGACGATGACCATCGACACCGCCTGCTCCTCCGCGCTCGTCGCCACCCACCTCGCCGTGCGCGCCCTGCGCTCCGGCGAGTGCGACTACGCCGTCGTCGGCGCCGCCAGCGAGGTCGTCGGCCCCGAGTTCTTCGTCCAGGCGTGCAAGATGAGCATGCTCGCCCCCGACGGCCGCACCAAGACCTTCGACGCCTCCGCCGACGGGTACGTCATCGGCGAGGGCGGCGGCGTCGTCCTGCTGCGCCGCGCCTCCGACGCCGAAGCGGCGGGCCAGCGCCCGCACGCCGTCATCCGGGGCACCGCCACCAACTCCGACGGCCGCAGCAACGGACTCACCGCCCCCAACCGGCACTCCCAGCTCGCCGTCATCCGCGCCGGCCAGGCCGACGCCGGGGTCACGCCCGACGACATCGCGTTCGTCGAGGCGCATGGCTCGGGCACCGCGCTCGGCGACGCCATCGAATTCGGCGTCCTCAAGGAGGTGTTCGGCAAGCGCCAGGCCGAACAGCCGCTGCGCGTCGGGGCGGTGAAGAGCAACATCGGCCACCTCCTCGTCGCCGCCGGCATGGCCGGGCTGATCAAGAGCACCCTGGCCCTCAGCGGCCGTGAACTCCCGCCCAACCTGCACCTGTCGACACCCAACGACACCGTCACCCTCGACGGCCCGGTACGCCCGGTCGACGGCCGTGAAGCGCTCGGCGAGGGACAGCTGCGGGCCGGCGTCAGCTCCTTCGGCTGGTCCGGGACCAACGCGCACCTGATCCTGGAGACGGTCCCGGAACAGGAGACGGCCGACGAACCCCGTGTCGAGGGCGGCCAGTTGCTGACCGTCTCCGGCGCCACCGAGGCCGGCGCCCGCGCCACCGCCCGCGCCCTCGCCGACCACCTCGAAGCCCACCCCGGCCTTGCACTCGCCGACGTCGCCCACACGTTGCACATCGGGCGCGCCGAACTGTCGTACCGGCGTGGAGTGGTGTGCGGTGACACGGCGTCGGCGGTCGCCGCACTCCGCGCGGACAGCGCCTGGTCGATGGCCTCCGAATCGCCCCGCTACACCTTCGTGCTGCCCGGCACGGGCGCGGACCCGGAGACGGTGGCCGCCCTCGCCGCCGCGCACCCCGCGTTCCGGGAGGCGTTCGAGGAGTCCGCGGATCACGCGTTCGCGGTCGAGTGGGCCACCTTCGCGCTGCTCAAGGCCTGGGGTATCGCCCTTCCCGGGACCGTGCTCGCGGCCGGGACGGACTCGCCGGCCGCCGCCTGCGTCACCGGGGCGCTCGACCTCGCGGACGCCCTGGACCCGTCGGCGAAGGCGGAACGCCGTCAAGGGCGCGCGGAGATCAGGGACTTGAGCGAGGCCCCCGAGGGGCTGCTCCTCACCTTCTCCGACCGTCCCGTCACCGACCGCCCCGACGAGGTGCCGCTGCTCGCCGTACCCGAGGGCGCCGACGCCGTCGAAGCGTGGCTGACCGTCATCGGCAGGCTGTGGGAGAGCGGACTCGCCGTCGACCTCACCCCGGCCCACGAGGACGCCCGGACGCTGCGGCTGCCGACCTACGCCTTCCAGCACACGCGCTACTGGCCCCGCAAGCCGGAGAACGCCCCCCAGACGAGCGCCCCGCAGTCGAGCGCCGACCTGCACCTCCTCGCCCCCAACTGGCGCCGCGAACTGTCCGCCCCGGCGACCCCGCCCGCCCCGGCCGGCACCGTCCTCGTCCTCGCCGACCCCGGGCCCCTCGCCGACGCCGCACGCGAAGCCGTCGAGGCGGGCGGACACCGAGCCGTGCTCGCCCACCCCGGGCAGGTGTACCGGGCGCCCGAAGCCGGGGCGCCGGGAACGGCCGACGCGGGGGAGCCCGAGCAGCTCGCGCGGCTCCTCGCGGACGCGGGGCTGGACGACAGCGGGCCGGTTCCCGTCGTGCACGCCCTCGGCGCCGGGGGGACGGAGGGCTTCTTCGCCCTGCTCGCCCTCGCACAGGCCACTGGCAAGGTGTTCCCCGGACGACCGCTCCGGCTGCTCGTCGTGACCCGGGGAACCGTCGACGTCCTCGGCGGCGAGGACATCGACCCGCACGCCGCGCTGCCCGTCGGCGCGAGCCGGGCGCTGCTCAGCGAGTACCCGACCGCCCGCATCCGGGTCGCCGACCTCGACGAGCGGGCCGGTGCCACCGAACTCGCCCGGGAGATCGGCGAGTTGCTCACCGCCCGAGGCTCCGCCGACCCGGCCGACCCCGGCCTCGTCACCGCCTGGCGGCGCGGACACCGCTGGCTGCGCACGCTGGAGCCGGTCACCCTGCCCGACGTGGACGACACGGCGGCCTGGAAACCGGGCGGCGCGTACGCGATCACCGGAGGCACCGGCGAACTCGGCCTCGCCCTCGCCGCCCGCCTCGCCCCCCTCGGCACCCGCCTCGCCCTCGTCGGACGGGCCCCGCTGCCGCCCGAGTCCGAGTGGGACACGGTGACCGAGGGACGCGCGGCGCGGGTCGTCGCCGAGATACGCCGCCTGCGCGCCCTCGGCGCCGAGGTGCTGCCCCTGACCGCCGACGTCACCGACGCCGCCGCGATCGGCGCCGCCCTCACCGCCGTCCGCGAACGCTTCGGGGCGCTCGACGGCGTCGTCCACGCGGCCGGCGCGCCCGGGAACGGGCTCGTGCAGAGCAAGACGCGCGAGCAGGCCCAGGCGGTGCTCGCGCCCAAGGTGGCCGGGACGCTGGCCCTTGCAGAGGCGCTGCGCGGCGAGCCGGTGGACCTGCTGGTGCTGTACTCGTCCGTGGCCGGCGCGATCGGCGGGCTCGGGGAGTCCGACTACGCCGCCGCCAACGCCTTCCTCGACGCGTTCGCGGCGGCGGAGGACGGGCGCGGGCGCGTCGCTCGGCGGGTCGTGTCCGTCGGCTGGGGGCCCTGGCGGCGGGACCGCTGGCAGACGGCCGTCTTCGCCGGCCAGCCCGAACTCCTCGCGCACATGCTGGCGCAGCGGGAGGCGCACGGCATCCCCGACGACCTCGGGACCGGCGCCCTCGCACAGATGATCGTCGCCGGTCCGGCCCAGGTGTACGCCCTCGCCAGGCCGCTCGCCGACCTCGCCGCCGAGACGTCCGCACCGGCCGTGGCCCCGCGGTCCTCCAGCGCCGTCCGGCACCCCCGGCCGGAGCTGCGCACCGCCTTCGTCGCCCCGCGCGGCGACGCCGAGCGGCGGGTCGCCGAGGTGTGGCAGGACCTCCTCGGCATCGAGGCGGTCGGCATCCACGACGCGTTCTTCGAACTCGGCGGGACCTCGCTGACCGGGCTCGCGGTCGTGGCCCGCCTGTCGGCCGAGTTCGGCGTCGAACTGGCCGCCGCCGGGCTGTTCGAGCGGCCGACGGTCGCCCAGCTCGCCGAGCTGCTGTCCGGGGCGAGCCCCGACGGGGCACCGGCACCGGCGGCGACCGACGCGGCGGCGGCACGCGGTGAGCGGCGCCGCGCGGCCCGGAGGAGCACGGGCACGCCCCGGCGCAGGGGCCGGTAAACCCCACGCAGGTCTTCCCGCAGCGCACGGCGATGCCGACCATCGCCGTGCGCTGCGTCGCGCTGCGCGCGGCCCCCTCCGACCGCGCATCATGCCTGGTCAACGCGATTACTTCGAGATGGGTGGCCAGTGGACGAGCGTCATTGGGGACCCCTGGCCACCCCCCTAATGTGAGGCGCGGGTCGGTGCCCCTCCGCCGGAACGCCGCTTTCCCACCCGCCTCCAACGACGCGTCACCGCACGCAGAAGGACAGGCAAGGTGAGTCACACATGACGGACAGCCAGCAGCCGCCCGAGGACCTCGGACCGGCCGTCGCTCTGGTCGGCATGGCCGGCCGCTTCCCGGGCGCCGACGACGTGCGCGGCCTGTGGGCCGCCCTGCGGGCGGGCCGGTGCACCGTCACCGAGTTCGACGAGGCCGAACTGCGCGCGAACGGCGTCCCCGAGAGCCTGCTCGCCGACCCCGCCTACGTGCGCGCCGGGTCGGTCATCGACGGCATCGACCTCTTCGACGCCGGCTTCTTCGGCTACACCCCGCGCGAGGCCCAGCTCCTCGACCCGCAGCAGCGGCTGTTCCTGGAGACCTGCTGGCACGCCCTGGAGGACGCGGCCGTCGACCCGGCCGGCTACGACGGCGCCGTCGGCGTCGTCGCCGGCTCCGCGATGAGCTCCTACCTGCTGCACAACCTCGCCGCGCACGCGGCCGTCCTGGAGACCGCCGGCGAGGTCCAGATCGGCATCGCCAACGACAAGGACTCCCTGGCCACGCGCGTCGCGCACGCCCTGGACCTCACCGGGCCCTGCTACAGCGTCCAGAGCTACTGCTCGACGTCCCTCGTCGCGGTCGCCGCCGCCTGCTCGGCCCTCGTCAGCGGCGAGGCGGACGTCATGCTCGCGGGCGGCGTCACCGTCGCCGTCCCCCAGCGCGTCGGCTATCTCTACCAAGAGGCCGGCATGTCCTCGCCCGACGGCAGGTGCCACGCCTTCGACGCGAACGCGCAGGGCACGCCCGTCGGCAGCGGCGTCGGCGTCGTCGCCCTCAAGCGGCTGGAGGACGCCGAGGCCGACGGCGACCGCATCTACGCGGTGCTGCGCGGCTGGGCCGTGAACAACGACGGCTCCGACAAGGTCGGCTTCACCGCGCCCGGCGTGCGCGGACAGGCCGCCGTCGTCGCCGAGGCCCTCGCCAGCGCCGGCCTCGGACCCGCCGACATCGACTACGTCGAGGCGCACGGCACCGGCACCCCGCTCGGCGACGCCGCCGAGATCTCCTCGCTCCAGCAGGTCTTCGACGTGGACGGCGTCGAGCGCACCCTCATCGGCTCCGCCAAGAGCAACCTGGGCCACCTCGACCGCGCGGCGGGCGTCACCGGCCTCATCAAGGCCGCCCTCAGCCTCCACCACGAGGAGATCCCGCCCACCCTCCACCTCGACCGCCCCAACCCCCAGCTCGCCCGCTCCGGCGAGAAGCTGACCCCGGTCACCGAACTGACCCCCTGGCAGCGCGGCGAACGCGTCCGCCGGGCCGGGATCAGCGCCTTCGGCATGGGCGGCACCAACGCCCACGTCGTCGCCGAGGAAGCCGAGCCGCCCGCCCGTGACGGCCGCGCCGAACCCCGCCGCCACCAGGTCCTGCTGTGGTCGGCCCGCACCCAGGACGCCGCCTGCGAGGCCACCGCCCGCCTCGGCGCCCACCTCGCCGCCCCCGGCGACTGGGACCGTACGGACAGCGACCTCGCGGACACCGCGTACACCCTCCAGACCGGCCGCGCCGTCTTCGAACACCGCCGGGCCCTGGTCGCCGGCAGCGCGGAGTCCGCCGTCGAGGCCCTCACCGGCGACGAGGCCCACCGCGTCCTCGCCCGCCGCGAGGGCACCACCCGCCGCCCCGTCTCCCTGCTCCTCGCGGGGGTCGGCGAGCACTACAAAGGCATGGTCGCCGGGCTCTACGCCGCCGAGCCCGTCTTCGCCGAAGCCCTCGACGAGGCCGTCGCCCACCTCACCCCGCACCTAGGGGAGAACCCCGTCGCCGACCTCGTCGCCACCCGCGACCGGGGCGCCGACGACCTCGCCCGCCTCCTCGGCCGGACCGGCGCCGACGACTCGTCCCAGCTCGGCCGCACCGAGATCGCGCAGCCCGCCGTGTTCGCCGTCGACTACGCCCTCGGCACCCTCCTCGAAGCCTGGGGCGTGCGCCCCCGCCTCCTGCTGGGCTACAGCGTCGGCGAGTTCGCCGCCGCCGGCCTCGCGGGCGCGCTCACCCTGCCCGAGGCCGCCGGACTCGTCGCTGTCCGCGCCAAGCTGATCGCCGGCCTGCCCACCGGCATGATGGCCGCCGTCCCGCTGTCCGCGACCGCCTTGACGGCCCGCTACTCGCCGCACACTCGCTTCGGCGTCGACATCGCCGCCCACAACGGGCCGACGGTCAGCGTCGTCTCCGGGCCCGCCGACAACGTCCGCGCCCTGTCCGAGCAGCTCTTCGCCGACGGGCTGCCCTGCCGGCCGCTGCGCACGACGCACGCCTTCCACTCCTCGATGCTGCGGCCCGCCGCCGAGCCCCTCACCGAGTGGGCCCGCGCGAACCTGCGCCCCAAGGCGCCGCGCATCCCTTACCTGTCGAACGTGTCCGGCGCGCCGGTCACCGAGCAGCAGATCACCGACCCCGGTTACTGGGCCCGGCACATGTGCTCGGCCGTCCGCTTCTCCGACATGCTCAAGCACGCCCTCACCGACAGCCAGGACGTCCTGCTGGAGATCGGCCCCGGGAACTCCCTCGGCGCCCTCGCCCGCAACCACCCCGACTGCCCGCCCGACCGCTGGCCCCTCCTCGTCCCCACCCTCCCCGCCGAGGCCGACCCGACCTCCGACGAGGAGACCCTCGCGAACGCGGTCGCCCAACTCTGGCTCACCGGCGCCGAGCTGGACTGGGACGCGTACCACGAGGACCGGCAGCCCCGGAAAGTGTCCCTGCCGGACTACCCGTTCCAGCGGGAGCGCTACTGGATCGACCCGCCCACCATTGCCGCTCCGGTCACGCCCGTCCGGCCGCAGCCCCGCGAGGAGATCCTCGTCCCGCACTGGGCGCCCGCCCCGCTCCCCGGGAACGCGTCGGCCCCGGCAGGCCCGGTGTGGGTGCTCGCCGACACCGGGGGAGTGGCCGAGGCCGTCACGGAACGCCTCGGCGGCCCGGTGGTCCAGGTGCGGCCGGGCGAGGCGTACGAGGCCGCCGGCGACGGCTCGTTCACGGTGCGCCCCTCCGAACCCGCCGACTGGAAAGCCCTGTTGGCCGACGCGGATGCCCCCTCGCTCGTCCTCCACCTCTGGGGCACCGACCCCGCCACGGCCGACGACCCTGACCGTGCCCTCGAATTCGGCTTCGCGAGCCTGTGCGCGCTGGCCCCGGCCCTCGGCAACACCGGCGCGCGGATCGTCACGGTGACCGACTCGGCGCGGGCCGTCCTCCCCGGCGACGTCCCCGTCCCGGCGCGCGCCGCCGCCCTGGGCGCCTGCCTCGTCGTCCCGCAGGAGCACCCCTCGCTGACGGTCCGCTCCGTGGACGTCGCCCTCGTCGCCGACGGCGTGCGGACCGTCGCGGACGCGGTGCTGCGCGAGACGGACCCGGCGGCGCAGGGCCGCGCCGTCGCCTGGCGCGGCGGACAGCGCACCGCGCTGGAGCACAGGGCTGAAGAGCGCGCCGACACCGAGGATTTGACGGTTCGTCAGGACGGCGTCGTCCTCGTCACCGGCGGCCTCGGCGAGGTCGGCCGGATCGTCGCCCGCCACCTCGGCGCGGACGGCGCGACCGTCGTCCTCACCGGCCGGCGCCCCGCCGAGGACGCCGACGCGACCCTCAGGTACCTCGCCGACCACGGCGTCACCGCCGAGTACGCCGTCGCGGACGTCACCGACGAGACCGCCCTGCGCCGCGTCCTCACCGGCCTCGCCGACCGCTTCGGGCACGTCGACGGCGTCGTCCACCTCGCCGCCGTCACCGGACCCGACCTCTTCGGCGCCCTCGCCCTCCTCGAACCGGCCGCGAGGGACGCCCACTTCGCGCCCAAGCTGCACGGCACGACCGTCCTCGAACGCGTCCTCGCGGACATCCCGGCGGGCTTCTGCCTCCTGTTCTCCTCCGTCTCCACCGTCCTCGGCGGCATCGGCTTCGGCGGATACGCGGCGGCCAACTCCGCCCTGGACGCCTTCCCGTACCGCCACACGGACGACGACACCCGCTGGATCGCGGTCAACTGGGACACCTGGGCGCCCACCGCCGCCGCCCTCGACGGCCGGGAGATCGGCGCCACACAGGTCGAGCACTCCCTGACCGAGGCACAGGCCCTCGCCGTGCTCGACCGGATCATGGCCCACCCCGTGCCCCGCACGGTCGTCAGCGCGGGCGGCCTCCAGGCCCGCGTCGAGCAGTGGCTCGACCAGGACGGCCCTGAGGAAGAGGAGCTGGCCCGCCCGGCCGGGGACCGCTTCCCGCGCCCCGCGCTCGCCCAGTCCTTCGTCCCGCCCAGCGGCCCCCGCGAACGCAGGCTCGCGGAGATCTGGGAGGACGTCCTCGGCATCGACGGCGTCGGCTCCCGCGACAACTTCGCCGACCTCGGCGGCACGTCGCTCATGGCGCTGCAACTCGTCAAGCGCATCCAGAAGGCGTTCTCCGTCGCCGTCTCCCCGGTCGCCCTGTTCGAGGCGCCGACCGTCCACACGATGGCCGCGCTCCTCGACCGCATCGCCGGCCCCGCACAGGTCGAGGAACCCGCGCCGCAGCCCGCGCCGAAGTCCCCGGCACGTACCCACGACGGCCTCGAACCCATCGCCGTCGTCGGCCTCGCCTGCCGCTTCCCCGGCGCGAAGAACCCCCAGGAGTTCTGGGCCAACCTCCGCGACGGCATCGAGTCCGTCAGCCACTTCACCGAGGACGAGCTGCGCGCCTCCGGCGTCCCCGACGAGCTGATCGCCCACCCCGACTACGTCCCGGCGAAACCCGTCCTGGACGACATCAGGGGCTTCGACGCGAACTTCTTCGGCTACAGCGCCCGCGACGCCGTCATCACCGACCCGCAGCACCGGCTCATGCTGGAGATCTGCTGGGAGGCCCTCGACGACGGCGGCTACGGCGCCGCCGACACGCGCGGCCGGGTCGGGGTCTTCGCGGGCTCCAACATCAGCTCCTACCTGAGCAGTTACCTGCTGAGCGGCGCCATCGAGGGCGAGGCGGACATCTACGCCTCCGTCATCGGCAACGACAAGGACTCCCTCGCCACCGGAGTCTCCTACAAACTCGGCCTGACCGGGCCGAGCCTCAGCGTCCAGACGTTCTGCTCGACCGCGCTGGTGGCCACCCACCTCGCCTGCCAGAGCCTGCGCTCCGGAGAGTGCGAACTCGCCCTCGCCGGCGGCGTCGCCATCCACGTCCCCGACAAGGTCGGCCACCTCCACCAGCCCGGCGGCATGGAGGCCCGCGAGGGCCACGTCCGCACCTTCGACGCCGACGCCTCCGGCACCCTCTTCGGCGACGGCGCAGGCGTCGTCCTCCTCAAGCGGCTCAGCGACGCCATCGCCGACGGCGACCACGTGTACGCCGTCATCCGGGGCTCGGCCGTCAACAACGACGGCTCCCTGAAGGTCGGTTACACCGCCCCCAGCGTCGTCGGCCAGGCCCGCGTCGTCACCGACGCCCTCGCCGCCGCCGGGGTCGACCCCGCCGACGTCGGCTACGTCGAGGCGCACGGCACGGCCACCGAACTCGGCGACCCCATCGAAGTCGCCGCCCTCACCAAGGCGTTCGGCCCCGGCCCGCGCCGGCAGGGCACGCCCATCGGCTCGGTGAAGACCAACATCGGCCACCTCGCGGCGGCGGCCGGCTCCAGCGGCCTCATCAAGACGGTCCTGTCCGTCAGCCACGGCCAGATCCCGCCCAGCCTCAACTTCGAACACCCCAACCCGGAGATCGACTTCGCGTCGACCCCCTTCCACGTCAACTCTCGCCTCACCGACTGGATCCCGCCCCCCGGCAAACGCCGCATCGCGGGCGTCAACTCCCTCGGCATGGGCGGCACCAACGTCCACGTCGTCGTGGAGGAGGCCCCCGAACCGGCGCCGGTCACGCGCGCGGGCCGCCGCTACGAGGTGGTCCCGCTGTCCGGCCGCACCCCCGAGGCCGCCGACTCCGCCGTACAGCGCCTGCGGGGCCACCTGACGGCCCGCCCCGAACTCGCCCTCACCGACGTCGCGTTCACCGCGCAGACCGGCCGCGCCACCTTCGAACACCGCCGCGCCCTGGTCACCGACGGCGGCCTCGACGGCCCCGTCCTCGGCCGCGCCGAAACGCTCGTCGAGCGGCCCGCCGCCTTCCTCATCGCCGGCGTCGGCGAGCAGTACCCCGGCATGGTCCGCGAACTGTACGCACGGGAAGCGGAGTTCAGGGCCGCCGTCGACGAGTGCGGGGACGTCCTGCGCTACCTCCTCGACACGGACGTCGTCGCGCTCCTCACCGGCCCGCGCACGGCCCAGGAGGACCCGTTCGCCGCGATGCTCCGGGCCCGCGAGAGCAAGGCGGCCGACGAGACCCCGCTGACCCGCACCGAGATCGCCCAGCCGGCCGTGTTCGTCGCCGAGTACGCGCTCGCGAGACTCCTCGTGTCCTGGGGCGTCCAGCCCGCCCAGATGCTCGGCTACAGCCTCGGCGAGTACGTCGCCGCCTGCCTGTCCGGCGTCCTCACCCTGCCGGACGCGCTCCGACTGGTCGCCTTCCGCGCCCAGTTGATCTCCCGGCTCCCTGAAGGCGGCATGCTGGCCGTCGCCCGCACCTCGGCCCAGCTCACCGACCTCGCCGAGGCGGGCCTCGAAGTCGCCGCCCTCAACGGGCCCGACGTCACGGTCGTCGGCGGCGAGAACGCGGCCGTCGACGCCTACGCCGCGAAGCTGGAGCGCGCCGGGATCGCCCACCGCAAGCTGGCCACCAGCCACGCCTTCCACACCTCGATGCTGGAGCCGGCCCGCGCCGAACTCACCGGCTGGGCCCGCGCCAACCTCCGCCCCGGCGCGCCGAACCGGCCCTACGTCTCCTGCCTCACCGGGCAGCCCGTCACCGCCGAACTGGTCGCCGACCCCGAGTACTGGGGACGCCACATGGTCTCCCCGGTCCGCTTCGCCGACGGCCTCGCCCAGCTCCTCGCCGACCCCGACCTCGCGCTCCTGGAGATCGGCGCCGGACAGTCGCTCGGCGCGATCGCCCGCAGCCACCCCGGCTGCCCGCCCGCACGCGGCACGCTGATCGTCGCCACCCTGCCCAACGCGGCCGACCCGACGCCCGACGACCGGACCCTCGCCGACGCCCTCGCCGGGCTGTGGCTCGCGGGCGTGCGCGTCGACTGGGCGGCCCACCAGGCGGGGCGCGACCCGCGCCGGGTGCCGCTGCCGTCGTACCCGTTCGAGCGCACCGACTACTGGATCGTCCCCGAGGGCGCCGCGCAGAAGCCCGGCTCCCCGGTGCCCGAGGCACTCCCGCTGCTCCCGCAGGAGGAGTGGGTACAGGCCCAGGTGTGGCGGCAGACCGCACCCCGCACGGGAAGCCTGCCGGCGGCACGCTGGCTGCTGCTGGGCGACGACGACGCCCTCACCGGCGACCTCAGGGAACTGCTGGAGGCGGCGGGCGGCACCGCCGTCGTCGTCCGGCCCGGGGAGTCCGCCGCCGAAGGCGACGCCCTCTTCGTCCGCCCCGGCGACCCGGCCGCCTTCCGCACCCTCCTCAAGCGGCTCAAGGACGACGGCCCCGGCCTCCCCGAGCGCGTCGTGCACCTGTGGTCCCGAAAGCCCGGCGACTCCCTGGCACGCGGCCTGCACACCCTCGTCGCCCTCACCCGCGCGATGGCCGACGCGGGCGCCGCCAAATGGGCCCTGGACGTCGTCACCTCGGGCACGGCGTCGGTGACCGGCGCCGAGAGCATCCAGCCCGAACTCGCCACCCTCCTCGGCCCGGTACGGGTGATCCCGCTCGAATACCCGGACGTCACCTGCCGCCTGATCGACCTCGACACCGACGCCCCCGTCACCGCCTGCACCCTCGCCACGGAACTCGGCGACGGCGGCCACGCCCCCCTCGTCGCCCTGCGCCGGGGCCGCCGCTGGCTCCCCGACTACGAACCGGTACCGGCAGGGGAGAGAGCCGACGTCCTGCGCGAGGAAGGCGTCTACCTCGTCACCGGCGGACTCGGCGGCATCGGCCTCGCCATGGCCGAACGCCTCGCCCGCGACGTCCGGGCCCGCCTGGTGCTCGTCGGCCGCACCGGCCTCCCGCCCCGCGACACCTGGGACAGCGTCCTCGCCGACCCGGCCGCCACCGACGAGGTCCGCCGACGCCTCACCGGCGTCCGCAGGATCGAGGAGCACGGCGGCCAGGTCACGGTCGTCACCGGCGACGTGGCCGACCCGGACACCGCCGCCCGCGCGGTCGCCGAGGCACACACCCGCTTCGGCGCCCTGCACGGCGTCCTGCACGCGGCGGGCCTGCCCGGCATCGGCCTCATGCAGTTCAAGACCGAGGCCGAGATCGAGAAGGTCATGGCCCCCAAGGTCGCCGGAACCGACGCCCTGCGCACAGCACTCGAGGGCACGGACATCGACTTCCTGGCGCTGTTCTCCTCCATCACCTCCGCCACCGGCGGCGGCCCCGGCCAGCTCGACTACTGCGCCGCCAACGCCTACCTCGACGCCACCGCACACGCCGCCGCCCAGCGGCCCGGCGCCCCGCGCACGGTCGCCGTCGGCTGGGGCGAGTGGCAGTGGAACGCGTGGGAGGCGGGCCTCGCCGGATACGACCCCAAGGTCCGCGAGTACTTCCGCGAGAGCCGCAGGAAGTTCGGCATCGGCTTCGACGAGGGCTGGAACGCCCTGCTGCGGGTGCTCTCCCTCGGCGAGCCCCATCTCGTCGTCAACACGCAGGACTTCTCGGCGATGGCGAAGGGCGCCACCCGGTTCAACGTCGAGGCCATCGGCAAGGCCCGCGACACCTGGCTCGAAGGCGCCTGCCACCCCCGCCCCGACCTCCTCACCCCCTACGTCGCACCCAGCGGCGACACCGAGACGGCGATCGCCGAGGTATGGGCCCAGATGCTCGGCCTCGACCAGGTCGGCGCGGGCGACAGCTTCTTCGCCCTCGGCGGCAACTCGCTGACCGGCATGGAGGTCATGGCCCGCATCCGCCGCCGCCTCGACATCGACGACCTACCGCCGTACGTGCTCTACGAGGCGCCCACCGTGAGCGCCCTCGCCCGGCACGTCACCGGCTCGACCGGACAGGAAACCTCCGCCGACGAGTCCGAGCGCGGCAGGCAGCGCCGCTGCGGCCTGAAGCGGGCCCGGCAGAACAGGAAGACGGCGGGCGAATGAGCGACGAGACCTACACCCCTGACGGCGTCGCCGACGACGACGCCGACGTCCTCGAATCCCGGGTCGCCGTCATCGGCATGGCCGGCCGCTTCCCCGGCGCCGCGAGCCCCGCGGAGCTGTGGCGGGCGCTCGCCGAGGGCGCCGACGGGCTGCGCGAGATCACCGACGAGGAACTGGCCGCAGCCCAGGTGCCCGCCGCCCTCCTCGCCGACCCGCGTTACGTCCGCCGGGGCGCCCCCCTCGACGGCGTCGAGGACTTCGACGCCGCGTTCTTCGGCTTCAACCCCCGCGAGGCCGAGGTCACCGACCCCCAGCACCGGCTGTTCCTGGAGTGCTGCTGGGAGGCCCTGGAGAGCGCCGGCTACCCCCCGAACCGGATGCCGGGCACGGTCGGCGTGGTCGGCGGCGTCGGCTTCAGCCACTACGGCCTGCGGCACGTCCTGCCCCGCCCCGACGTCATGGCCACCATCACCAGCGGCCAGTACGGCATCGGCACCATGTCCGACTCGCTGTGCACGATGGTCGCCTACAAACTCGGCCTCACCGGCCCGGTGCTCAGCGTCCAGACCGCCTGCTCGACCTCGCTGGTCGCCGTCCACATGGCCGTCCAGAGCCTCCTGACCTACGAGTGCGACACCGCGCTCGCCGGGGGCGTCTCCATCGAGGACCCGCTGCCCGCCGGATACACCTACGAAGAGGGCTCGATCGTCTCGCCCGACGGCGTCGTCCGCAGCTTCGACGCCGACGCGGACGGCAGCGTCTGGGGCAAGGGCGTCGGCGTCGTCGCCCTCAAGCGCCTCGCCGACGCCCTGCGCGACGGCGACCACGTCCACGCCGTCATCCTCGGCTCCGCTGTCAACAACGACGGCGCCGACCGGGGCGCGTACGTCGCCCCCTCGGCCATCGGCGAGCGCACGGTCATCGGGACGGCCCTGTCGGTGGCCGGCGTCGACCCGGCGACCGTCGACTACGTGGAGTGCCACGCCACCGGCACCCGCCTCGGCGACGCCATCGAACTCGCCGCCGTCGACAAGGCGTTCCCCGGCCCCCGCGCCGAGAAGCTCGTCCTGTCCTCGCTGAAGCCGTCCCTGGGCCACCTCGACCGGGCCTCCGGGGTGACCGGCCTCATCCGGGCGGTCCAGGCTCTGGAACACCGCGAACTCCCCGGCACCCGCCACTTCCGCACCCCCAACCCGGCCCTCGCGACGGACCGCTTCGAAGTCCTCGCCGCGAACCGCCCGTGGCCGAAGCGCCCGCACCCGCGCCGGGCGGGCGTCAGCTCCTTCGGAGCGGGCGGCACGAACGCGCACGTGGTCCTCGAAGAGGCGCCGCAGCGGGAGACCCGCACCTCCGAGGGGCCGTACGTCCTCACGCTGTCCGCCCGCACCCCGACCGCCCTCGCCGCCAGCGCCGAGCGCCTGCGCGACCACCTGGCCTCGGCCGACGCCGACCTCGCCGACGTCGCCTACACCCTCCAGGTCAGCCGGACGACGTTCCCCTACCGCCTGGCCGTCGTCGCCGAGTCCGCCGAGGACGCCGTCGCGGCGCTCGCCGACCCGCAGCGGGCGCGGACAGCCGGCCCGGTGACCGGGGCCCCGCCCGCCGAGGCACCCGCCGACGCCGTGGCCGCCGTCGGACCCTGGCTGGAGGGCGCCGACGTCGACTGGGCCGCGCTGTACGAGCCGGGGGAGCGCGGCAGGGTTCCGCTCCCCGCCTACCCCTTCGAACGGCAGCGGTACTTCCTCGACCGGGTGCCCTTCCCCGGCGCGGGCGCCGCCGGAGCAGTCCCGGAGGCGCCGGGACGCATCCCGGACCCCGCCGACTGGTACGCCCACCCCGTCTGGCACCGGCTCCCCGCCGCCACCCCGGCCCGCCCCGAGAGGCTGCGCGAGCTGGGCCCCTGGTGGGTGTTCGCCGCCGACGAGACCGGGTACGGAGCCGCGCGCACGCTGCACGAGCAGGGCGCCGAAGTCGTCGTCGTCCGCCCGAAGGACGATACCGGCACGCCCGGCCTCGGCGGCCTGGCCGTGGTGGACGTCGACCCCGTCTCCCGGGACGGGCACGCCGCGCTCCTCACCGAGCTGGGCCGGCCGCGCACCGTCCTGCACCTGTGGAGCCCCGCCGCGCCCCAGGGCGACTTCGACGCCGCCCAGCGGTACGGCTACTACGCCGTGCAGGCCCTCGCCAGCGCCCTCGCGGACGACCGCACACCCGGTGCCGTCCACCTCGTCGCGGGCACGTCGGGCGCGGTCAGCGCCGTCGGGGACGACCTGGTGCGGCCCGAACAGTCCACACTCCAGGGCCTGTTGAGGGTGATCTCGCAGGAGGTCGGCGACATCGGCTGCCGTCTCGTGGACCTCCCCGACAGCGCCGGTGAGATCCTCGACGAGGCCGCGACCCTCGACGCCCCCACCGAGCCGGTCGCCCTGCGCCGCACCGGCCGCTGGGTCCGCTCCTTCGCGCCCCTGCGCCTGGAGAACACCGGCGAGGCCGTCGTCGCCCCCGGCAGCACCGTCCTCATCACCGGCGGCCTCGGCGACGTCGGCGCGGTCCTCGCCGCCCACCTCGCCGCGACCCGGGGCAGCAACCTCGTCCTCACCGGCCGCACCCCCCTCCCGCCGGAGGAGGAGTGGCCCGCCCACCTCGCAGCGCACCCCGACAGCCGCGCGGCCCGCCATATCCGTACCGTGCACCGGTTGCGGGAGGCCGGCGCCGAGGTTCTCGCGCTCGGTGCGGACGTCGCCGACCGGCACGCCATGGCCGGAGTCCTCGACGCGGCACGCGAGCGGTTCGGCGGGATCGACGTCGTGATCCACGCGGCCGGCGTGCAGTCCGCGGACTGCTTCGGCGCCGCCGTGAACCTGGCCAGGGAGGCCTGCGAGCCGCACTTCCGGTCCAAGCCGGGCGGCCTCCTCGTCCTGGAGGAGCTGCTGCGCGAGGGCGAGGCCCCCGTCCGGCTCGCCGTCTCCTCCGTCTCCTCTCTCCTCGGCGGCCTCGCGCACGCCCCCTACGCCGCCGCGAACGCCGCGCTGGACGCCTACGTCCACGCCCTCGCGCAGCGGCCCGGCCCCGCATGGCTCGCCGTCAACTGGGACTCCTGGCTCGTCGGCGACCGCACCGAGGACTCCCTCGGCGCCACCGTCAAGGGCTACGGCATGGACGCCGCCGAAGGCACCGACGCCTTCGAACGCACCCTGTCCCTGTACGGCCGCACGCCTCAGCTCGTCGTCTCCGTCGGCCCGCTGGACCACCGCCTCACCCAGTGGACGACGTCCCCCGCCGACGGCGAGTCGGGGGAGGGGCCCCGCCACCCCCGGCCCGCGCTGACCGTGCCGTACGAGGAGCCGACGGGCGAGGTGGAGACGGCGCTGGCCGGGATGTGGGGCGAGATCCTCGGCATCGACGGGGTCGGCGCGAACGACAGCTTCTTCGACCTGGGAGGCCACTCCCTGGCCGCGGTGCGGCTGATGGCCCGCATCCGGGCGAAGTTCGGCGGAATGCCGGTGGACGTCCTCATCGGCAACCCCACGGTCCGTGCCTTCGGCAAGGAACTGATCGCCGCGAAGGCGGCGGAAGGAGCACAGCGGTGACGAACGTCGCAGTGGTCGGCGCGGGTGTCATGGGCATCGGCGTCGCACAGAACCTGGCGCAGAGCGGGCACACGGTCACGCTCGTCGACAGGGACCAGGACATCGTCGACCGGGCGATCGCCCGGATCGGCCTGAACTGCCGGATGAGCGCGATGCTCGGCGGCCCCGTGGTCGACTCGGACGAGATCCTCGCCCGCATCACCGGCGGCACCGAACTCGCCCTCCTCGCGGACGCCGAGGTCGTGATCGAGAACATCACCGAGAACTGGGAGCTGAAGAGCGAGCTGTACCCGCGCCTGGACGCCGCCGCCCGCCCGGACGCGGTGCTCGTCGCCAACACCTCCGCGATCCCCATCACCCGGATCGCCTCCCTCACGAAGCGGCCCGCGCAGGTCGTCGGCGTGCACTTCATGAACCCGGTCCCGATGAAGAAGGCCGTCGAGCTGATCCCCGGCCACCACACCACCGAGGACTCCCTCAAGAAGGTCCGCGAACTCCTCGACTCCATGGGCAAGAAGGCCATCGACGTCAACGACGCGAGCGGCTTCGTCTCCAACCGGGTCCTCATGCTCACCGTCAACGAGGCCGCCTACCTGGTGTACGAGGGCGTCGCGGACGCGGCGACCGTCGACGAGGTCTTCCGCGAGTGCTTCGGCCACCCCATGGGCCCGCTGGAGACCGCCGACCTCATCGGCGTCGACACCATCCTCTACAGCGTCGAGGTGCTCCACGAGCACTTCGCCGACAGCAAGTACCGGCCCTGCCCGCTGCTGAAGAAGATGACCGACGCCGGCCTGCACGGGCGCAAGACCGGAGAGGGCTTCTACCGGTACGGCGACAGCGGCGCCCTCCTCCCCAACTGACCCCTGATTTCCGGCAAGGAGAAACAGATCATGAGCAACACCGACGCCCGTGCCCGGATCCGGGAGTTCATCAGCGGCCGGTTCCCCCAGATCACCTTCGACGACGACCAGGACATCTTCGAGATGGGCTTCGTGAACTCCCTGTTCGCGATGGAACTGGTCATGTTCGTGGAGCGGGCGTTCGGCGTCCGCGTCCCCAACACCGAACTGCGCCGCGAGAACTTCCGCTCGGTGACGGCGATCACCGACGTCGTCGAGCGGATCACCGCGGCCACCGCCTCCGCCGGATGACCGCCGCCGACAGCCGGGAGCTCCTCGCCGCCGTCCGCGCCTTCGTCGACGACGAACTGCGGCCCCGCGTCGAGGAGTTCGACCGGGACGAGCACATCCCCGGCGACCTCCTCAAACGGGTCGCGGACCTCGGCCTGTGGGCGCCCTTCCTGACCGGCACACCCATGGTCACCGTCGGCGAGATCCACGAGGAGATCGGCCGCGGCTGCTCCTCGCTGCGCAGCCTCCTCACCGTCCACGGCATGGCGTCCTGGTCGGTTCGGCACTGGGGCGACGACGCCCAGCGCGCCCGCTGGCTGCCCGGCCTCACCGACGGGTCCCTCCTCGGCGCGTTCGCCCTGACCGGGCCCGAGGGCGGCAGCGACCCGTCGGTGTCGGCCACGACCGCCGTGCGCGACGGCGAGGGCTGGGTCCTGAACGGCCGCAAGAAGTGGATCACCGGCGGCCAGGTCGCCGGCCTCTACCTCCTGTTCGCCCGCACCGACGGCGGCATGACCGCCTTCCTGGTGCCCCGCGACACCGTCGGCGTCACCGTCGAACCCCTCTCGGGCATCCTCGGCACCCGCGCCAGCATGCTCGCCGAGGTGATCCTCGACGACGTGCCGCTCGGCGACGACGCCGTCCTCGGCCCCCTCGGCTGGGCCACCGGCACCGTCATGACCTCCGCCCTCGACTTCGGCCGGTTCAGCGTGGCCAGCGGCAGCGTCGGCATCATCCAGGCCTGCCTCGACGCCAGCGTCGCCTACACCACCGCCCGCACCACGAGCGAGGGCCCGCTGTTCGACCGCCAGCTCGTCCGGCAGAAGATCAGCGACATGGTCACCGGCCTGCGCGCCGCCCGCCTGCTGTGCCGGGAGGCCGGACGCCTCAAGGACGCCGACGACCCGGCCGCCATCATGGCCAACTGGATCGCCAAGTACCACGCCTCGACGACCGCCGCCGCCTGCGCGTCCGTCGCCGTCCAGCTGCACGGCGCCGCCGGCTGCTCCCCGGAGCACCCCGTCGCCCGGCTCTACCGGGACGCCAAGGTCATGGAGATCATCGAGGGCTCCACCGAACTCCAGCAGATCACCATCGCCGAACAGGCACACCAGGAGGTGACCCGGTGACCACGCTCAAGCGGGGCCAGATCAAGTGCGTCGTCTGGGACCTCGACCACACCCTGTGGGACGGCATCCTCCTGGAGGACGGCGACGTCACCGTCCGCCCCGAGGCCGTCGCCCACATTCGGCGCCTCGACGAACTCGGCGTCCTGCACTCCGTCGTCAGCCGCAACGACCCGGAAGCGGCGCTGGCCCGCCTCAAGGCCGAAGGCCTCGACCACTACTTCCTGTACCCGCAGATCGGCTGGAACCCCAAGTCGGACTCCGTGAACCAGGTCGCCGCCTCCCTCAACATCGGCCTCGACGCGATCGCCTTCGTCGACGACCAGCCCTTCGAACGCGAGGAGGTCACCCACGCCCACCCGGCCGTCACCACGGTCGACGCCGCCGACCTCTCACCGCTCGACGGCGAGGGCTTCACGCCCCGCTTCGTCACCGACGAGTCCCGGGTGCGCCGCGAGATGTACGCCAGCACGGTCGTGCGCGACCAGGCCGAGCAGGAGCACACCGGCACGAGCGAGGAGTTCCTCGCCACTCTCGGCATGCGCTTCACCATCGCGCCCGCCCAGACCGAGGACCTCCAGCGCGCCGAGGAACTCACCGTCCGCACCAACCAGCTCAACTCCACCGGCCGCACCTACTCCTACGAGGAACTCGACGAGCTGCGCCGCTCCGACGACCACCTCCTGCTCGTCGCCTCCCTCACCGACCGCTACGGCAGCTACGGCAAGATCGGCCTCGCCCTCGTCGAACTCGGCGCCGAGCACTGGCACCTGCGGATGATGCTGATGTCCTGCCGCGTCATGTCGAGGGGCGTCGGCACCGTCCTGCTCAACCACATCATGGGCCTCGCAGCCAGCGCCGGGGCGGGCCTGCGGGCCGAGTTCGTCGAGACCGGCCGCAACCGGATGATGTACGTCACCTACGCGTTCGCCGGGTTCACCGAGGCCGAGCGCGACGGCGACCACGTCGTCCTCGAAGCCGACCTCGGGCGGGTCCAGTCCCCGCCCGACTACCTCACGGTGGAGGTGCTGTGACCAGTTGCTGGCTCCCCTTCGGCGAGGTGGCCACCGAACGCCCCCGCCTGTTCTGCTACCCCAACGCGGGCTCCGGAGCGGCCATGTACGCCCCCTGGCGCGACCTCACTCTCCCCGGCGTGGACATCTGCCCCCTCCAGCCGCCCGGCCGCGCCGAGCGCTACCAGGACAAGCCCCACACGCAGCTCGCCCCCCTCGTCGACGACCTGATGGAGAGCCTCGACGGGCACTTCGAGGGCACCTACGCCCTCTACGGGCACAGCCTCGGCGCCCTCGTCGTCCACGAACTCGCCCGCCGCCTGCGCGCCGAGGGCGCCCCCGAGCCCGTCCACCTCTTCGTGTCCGGCCGGGCCGCCCCCCACCTGCCCGACGTCCGCCCCCAGCTCTTCGCCATGCCCACCCCCGAACTGGTCCCGCACCTGCGGGAGATCGGCGGCACCCCCGAGAGCGTGCTCGGCGAACCCGACCTCCTGGACGTCTTCCTGCCCACGCTGCGCGCCGACTTCGAGGTCAACGAGAGCTACCGGTACATCCCCGAGGCCGCTCTCACGATCCCGCTCACCGTCTTCGGCGGCACCCGCGACCCGCGCGCCGACGAACGCGAACTGCACGCCTGGTCCGGGCTCACCGAGGCCGAATTCAGGCTGCGGACGTTCGACGGCGGCCACTTCTTCATCACCCCCCACGCCCAGGCCCTCGTCACCGAGATGACCGGCGCCCTGCGGCCCTGACCCGTCCGAAAGGCACCCCATGCGCGTCCTCGCCACCCTGACGGGCACGCCCTCCCACGCCCGCGCCATGCTCCCGCTGGTGAGGGCGCTGGCCGACGCCGGGCACGAGCTGCTCGTCGTCGTCCCGCCCAGACCCGCCCAGGTCTTCGCGGGGGAGGACGTCCGTACCGTGCCCGTCCTGCCCGAACTCGCCGACCAGGTCATGGGCGCGCTGCGGGACGGCACGGTCGCCCTGCCCGCCGACCTCGACCTGTTCGACCAGCGGCTGTGGGTCCTCACCGGCTGCGGCCCCCACGTCACCGACAACTACCGCACCCTGCTGCCGATCGCCGAGGACTTCGCGCCCGACCTCGTACTGCGCGACGGCACCGACATGGCGGGGTTCCTCGTCGCCGAGACCCTCGGCGCCGTCCACGTCCCCGCGCCGTCGGGCACCGGCCAGTTCCTCGACGCCGACGCCGTCACCGAAGCCCTCGCCGCCCACCGCGACACGCTCGGCCTGGCGCCGGAGGACGACCCGGGCGCCCTGTACCGGCACGGCCGCCTCGACTGCGTCCCCGCGGGCCTCTCCTTCGCCCGCCCCGGCGCCCCCGACGCGTTCGCCTACCAGCAGCCGCCCACCGTCACCCGCGGCGAGAGCCTCCCCGACTGGATCGCGGACCTCCCCGCCGACAAACCCCTCGTGCTCGCCGCCAGCGGCACCCTCCTCACCGGCTTCACCCCCGAGGAGGGCACCCTGCCCGACAAGGCGACCGAGAACCCCCTGTCCATCGTCCCCGAGGCGTATATCGCCGGCCTCTCCCAGCTCGACTGCACCGCGATCGTCGCCACCGGTGGCATCCCCGTCGACCCGGACCTCGCCGCGAGCCACGTCCACGTCGTCGACCACTTCCCGCAGCCCCTGCTGCTCCAGTGCGCCGACCTGTTCGCCACCCACGGCGGCTACAACAGCGTCCGGGAAGCCCTGCGCTCCGGTGTCCCCATGGCCGTCCTGCCGCTCTTCGGCGACCAGATGCACAACGCCGAACGCGTCGCCGAACTCGGCCTCGGCCTGCGCATCGAGGAAGCGGAGGCCGACGAGGTCGCCAAGACCTGCGCCCGCGTCCTCGAAGACACCGACACCGCCGTGCGTGCCCGCAGCGCACAGCGCCACATGCTGACCCTGCCGCCCGTCGAGGCCGCGGTGGACCACCTGGAAGGACTTGTGGGATGACCGTCCCGCCGCAGCCCCGCGTCCGGGGCAACGACCACGCCACCCTCACCCCGCCCCCGCTCGGCGGCTGGGAACCCCGGCTCACCGCCAGCGTCGTCGTGCCCGCGCACGGCGGCCAGGAAGCCCTCGACCTGACCCTCGCCGCGCTCGCCGCCCAGTCCTACCCGGCGCACCTCACCGAGGTGATCGTCGTGGACGACGGCAGCAGCCCGGCGATCCGGCTGCCCGAACTCGCCCCCGGGAACACCCGGCTGATCTCCTCCGCGCCCGGCGGCTGGGGCCGCAGCCACGCCGTGCGCAGCGGCTCCGAGGCCGCCGACGGCGACGTCGTCGTATGGATCGACGCCGACACCCTCGCCTTCCGCGACCACCTCGAAGCACAGCTGCGCTGGCACCACCTCGCCCGCTACCTCGTCGTCCTCGGCAGCCGCCGCGTCGTCGACTTCATGCCCGGCGACCTCACCCCCGCCGAGGTGCACGCCGCCGTCGCCGACGGCGCCGAGGACCGCCTCTACGCCATCGAGGCCAGCCGCCCCAACCACTGGATCGAGACGGTCTGCAAGGCCACCGACGACCTGCGTACCGCCGGCCCCAGCGTCGGCACCACCCTCGTCGGCTCCACCGCCTCCGCCCACCGCCACCTGCTGCGCGCGGCCGGGGACTCCGACCCGAAGCTGATCCTCGGTGAGGACAGCGAACTCGGCTACCGCCTCTCCCAGGCCGGCGGTGTCTTCGTGCCCGAGCACGAGGCCCGCTCCTGGCACCTCGGCGCGCCCACCATCGAACGCGACCAGCAGCGCCTCCTCGGCTTCATCCGCCCCCACCTCACCGACCGCATCCCCACCATGCGCCTGGGCCGCAAGGCCGTCCGCCGCCAGTGGCTCGTCCCCTACGTCGACGTCGTCATCGACACCACGGGCGCCTCCCACGACGACGTCCGCGCCAGCGTCGACGCCGTCCTGGGCGGCAGCCTCCCCGACGTCCGGGTCACCCTCGTCGGCGCCTGGGACACCCTCACCGACGGCCGCCGCAAGGTCCTCGCCGACCCCCTCGCCGACCTGCGCCTCGTCCGCGCCGAGTACGCGCACGAGGGACGCGTCCGCTTCGTCACCGACGCCGGTGACACCTCCTTCCCGGCGCCCTTCCGGCTGCACTGCACCCCCGGCTGGCGGCTCGCCCCCGAGGGACTCGCCGACCTCGTCCACGAGGCCGACACCGAGGGCCTCGGCCTCGTCCACCTCGCCGACGGGAAGCGCGTCGCCCGCCTGGAACGCACCTCGGTGGTTCGCCGCGCGCTCTTCGTCGCCGAGCAGGACGACGACCTCGACACGGTGATCGGGGAGGTCTCCGGGACGCTGGAGGCCGACGCCGGACGCTGGGGCTCACGCCTCGCGCCGGACGACGACGGCGGAGTCTCCGTGGACGGCCTGCTGGCCATGCTGGAGGAACAGGGCATCCGCAGGCCGCGCGCCGCGGGCCCGGCCGAATCGGCGGAGAGGTAGGACGGCCATGCGGGTGGGCGTATTCGGCGCGGGCTACATCGGTCTGGTGACCGGTGCCTGCCTCGCCGCACTGGGACACCGGGTCGTCGTGCGGGACATCGTCCCCGAACGGGTCGACATGCTGAACGCCGGTCAGGTCCCCATCTACGAACCCGGACTCGAAGAGCTGATCCGGGAGCACCGGGAGCGGCTGACGTTCACGCTGGACGCAGCCGGCGCCCTCGACGGGACGGAGGTCGCGTACATCTGCGTCGACACCCCGCCCACCGCCTCCGGTGACGCCGACCTCTCCCGGGTCTGGTCCGTCGTCGCCGACCTCACCGGCGCTGCGCACCTCAAGGCCGTCGTCCTCAAGTCGACCGTCCCGGTCGGCACCGGCGAGAAGGTCCGCCGCGCCCTCGACGCGGCCGGTCTCGCGCACGTCGGCTACGCCGCGAACCCCGAGTTCACCGCCGAGGGGCGTGCCGTCCAGGACTTCCTGCGGCCCGACCGGGTCGTCGTCGGCTCCTACGACGAGGCCACGGCACAGCTCGTCGCCGCACTGCACCGGGGGGTCGAGGGGCCCGTCGAGATCATGACCGTCCCCTCCGCCGAGATGGTCAAGCTGGCCGCCAACGCCCTCCTCGCCACGAAGATCACGTTCATCAACGAGATCGCCGCCGTCTGCGAGAAGACCGGCGCCGACGTCGTCGAGGTGGCCCGCGCCGTCGGCATGGACCACCGGCTCGGCCCGCACTTCCTCAACGCCGGTCTCGGCTACGGCGGTTCCTGCTTCCCGAAGGACTCCCGCGCGCTGCGCGCGATGGCCTCCAACAGCGGGTACCCCTTCCAGCTGCTGTCGGCCGTCATCGAGGTCAACGACCTCCAGCCCCGGCGCGCCGTCCAGCGCGTCAAGCGGCAGCTGGGCGGGCTCGACGGCCGGCGGATCGCCCTGCTCGGCCTCACCTTCAAGCCCGACACCGACGACATGCGCGAGGCCCCCTCCGCCGTCATCGCCTCCCGGCTCCTCGCCGAGGGCTGCGAGGTCACCGGCTGGGACCCCATGGCCCGCCTGCCCACCACCGGCCCCTGGACGCGGGTCCGCCGCGCCAAGACGGTCGCGGAGGCCGCCGAGGACTGCGACGCGCTGATCGTCGTCACCGAGTGGGCCGACCTCCAGGACACCGACTGGGCGGAGGTCGCCGGGCGGATGCGCGGCACGCTCCTGTACGACGGCCGCAACGCCCTCGACCGGGAGAAGCTCGGCGCGCTGGGCTTCACCTGCATGGCGGTGGGACGCGTCACCGTCTGACACATGGGGGAGGGGGCCCGGACTCCCCGGTCCGGGCCCCCTCTTTGTGCTCATGTTCACCGCAGGGAGTCGAGCACTCCCGGGATCCCGTCCTCCAGCGACACCCGGGGCCGCCACCCGAGCTGCTCCTCCGCCCGCTCCACGGCGAGGCAGATCCGCCGCACCTCACCGGGCAGCGCCGGCTCGTGGACGGGGGCGGCGTCCGAGTCCAGAGTCTTCGCCAGCGCCGCGTGGATGTCGAGCACCGACGTCTCCACGCCCGTACCGATGTTGATGAGCCCGCTGCCCCGCTCCAGAGCCCGCACGAACGCGTCGGCGACGTCGGCGACGTACACGTAGTCCCGCGTGTTGTGGCCGTCGCCGAACACCAGGCACGGACGGCCGCCCAGCAGCCGCTGGGCGAAGATCGCGATCACCCCGGCCTCGCCCTGCGGGTTCTGCCGGGGCCCGTAGACGTTGCCGAGCGCCAGACAGGCGTACGCCATGCCGTGCTTCTCGGCGAACAGGCGGACGTACTCGGTGCCCGCCTTCTTCGACTGGCCGTAGAACGAGCGGGGGGACAGCGGCGCGTCCTCCCCGATCGGCAGCGCCTGCGGCTCGCCGTAGATCGTGCCGCCGCTGGACGCGAACACCACCTTGCCGGTGCCGGCCTCCTGGGCCGCGACCAGGACGTTCAGCAGACCCGTGAGGTTGCTGTGCGCGTCCAGCCGGGGATCCCGCATCGACACCGACACCGAGGGCTGCGCGGCGAGGTGCAGCACCGTCTCGGGACGCACCCGGCGGATCACCTCCGCGGCCTCGGCGGACGCGATGTCCACGACGTGCAGATCGGACTCGGCGAGGCCCAACTCCCGTGCCGTGTCGAGGTTCTGGACGAGACCGGTCGACAGGTCGTCGATCACGCTGACCGCGTGTCCCGCCCGCAGCAGCGCGTCCACGAGATGCGAGCCGATGAAACCCGCCCCGCCCGTGACGAGAACGTTCACGACACCGCCTGCGAGAAGAAGCCGTGCACCTCGTCCGCGCACGCCATCGCCTGGGCGATCGCCTCGTCCTGGTTGATGTACACGTAATTCGCGAGGCGCCCGCAGTAGAACACCGGCAGCGGCGCGTTCTCCCGGATCGACTCCTGGAGCGAGACGTTGAGCTTCTCGTAGCGGGAGTCGACCGTCGGCACCGGATAGTGCCGGTACGGCGCCCCCGGGTACTCCTCGCTCACCACCGTCGCCCCGATCCGCTGCCCGGTGGCGTGCTTGGTCTCGATGGTCCGCGTGTAGGAGCGGCGCAGCGAGGGCCGGTTGACCTGGTAGCCGGGGGTCAGCGTGGCCGCCGGGTCGTCGAGCGGGACATAGCGGGACACGGTCCGGATGCCCCGCCACTCCAGGGCGTCCGGCTGCCCCGCGAAGTCGTCCAGCGCGGCCGTGATGACGACCGCGTCATGCTCGCGGGCCAGGTCGTCCAGGTCGGTGTGGTCGAGGGTCGCGCCGACCGTCACCGGGACCGGCTCGGCGATCCGCTCGATGATCTCCTGGAAGCCGCGCTCCGGGTAGAACTCCCACGGGTCGCGGAACAGCCGGCGGTTGCCGTCGGTGCGCAGGTCGAGCCGCTTCGGCGCGAAGTCCGCGGACAGCTCGGCGGGTTCACGCCCCCATTGCTTGATCGTGTAGTCCCGCACGAACAGGTCGTACAGCGTCGGGCCCATGATGGACTCCGAGTACGCCTGGAAGTTCGCGGTCGACGGAGTCTCGGGCAGGTTCGCCAGCTCCTTCTCGATCCGCCCCCACAGCGGGAGTTCCCGCATCTCGTCGACCTGCGGCGGCCAGGACAGGTAGCGCGGGTCCTCCTCGTCGTCGAGGAAGATCTCGGTGAGCACCTTGTGCTCGAACGCCCGCCGCATGCCGTACCGCTGCACGAAGGCGGCGACCTCGGCGTTCGACGTGTGGAAGATGTGCGGCCCGTTCGGCTCGAACACGACTCCGCCGAGGACCTCGGAGCGGGAGTGCCCGCCGAGCTGCTGGTCGCGCTCGAACAGGTGGACGCGGTAGCCCCGGTCGAGGAGGAGGCGGGCGGCCGTGCAGCCGCTCCAGCCGCCGCCGATGATCGCGATGCTGGGGGTGGTGGTCATCGGGGAGTGCCTCCGGTAACGGCCTTGGCGTGGGCTTCGGTCTGGCTCTTGGCTTCGGTCTGGCTCTGGGTTTCGGTCTCGTTCTGGGCGAACCACTCGACGGTCCGCTTCAGACCGTCGGACAGGGCGACGCGCGGCTCCCAGCCGAGCCGGGTCCGCGCACGCTCGATGTCCGGCCTGCGGCGCCGGGGGTCGTCCGGGTGCGGCGGGATGTGGGTGAGGGGGGAGCGGCTGCCGGTGATCTCCACGATCAGCTCCGCGAGTTCGAGGATGGTGATCTCGTTCGGGTTGCCCAGGTTCACCGGGCCCGCCTCCGCGCGGTCCAGCAGCGCGACCAGGCCGTCGACCGTGTCGTCCACGTAGCACAGGGACCGCGTCTGACGGCCGTCGCTCATCACCGACAGCGGCTCGCCGCGCAGCGCCTGCGTGATGAACGCCGGCACGACCCGGCCGTCGTCGGCGCGCATCGACGGGCCGTAGGTGTTGAAGATGCGGGCGATCCCCGCGTCCAGCCCGAACTCCTTGCGGAAAGCGACCGTCATCGTCTCCGAGAACCGCTTCGACTCGTCGTACACGGCACGCGGCCCGACCGGGTTGACGTTGCCCCAGTACTCCTCGGTCTGCGGGTGCACCAGCGGGTCGCCGTACACCTCGGAGGTGGACGCGAGCAGGAAGCGGGCGCCCTTCTCGCGGGCCAGCTCCAGCATGTTGTACGTGCCGTGGCCGCCGGCGCGCAGCGTCGCCACGGGCAGGTTGAAGTAGTCGACGGGGGACGCCGCGCACGCGAGGTGGGCGATCGCGCCGACCGGCCCGTTCACGGTGAGCGGCTCGGTGACGTCCGCCTCCACGAACCGGAACCGGGGATGCCCGGCCAGGTCGGCGACGTTCGCCAGGCGGCCGGTGCACAGGTTGTCGACGCAGACCACCTCGCGGCCCGCGCCGAGCAGGACACGGCACAGGTGGGAGCCGAGGAAACCGGCACCGCCGGTCACCACGACCCGTTCGGGCACGGGCGAGGCGCCCGTCGATCGAGCGGCGTCGCTCATGGCCAACTCCTTAACGTTCCGGTGTGGGGCGAGGGGGGTCAGTCCAGCGCGCGCCGGTAGAAGCCCCGCACGGCCAGCGCCCCGAACAGCAGGACGGAGACCACGAGGACGGCGACGTCGACGGACAGGGCGATGTGCGGGACCTGCGGCGCGGTGACGGCCCGCAGGGCTTCGCTGAGGTAGGTGAGGGGGTTGACGGCGCACAGCACCTGGAACCACAGGGTGTGCCCGAGTGCGGGCCACGGGTACTGCGTGGCGCCGGTGAAGGTGAGCGGGGTGACCGCGATCGCGAACCAGACCGCGATGTTGCGGGACTCCACGCTCGTGCCGAGCAGCAGCCCGGCGGCGGCCCCGGACAGCGAGCCGAGGACCACCAGCGGCGCCACCACCAGCAGGTCGCCCGCGGACCACACCGTGTCGAGGAGCAGGAACCCGACCGGCAGGATCACCACCGCCGACAGCACCCCGCGCAGCGCCCCGAACGCCATCTTCGCGAGCGCCACCACATAAAGCGGCGCCGGCAGCAGCAGCCGGTCCTCCAGCTCCCGCGTCAGGTCGAAGTCGAAGACGAGGCCCAGCGCGGTGTTCTGCAGCGCCCCGAGGAACGCGGTCAGCGCGATGATCCCCGGCAGCAGCACCGGCGCGTAGTCCGCGCGGACGTACCCGATCTCGGTGAGCACCTTGCCCATCACCAGCAGCATGAAGAACGGCTGGACGACGGTCTGCGCGAGCACCCTCGGCAGTTCGCGGACCATGATGAACAGGTCCCGCCACAGCGTCGTGCGGAACCCGTTCCAGGCCCGCGTCACCGATGTCGTCGCGCTCAACGCAACCCCCTGCCGGTCAGCCGGATGAAGACGTCCTCCAGGCTCGGCCGGCGCACGCCGACGTCGCGCACCTCGCAGCCGTGCTCGCCGATCACGCGCAGCACGCGCGCGAGGAGGGGAGTGGGATCGGCGCTGGTGTGCAGCCGCAGCCGGCCCGGCGTGTCCTCGCCGACCGGCTCGACCGCCGAGACGCCGGGCTCCCGGGCGAGCGCCGCCGCCAGCTCCCGCACGTCGCCGTCCACCGCCAGGTCGACGGCCGTGCCGCCGGGCAGGGACGCGGTGAGGGCCTTCGGCGTGTCCAGGGCGATCAGCTTGCCGTGGTCCATGATGCCGACGCGGTCGCAGAGGCGGGCCGCCTCCCCCATGTCGTGCGTCGTGATCACCACGGTCACGCCCCGGGCGTGCAGCGCGGTCAGTTTGTCGTACACGAACAGGCGCGACTGCGGGTCGAGGCCGGTGGACGGCTCGTCGACGAACAGGACCGACGGCTCGTGCATCAGCGCGCGGGCGATCTTCACCCGCTGTTGCTGGCCGCCCGACAGCTGGCCGACCTTCGCGCCGGCCCGGTCGGCGAGGCCCATCTCCGCGAGGAGACCGTCCGCCCGCTGCCGCCGCACCGTGCGCGACAGACCGTGGTACAGGCCGTGCATCAGCAGGTTCTGGTGGATCGTCAGGCCCCGGTCGAGGTTGTTGTACTGGCTGACGACGGCCAGCCAGCGGCGCGCCTCGGCGCCGTCGCGCAGCAGGTCCACCTCGCCCACCGACACCTCGCCCTGCGTGGGCAGCACCCGGGTCGTCAGCACCCCGATCGTGGTCGTCTTCCCCGCGCCGTTGGGACCCAGCAGCCCGAAGATCTCACCCCGCGCCACCGAGAACGTCAGCCCGTCGATCGCCGGACGGTCCCGCTTCGGGTACCACTTCACGAGGTCCCGGGTCCGGACGGCCTCCTCAGCGGACGCCACGGCACAGCCCGTCGCCACCGGCAGTCATCACCCGCATCGCACTTCCCTTCGAACGCCCCGCAGCCTGTGTGCAGGCTCGCCGCCGCGCCCCCGCACGGGCCAGGGAGCCGTGCCATCGGCCGCTCATCAGCAGGTAATCCGCGGCCCGCTGCGCTGCGGAAACCCTTAGTCCTGCCCCAAGTCCCTGGAAATCGCAGGTGTGTTCGCGTTTCGATGCGGAACACCAGATCACGAGAGGACCCCCACCGATGCTCGTGCGCACCCTGGAGACCGTCGACCTCACCGTGGCCGGCTCCTCCCTCCCCCTCGGCGGCCCCAAACACCGGGCCCTGCTGCACTACCTGGCCCTGCGGGCCAACACCGTCGTCGCCGTCGACGAACTCCTCGCCGCCCTCTGGGACGGCCCCCCGCCGCGTACCGCCCGCAAGATGGTCCAGAACGTGGTCTCCGAACTGCGCTCCGGGATCGCCGCCCAGGAGTGGTACGCCACCGACGCCGGCGGCGGCCGGGCCCGGCGCTTCCGCCAGGCCGTCCTGCTCACCCACGGCCCCGGCTACGTCCTGCGCGTCGACCCCGCCGAGGTCGACGCCCTCGCCTTCGCCCGCCGCGCCCGCGAAGGCCTCGACCTCCTCGAAACCGGCGCCGACACCGAGGCCCTCGACCTCCTGCGGTCCGCCCTCGCCCTGTGGCCCCACCCCGCCCCGGCGCCGGGACCCGCCGCCCGCTGGCCCGAACGCCGCGCCCTGGACCTCCTGCGCGCCCAGGTCGTACGCCGCCTCGCCGCCGGCGCCGGGACCGTGCTCCTGCTCTCCACCGAGAGCCGCCGCGCCGCCTTCGACGCCGGGACCGCCTTCGGGCACGAGATGCGGGTCGCCCGCGAGATCCGCGCCCAGATCGACCGCCGACAGGGCGCCGTCTGCACCGAGTTCGGGTCCCTCAGAGTCGCCGTCTTCCCCGAGGAGGCGACCGCTGAACTCCCCGGCCTGGAGCGGGCGAGGGCCGCCGCCGCCGCCGTCCGCGCGACCCTGTCCGCCGAACGCCGCACGACCGTCACCGCACTGCTCATGCCGGACCGGACGATCCACGGGGGCCGCGAGCGCGTCGCGCCGGCCGTCGTCGACGAGGGTCTCGCGGCCCTCGCGGCGACGGCACCGGGCACGACACGTGTACACGTGTCGGGGGCGGACGCGGAGAACGTGGCGTGACGCCGCCCGGCACCTGCCCCGCTTCTCCTCGGGGAAGCGTGACACCGCCCGGCACCTCTGCCTCGCTTCCCCTCGGGGAGGTGTGATGCCGCCCAGTACCCGCCTCACCTCCCCGAGGCACGGCCCGCCTCCCGCCCCGGGCAGGCCCGCCGGACCAGGGCACCCGAGGTCCTGCACGCGCCGAGGCCCGGCGACGCGGAGGTCCCACAGGCGCCGGCGCCCGGCGACGCCGAGGACACCCTCGCCCCCGACGTCCGCCGCACCCTCCGACGCCACCCGCCCCGACCCGCCCCGCACGACTGGAGCCACCCCATGACGGTGTTGCGCATCCGCGGCAGAGCCCTCCCCGACGGCGAGTACGTCGACCTGTACGCCGACGGCGACCGCTGGACGACCGACCCCGTGCCGAACGCCGAACTCGTCGGCGAGGGCTGGCTCCTGCCCGGACTCGTCGACGCCCACACCCACCCCGGCCTCGCCGAGGAGTACGGCAGCGCCCTGGACGCCGACCTGCTGCGCGAGGACCTGCACCGCCATGTCGACGCCGGGGTCACCGCGATCCGCGTCCCCGGCCTGCCGAGCGACCCTCCCGACTGGTTCGGCACCGCGCCCGACGTGCCGCGCGCCTGGCAGGCCGGACGCTGGATCACCCAGCACGGCCAGTACTTAGAGGGCTGGGCCCACCGCCTCGACCACGCCGAGATGGCCGCGCAGGCCGCCGCCCAGGCCCGCCGCACCGGCTGGGTGAAGTTCGTCGTCGACTGGGTCCACGAGGGCAACCCCATCCCCGTCGACGTCCTCACCGAGGCGGTGGACGCCGTCCACGCGGCCGGCGGCCGGGTCGCCGTCCACTCCATGCACGAGGCCGGGGGAGAGGCCGCCGTCCTCGCGGGCGTCGACTCCATCGAGCACGGCATGTGCCTGGACCCCGCCCTGCTGGACCGCATGGCCGCTCAGGGCACCGCCCTCATTCCCACGCTGGCCATGGTCGTCGCCCCCACCGAGGCCATCCGTGCCAACGCCCCCGAGGGCGCCCCCCGCGAGTGGTACCTGCGCGGCGCCGACGCCCACCCGAAACTCGTTGCCCAGGCCGTGGAGGCGGGCGTCTCCGTCCTCGCCGGCACCGACACCCGCCCGCACGGCGGGGTCGCCGGCGAGATCCGCGCCCTCGTCGACGCCGGCCTGCGCCCCCACGACGCCCTCGCCGCCGCCTCCTGGACCGCCCGCGCCTGGCTCGGCCTGCCCGGCCTCGTCCCCGGCGCCCCCGCCGACGCCGTCCTCTACGACCGCGACCCCCGCACCGACCTGAGCGTCCTCGACCGGCCGTCGGCGGTCGTCCTGCGCGGACGGCGGGTACGGCCCCGGATCTGAGGAATTCGGCCGACGCCGCACGACAGGCAATGATGGAGGGGTGCTGAGAACACCGAAGGACCGCTGAGAGGCCGTAGCGCCGAACTCGCCCGACGCCAGGACGCCGTAGCGGACGGCAGGACGCTGCTCCTGCTCGGCGAGGCCGGCACCGGCAAGACCCGGCTGCTCAAGGTCGCCGCCGACGCCGCGCGCCGCGCCGGCACCACGGTCCTGACCGCCCGGGGCAGCGAGGCGGAGGCACACCACTCCTTGGCCTCGCTCCACCAGCTCCTGCTGTCCGTCCTCACCCACGCCGCCGCCCTCCCCGACCACCAGCGCACCGCCCTGGACACCGCGTTCGGCATCACCCCAGCCCGCGCCCCGGTCGTCCCGACCCACCTGCGCATGGCCGTCCTCACCCTCCTCACCGAGGCCGTCCGCCACGCCCGCCTCCTCCTCACCGCCGACGACGTCCAGCACGCCGACCGCGACCCCCTCGACGTCCTCGGCTTCGTGCTGCGCCGCACCCCCGGCATCCCCGCCCTGTTCACCGCCCGCGGCCAGACACCCCCGGCCGGGCGTCCCCGCCGACCTGCCGACGCTGCTCCTGGGCCCCCTCGGCGACCGCGCCGCCGCCGCTCCTCGACGCCCAGCCGCACGCCCCCACCGGCCGCGCCCGCAGCGAACTCCTGCGCCAGGCCCACGGCAACCCCCTCGCCGTCATCGAACTGTCCCGCGCCGCCGAGGACGGCGTCCTGCCCGGCGGCGCCTCCCGCAGCCCGAACGCATCCAACGCCTGTACGCGGCCCACCTGCCCGCCCTCCGCGACACCACCCGCCGCCTGCTGCTGTACGCGGCGGCCTCCCAGTACGACGACCTCGTCACCGTCATGGACGCCGCCGGCGCCGGAAGCGACCTGGCGGCCTGGGCCTCCGCCGAAGAAGCCGGCCTCGTCACGGTCGCCGACGGCCGCGTCCTCTTCCGCCACCCCCTGGCCCGCGCCGGCTGCTGCTACCACGCCGCCCCCGCGCACGAGCGCCAGCGCGCCCACCGTGACCTCGCCGCTGCCCTCACCGACGATCCCTCCCGCCGCGCCTGGCACCTCGCCACCGCCTGCCCCGGCCGCGACGAGAGCGTGGCCGCCGCCCTGGAGGACACCGCCCGCCTCGCCGAACGCTGCGGCGGCTTCCACGCGGCGGCCCGCGCCCTCCAGCGCGCCGCCGAGTGCGGCGCAGCCCCCGCCGACCGCGCCCGCCGCTGCGCCAAGGCCCTGCACGCCGCCACCAACGCCGCCGACCCCTCCTGGGTCCGCGAGCTGTACGACCGGGTCACCGCCCTCACCGACGACCGGGACGTCCTCGCCATGGCGGCCTGCGGCGTCGGCATGGCTCTCTCCCTCGACGGCCACCAGCGCCAGGCCGCCCAGGTCCTCACCGACGCTCTCGAACACACCCCGTCCACCTCGGGCATGACGACGTTCGCCCTCACCAGCGTCCTCGGCGCCGTCGCCTACCAGTCCGGCCTGCCCGAGACCCGCCGCCCCATCAGCGCCCGCCTCGCCGACGCGGGAGCCCGCCATACCGACACCCCGTACGCCGAACTGGCCACCGACGACAGCTGGGCCGCCGTCCGCGCCACCACCCTCTCCGCCGCCGACCCCACCGACGCCTCCGCCCTCCTGAGCGGCATCCGCCACCGGATCGCCCCCGGGCCGGCCGACCAGGTCGCCGACCTGACCGCGGCACCCAGGCCGCCGAGGCCGCCATCACCCTGGCGACCGACACCCTGCGCACCGCCCTGCACTCCTGAGGAGAACACCACCATGTCCACCCCCACGGTCGTCCTCGTCCACGGCGCCTTCGCCGACGCGTCGAGCTGGAGCGGCGTCATCGCCGAACTCCGCGCCCAGCATCCCGGTGACCGCCCCGCCGAACCCGCTGCGCGGCCTCGCCTCCGACGCCGCCCACATCGCCTCCGTGGCCGCCCAGACCGACGGCCCCGTCGTCCTCGTCGGGCACTCCTACGGCGGCGCCGTCATCACCGTCGCGGGCACTGCCGCCGAGAACGTCGCCGGCCTCGTCTACGTCGCCGCGTACGTCCTCGGCGAGGACGAGAGCCTCGGCGAACTCCAGGGCCGCTTTCCGCTGACGCCGCTGGTGACCAACCTGCGCCAGTGGTCGTACCCCACCGGGTCCGGCACCGCCACCGAGGTCACCGTCCAGGCCGACGCGTTCCCCGAGATCTTCGCCGCCGACCTGCCCGCCGAGACCGCCGAGATCCTCGCCCTGTCCCAACGCCCGCTGGCCGCCGCCGCGTTCGAGGAGAAAGCCCCGGCCGCCGCGTGGCGCACCACACCGACCTGGGTGATCGTCGCCGCCGACGACCAGGCCATCGACCCCGCCGTCCAGCGCTACGGCGCCGCACGGGCGGGCGCGAAGTGCACCGAACTGGCGGGGGCTTCGCACGAGGTGGCGGTGTCGCGGGCGAAGGAGGTCGCGGGTGTGATCGCGGAGGCGGTTCGGTCGGTGGGGTGAGGTGGGTGGAGATGAGGTGAGTTGAGGTGGGCTGAGGCGAGGCCGACCGAGGCGAGCCCCGCCCACCGGCCTCAGCTGAACGCCCGCGGCCGGACCACGAGTTCGTTCACGTCCACCCCCTCCGGCTGCGACACCGCGTACGCGACGGCCGCCGCGATCGCCTCGGCGGGCAGCGCCAGAGCCCGGTACGTCCGCATCGCCTCCCGGGCGACCGGATCCGAGATCCCGTCCGCGAGCTCGGACTCGGTCACCCCCGGGGACACCAGCGTCACCCGCACACCCCCGGCGGCCTCCTGCCGCAGCCCCTCCGAGATCGCCCGGACCGCGAACTTCGTCGCGCAGTACACGGCGGCGGTGGGGGAGACCTCGTACGCCCCCACCGACGCGACGTTCACGAAGTGCCCGCCGCCCTGCTCCCGCATCACCGGCAGCGCCGCGGCGATCCCGTGCAGCACACCCCGGACGTTGACGTCGATCATCCGGTCCCACTCCTCGACCCGCAGCGCCTCCAGCGGCGACAGCGGCATCACGCCCGCATTGTTGACGACGACGTCGACCCGCCCGTACGTCTCCCGGGCGGCCTCCACGAACCCCCGCACCTCACCGGCGTGAGTCACATCCACTTTCCGGTACCCGGCGCCGATCTCCCCGGCCAGCGCCGCGAGCCGCTCCACCCGGCGGGCCCCCAGGAACACCCGGTGCCCGTCGGCGGCGAGCCGCCGCGCGGTCGCCTCCCCGATGCCGCTGCTCGCCCCGGTGACCAGTACGACCTTCATGTCCTTCTCCTCAATCGGTGGGTACGGCACCGAGTCTCGGCGGCTCGAACGGACCCCACCAGGACGGCCGCCGCCTGGGTACGGCCCACCCAGGCACACCGTCCCCGGACCCTCTAGCCTGGGGACATGACCGGCAACCACCTGGGGGAGTTCCTCCGCGCGCGCAGGGCGGCCGTGGGACCCGAGGACGTCGGCATGGCGAGCCACGGCTCCCGCAGGGTCGCGGGACTGCGCCGGGAGGAGGTCGCCGTCCTGGCCGGGATGAACGCGGACTACTACACGCGCCTGGAACAGGGCCGCGAACGCCACCCCTCGCCACAGATCGTCGAAGCCCTCGGCCGCGCCCTGCGCCTCGCGCCCGCCGCCCGCACCCACCTTCACCACCTGGCCGGTACCGCCCCGGCCCGGCTCCCCGCCGACGACGACCAGGTCAGCCCCGGGCTGCGGCAACTCCTGGACGCTCATACGTCGTTCCCCGCTTTCGTCGTCAACCGCACGCTGGACGTCCTCGCCGCCAACGACCTGACCAGAGCCCTCTACTCACCCTTCGCGCGCCTCGACAACCTGGCCCGCATGGCGTTCCTCGACCCGGTGGCCCGGCACGTCCACACCCACTGGGAGAGCACCGCCGAATCCGTCGTCGGCCACCTCCGCGAGGCGGTCGGCCCCGACCCGGACCACCCGCGCCTGCGCACCCTCGTCCACACCCTCACCGGGCGCAGCGCGGACTTCGCCCGCCTGTGGAACACCCACACCGTGCACGGCAAGACGTCCGCCGTGAAACACCTCCACCACCCGGACGCCGGCCCCCTGACCCTGACGTACCAGTCCTTCGACGTACGCGACGCCCCCGGCCTCCAGCTCATCGTCTACCAGGCCGAACCGGGCAGCTCCAGCGCCCTCAGCCTCGCTGCCCTGCGACCGCCTCGACCAGTCTCCTGAGGTCGGCGGGTCCGCCTCGAACTCGGCGGTGAGGTCGGGCGGCAGGTCCAGCCAGGGCGCCCCCCGGGAGCTGACCGCGCCGTCCGCGCGGGTCGAGGCTGCCGGGGGAGAAGCGGCCCGCGGCCTCCGACGCCGCGAACCCGATGATGAACGTGCTGATCACCCGCTCCAGACGGGGGACCTCGGACTCCGGGACACCGGCCTCAAGGAGCGCCGCGTAGCGGTCGCCCACGGGCATCGTGTCGCCGTCCTCCAGGCGTCGCCGGAAGGGGAACTGGTGTATCGGCGGCTGGGGTTCGAGGCGTGCGGAAGGTTCACCGAGTATGCGGTCTGACGTGATTTTGTTCCTTTAAGGGCGAGCGGCCTGCGGAGGGTGTCGAAATATTTCGGAGCGACGTCCCGATTGATATGTCAATTGACATGCCACCGGTAATTCATCCGACATTATGGGTGTCGGTTCAGGTCGTCACGACGCATCGCCGTGCGAACGGATCGGAGGGACGTTCACGGGGCGATGGGCCGTGGGCGAGGTCAGAGCGAGTGGCTGGGTGCGGAGGAGGCGCGGGTGGAGTACTGCGGACGGACTCTGGGGGGCCAGCAGCTGGGGACCAGGATGCCGAGGGCGTAGGCGCGGGCCACGAGGGCCGACCGGTTGGGCGCCTTGAGCTTCCGGAGCATGCTGCTGACGTGATACTCGACGCCGTGGCTGCTCAGCCCGAGCCGGGAGGCGAGCTGCTGGGTGGAGAGGCCGACGGCGAGCCCTTCGAGGACGCGCGAGGGGACCTCGGCGAGCGCGGGGGGTACCGGGAGCAGTGCGACCGTGTCGCCGTAGGGGGTGTCGGGGCGGATCGCGGCGAGCGCGATGCAGTCGGTGCACGACAGGTGGACGGCCATGGCTATCTCCACGCAGGAGACGAGGCAGTCGACGACCTCGCCCTTGGCGTCGATCATCGGCAGCGGGGCACTGAACTGGGGCTGGGTTCCGGCGAGCAGTTGGGCGAAGTGCTCGCGGAGGTAGGGCTGGGCCGATTCGTGGAAGTAGAGGGGGAACGGTCTGCCGGTGGCCTCGGGGGGACCGGTCAGGAACATGCCGTGGAACGGTTCGTTCGCCGCCACGACACGGAGCCGGGAGTCGATGTGGACGATGCTCACCGGAGCGTCGGTGGCCTCGCAGGCCGGCGGGGACGATGCCGCGCGGCGGGTCGGACGAACGGTGGTGTACCTGCCTTCGGGGATGGTGGTCAAGGCGGTACCTCTTTCGAGGGTGGTGGGGGGGGAAGGTGGGGACGTAACCGGTTCCTCCCGGAGACCTGGGGGCCGGTTTCCGCATGCGGGCCGAGCGGGGTGATGGCTCCAGGACTCCAGGGTTCCTCTCTTTGAGGTTCCTCTGAGGTTCTGGCCGAAACCGGCGGCATGCGGCTGAAGCGTCGCACCGTGAGTGGTGGGGTCCGGACCAGTCTGCCTTATCGCACGGGTGGTTGGTCAAGATCACGGAGAGTGTGCGCCGGGGGTCCTGGTCAGAAATTGGTCTCAGCCGCCCGGGAGTGCACATGTGTTCATTTTTTACCCGCCATGTGGGTGAGGCCGGTGGCTTCGGCGATATCGGCCAGTAGTCGGTATCCGGCGTGGCTGACCAACCGTGCCCGCCGGTGGAGACGACGGAGCCGGAGACGTGACCGGGTAAGGTGTACGGAGAAAGTGCCTTCCTGCTGGGCTGACTATACAAGCCTCATCGTCCCAGTTCAGAAGGCACTTTCATGTTCCGATCATGATGCGGACAATGCCGCAGGTCGGAACCCGCAGGCTAGGACAACCCGAGGAAGCGTTCCGCATTGCCCCGGGTGATCAGCGCACGGGCGTCGGCATTGAGGAAGTCGCTCTTGCGCACGACGTCGCCGACCCGCCGTTCGCCGAGCGGGTAGGGGTAGTCGCTGCCGACCATCACCCTGTCCGCGCCGATGGTGTCGACCAGCAGCCGCAGCGCGCGTTCGTCGAAGACAACTGAGTCGACGTAGAAACGCCCCAGATAGTGCGACGGCGGGAACAGCGAGGTGGCGATGAGATCTTGGCGCCGATGCCAGGCGTTCTCCACTCGGCCCAGCCAGAAGGCGAACGATCCGCCACCGTGGGCGAAGCAGATCCTGAGGTTCTCCGGCACCCGGTCGAGGGTCCCGCCAAGGATCAGGGCCAGGATCGACAGGTGGGTCTCCGCGGGCATCGCGGTCAACCACTGCGCCATCCAACGGTCGAGCCGGGGTGACGAGGCCATGTCCCAAGGGTGCACGAACACCGGAACGTTCAGTGAGGCGCAGTGCTGGAGAAAAGTGACCACGCCGTCGCTGTCCAGGTCGCGATCGCCTACGTGGTTGCCGATCTCGACGCCCCGGTGGCCGTTGGCCACGGAGCGGTCCAGTTCGCGACAGGCCGCGTCGGCGTCCTGCAACGGAACCTGGCAGAACGGGATCAGTCGGTCCTGGGCGGGGGCGACGATGTCCAGGGCGAGGTCATTGAAGATCCGGGCGATCCTGGAGGCCTGCTCTGTGGTGCGCCCATAGTTGAAGAACGCGGGCGTTGGCGATACAACCTGGGCGCTCACGCCGTCCGCGTCCATGTCGGCCAACCGGGTCTGGGCGTCCCAGCAGTCCGCCCTGATTCTGCGGAACTCCTGCGTGCCCATCATGACTATCGCCTCGGATTCCGAGGTGACCCTCAGCCAGGGCGCATGGTTGCCCGCATCGTTGGTCAGGTCTGGCCATCCCTTGGGCACATAATGGGTGTGGACGTCAATCATGCCGGGCACAGTCACCCCTTCCCTGGATGCCGGGCACCGCAGCCGCGGCATGTCCTTGCCTGTACGTCGTCGTAGAACGAGGTGAACACCGGCGGCAGATCCGCCACGATGTCACGCACTTGAAGTTCCACCTCGTGGACCAGGTCGTGGCACTCCAGGCAGTACCACTGGAACTTCTCCAACGTCCCCTCCTCGCGGACCCGTTCGATCACGAGGCCGATCGACGCCGGATCGGGGCGTTGCGGCGAATGCGGGACGTCACCGGGCAGCAGCCAGGCCTGGCCCTGTCGGATGTGGACGGTCTGCGGGCCCTGCGGGGTCATCAGATTGACGTGCATGTTCCCCCTGACCTGGTAGAACCACTCCTCATACGGATCGACGTGGTAGTCGGTGCGCTGGTTCGGTCCGCCGACAATCTGCACGATGAAGTCCTCGCCCTGCATCATCGACTGGTTGTTCACCGGCGGCTTGAGTAGATGCTCGTGCTCGTCGATCCATGCCTGGAAGTCGATCACCTTGGGAACGTCGCTCATGGAAGTGCCTCCGTCCATGTGGTTCTGACTGGTCATGCTGTGCTGGGCAGATGGGCGATCGCCTGGATCTCGATCAGCAGGTGGGGGTGTGGCAGCTGGTGCACCGCGACGGTCGTGCGGGCGGGCCCCGACTCGTCGAAGAACTCGCCGTACACCTCGTTGTAGCCACCGAAATCGTTCATCGAGACAAGGAACGTAGTTATCTGGCTAATATCAGATAGCCCGGCACCAATGTCGCCGAGGATGCTGCGGATGTTCTCGATCACCGCGCGGGTCTGGGCACGTATGTCCAGCATGGTGGTCCCCATGTCATCGACCTCGACACCGGCGAAAGTGTTGTCCGGCAGGCGTGAACTGGTGCCGGAGACGAACGCGAGGCCGCCGACGACCCTCACATGTGGAAAGCGTCCACGTGGTCGGGCATGTCCCTCGACCACTCGTGAACCCTCCATCATCGCCCCCTCAGCTTCACGGTGCCGAGCCCGGCGACCCGGCATTCACTCACTCCTTCAGCCAATGGCAGGGCCGCGGTCGCGGCCCCTGCGAGTACCACTTGGCCCGCGCACAGCGCGATCGACCTCAGCCGGCACACCGTGTGCAGCGCATGCAGCGCGCGCACTGGGTCGCCGAGGATCGCGGCCGTCGATCCCACTTCCTCCCGTGTCCCCGAACGCAGCAGCACAGCTCGGTTGGCGGCCTGCTCGAACGGGTGCCAGGGGCCGATCGCGTATCCCGAGGCCGAGGCGTTGTCGGCGACGACGTCAGTGTGAGTGAACCGGAAGTTGCGGTAGCGCGAGTCGATGATCTCCATCGCGGGTGCCATACCGTCCACACAGGATTCGATGTCGGCCGCCGGATCGTCCGGATCAACGTCACGGCACAGCCGGTATGCGATCTCGGGCTCCACCTTCGGGTGGATGAACTGGCTGAGTTGCACGTCCGCGCCGTCGGCGACGCGCATTCGGTCGGTAAGTCTGCCGACGACGACTTCCGAAATACCCATCTGGGCCATCTTGGCCCTACTGGTGAAGCCGAGTTTGAAGCCGACCACCCGTTCGCCACGGGACTCCCGGCGTCCCACCAGAGCGGCCTGGATGGCGTAGGCGTCGTCGACGCCCAACTCGTTGCCGTCGGCCAGGCTCGGTATTTCTGTACAGGTGGACTGTGCTGCGTCAAGCCGCTGTGCCAGGGCCGCAGTCAGAGCCGCCGAGATCATCCGCCGTTCCCCGCCTTCGCGTGCGCACGCCGTGCGGAAAGGCCGAGTGTGATGTCCGTGATCATGTCCTGTTGTCCTCCGACCATCTGCCGTTACCCTGCCTCAGTTGTTGCCCGAACCGATGACGGCGACGGGCACCGCTCCGGCTTGCGCCGTACCCAATCCGCCTTTCGGTCGATGACGGCCCTGAAGCGCACGGACCTTCTGTCCGGGCGGCGTTCGAGAGCCGAGCGGCGGCGGTGTCGGCCGGCGCAGCAAGGAGGCTTTCGGGGGTACCGGTCACAGTTGTATGCACACATTCGTCGGCTCGGTGTAGAAGTGCACCGAGGAGCCACCGCCTTCGCGGCCAATCCCCGACAGGCCCGTCCCGCCGAACGGAGATCGCAGATCACGCAGGTACCAGGTGTTGACCCAGGACATCCCGACGTTCATACGCTGCGCCACCCGGTGACCGCGGCGCAGATCGTTGGTCCACACCGAGGCTGCGAGACCGTAATCGGTGTCATTGGCCAGGCCTACCGCCTCCTCCTCGCCGTCGAAGGGGATCAATGCGGCCACCGGCCCGAAGATCTCTTCCCGTACGGGGGCGTCAGCGTTGGTCAGACCTGTCCACAGAGTCGGCTCTACCCATGAGCCGCCCTCCAGTTCGGCACCCAGTTCGGGCACCCCGCCGCCGACGAGTACATGAGCGCCGGCCTTTTCGGCCTGGTCGAAGTAGCCCAGCACCTTGGTGCGGTGCTCCTGCGAGATCAGCGGCCCCGTGGTGGTCCGCGCGTCCGCCGGGTGCGACAGGTGCAGGGCCCGAGCGCGGTCCACCAGGCCGTCGGCTATGTCACCGAAAACGGAACGCTGCACGTACACCCGCTCGGTACACAGGCACACCTGACCAGTGTTGGTAAAGATGGACTTGGTCAGCCCGGTCAGCGCCTCGTCCAGGTCCGCGTCTTCGAACACGATGGCCGCGTTCTTCCCGCCGAGTTCGAAGGAGACCGGGCGGACCCGCGGTGCCACCGTCCTCATGACGTGCGCACCGGTCGCGGAGGATCCGGTGAACGTCACGCCATCGATGCCGGGATGTCTGGTCAGGTAACCCCCCGCGGAGCCGCTTCCGAAGCCGTGCACCACGTTGTAAGCGCCAGGCGGGAGCCCGGCCTCCATCAGAACCTCGGCCAGCAGCACCGCCGTCGAGGGAGTCTGATCACTGGGCTTGACCACTACGGCGTTGCCGCACGCCAGAGCCGGTGCAACCTTCCACGTGAGCAGGAGCAGTGGCAGGTTCCAGGGGGTGATCACCGCGACCACACCCAGGGGTTTGCGCAGTGCGTAGTTGAGCGCCTGCCTGCCCTTCGGGAGGTCGGTGATGAACGACTCCTGCCCGGTCGCGGCGATCACATCGGCGAACACGCGGAAGTTCTCGACCGCTCGGGCCACATCGAATTCGCGGGCTTGTGCGACGGGCTTACCAGTGTCCGCCACCTCCGCAGCAACGAACTCCTCCAAACGCGCCTCGATGCGGTCCGCCGCCCGACGTAGCAATGCGGCCCGCTTTCGCACTGGAGTTCGCCCCCAGCCACCATCGAAAGCCTGCCGCGCAGACATCACCGCACGGTCCACGAGAGCGCTATCCGCCTCGTGGACCCGGGCGAACACCCGCCCGGTCGCCGGATCCACCGCCGTAAATCCGCGCGCCTCATCCGGTTCGACGAATCCCCCGTCGACGAAATTATGGATCCAACACTCAGTGCCTGCCGTCATGAGACCCACTGTGAAGGCCCCACGCATACCAAACAAATGCATAACGCGAACCGCGTCATACCCATATGCACATATCGTGAACTTGACCCGGGCGTGTCCAATAGACAGCGGATCCGATGATCAAGGAGACGCCTGAATGAGCGAGACCGTCGCCCAGCACGAGGCCGTGGAGTAGCCGGTAGTCGAGTCGGCCGCGGACGCAGTGTCGGACGAGCAGTTGATCGCGATGCTGGTCGACCGTGCCCGATCTGACGGCCTCCAGCTGACGGGTGAGGGTGGACTGTTGCAGCAGCTGACCAAGCGGGTGCTCGAGTCCGCCCTGGAGGGTGAGATCACCGATCACGTCGGCTATGACAAGCACGACGCGGCGGGCCGAGGCAGCGGCAACAGCCGGAACGGCACTCGGTCGAAGACGGTGCTGACCGACGTCGGCCCGGTCGAGGTGAGGGTGCCCCGTGACACGGCCGGCACCTTCGAGCCACAGATCGTCCGCAAGCGGCAACGGCGCCTGACCGGTGTCGACAAGATGGTGCTCTCACTGTCCGCGAAGGGCCTCACCCACGGGGAGATATCGGCTCATTTGGCCGAGGTGTACGGAGCGGAGGTCTCCAAGCAGACCATCACCACGATCACGGACAAGGTGGTGGAGGGCATGGCGGAATGGCAGGCCCGCCCGCTGGACCGCGCGCGGTTTCCACTGATCGTTGCGAATCAGCGGTAGGCGAGCTCTGCTGACCAGCGTCTCATGGCCTGGGCGGGGTGCGGTCCCCCAGCGCGCGGCGGGGGCGTTCGTTTAGCTGCCAACGCCCGCATCCGCAAGGCTGTGAGGGCCCGCGGCCACTTCCCTTCGGAGGCTGCCGCGTTGAAGTGCGTCTATATGGCGCTGATGAGCCTCGACCCGGCCGGCAAGGGACGGCGCCGCTGGACGATGCGGTGGAAGGCACCGCTGAACGCCTTCCAGATCGCCTTCGAAGGACGCCTCACCCCCACTACCAGCCACTGACCCTCAACGAACCAAGATCAGCCGTTGATTGGACACACCCCGCCGGGCGCGAGCCGTGCGAGCGCAAGCGCCGGGACACGGAGCTGACCGAGCGGATCCGCACGATCCACGCGGATTCCGGCGGGATATATGACTCGCCGCGTGTGTATGCCGTGCTCAAGCGCGAGGGCGTGGCAGTGGGCCGCAAGCGGGTCGAGAGGCTGATACGCGAGGCCGACCTCGCAGGCATCAGCCCTCGCCGCACAGGCTCCACGCACCGCGACCCGAAGCCACGCCCGCCCCGGACCTGGTGGAGCGCGACTTCACCGCGAGTGCGCCGAACCGGCTGTGGGCCACCGACCTGACGATGATCTCCACCAGCGAGGGACCCTTGTGGCTCTCGGCGATCCGCCCCGCCGGGTGGTGGCCTGGGAGACCTCTGCCCGCGCGGATGCCGACCTGGTGCTGACCACGCTGGAGTACGCCCTCGCCGCCCAGGAGGTCGAGCCCGGCATACTCATTTACCACGCCGACCACGGCGGTCGGTACACATCCGTCAAGCCCACAAATCGGTTTGTGCGTGCGGGAGTTCAGGCATCCATGGGCTCGGTCGGCGACAGTTACGACTGTCAGTCTTCTCGCACCGGATTCCGCAAGGACCGGTAGTCCCGACGTGTTCTGACTCCTGCCTTCGACTGACCCCTCGGGTGTCCTGGCGTTGATCTGTCGAGTGTCCGGCCGGGCGCGCAGCAAGCGCTGCCGCCGGACGGACGTGACCTGATAAGAGCCTGGAGCCGACTCACCAAAGCGTCTCCGTGACAGTCCTGTCCGCCCGGCCGGCGACAGCCTGAACCCCACGCTACCGACCGGAAGGAACACCGTGCACCTCAGCGAGGAGCCCAGGTCCGGGCACGTGGTGATCGGCGTCGACACGCACAAGCACATACACGTCGCAGCGGTGATGGACACGATCGGCGGGATCCTGGCCACCCTGACCGTTCCCACCGACACCGGCGGTTTCCAGCAGCTGCTCGACCGGGCAACCTCGTTCGGCAGAGTCCTGGCGTTCGGGATCGAGGGAACCGGCTCCTACGGCGCCACACTGACGTCGTTCCTGCGCAGGAACGGCCACAAGGTGGTCGAGGCCGGCCGTCCGGACCGGCGACTGAGGTGCATGAACGGCAAGTCCGACACCCTGGACGCCGAGAATGCCGCCCAGGCCGTGCTTGTCGGGTTCGCGACCGCGACGGACTTATCGGCCCTTCGGGAGTGGGCCTGTACCCGGCGAACCCACGCGCTTTGCCATGAGCCTGCACGCGTGTTGTCGTAGCGGAACATGTCGCGTACGACGAGACCAGGCGCGAGATCTTGTGTGGCTTCACGAAGAAGGCACGGCGCGTGTGAAGCATCTTTCACGGTGTTGGGCCCGGGTGCGCAGCGTGGGTGAGGTGTTCTCGAACCGTGGCGCGCCCACGCCCCTACGAGCAGTGTGTGGTGATCGGTCAGCTGACCTGCGATAGGGCAATGGCGATTGCGAAGCAGGGGCGTGCCGGGCGTGAGGGTCACTGCCCGGTGACGCCTTGAGCCCGCCTGGACTTGACGCAGCGGGCCTTCTAGAAGGAGTGCACACCATGAACAATCATACTCGCCGAGGCGTGCTCGCTGGCGTCGGTGCGGCCGCGCCGACTCCTATCGGCCAGGACGTCGGCCTGCTGGTTCTGCGCGTCGCGCTCGGCCTGACGCTGGCCGCACACGGGTCGCAGAAGCTGTTCGGTTGGTTCGGCGGCTACGGCATCAAGGGCACGGGCCAGTTCTTCGCGACCCTCGGCTACCCGTCCCCCGAGACCATGGCTGTCATCGCCGGCGTGGTGGAGACGCTGGGTGGTCTTGCGCTGGCGATCGGGCTGCTCACCCCGCTCGCCGCGGCTGCGATCGCCGGAGACATGCTCAACGCTGTCGCTGCCAAGTGGGCCGGAGGCTTCTTCGTTCCCCAAGGCATGGAGTACGAACTGCTCACCACTCTGACCGCCGCCGGGCTTGCGCTGGCTGGCTCCGGCCGCTACGCCGTGGACCGCGCTATCCCTGGGCTGAGCAGACTCGACGTCCGCCACAGTCTCGCCACGCTGGCGCTCGGCCTCGTGGTCGGCATCGTCTTCCTCTTCACCAAGTGAGTAACCGCCGGCTCACCTCCGCTAGCTTGATCTTTAACGGCCGACGTCGAATGGTGCCTCGAACTTGATGACTCGGTTCGGTAACCGCCGTACACCAACGCGGCCTTCGTCTGACACATGTGCTCCGATCAAGGAACACACATGTCCAGCACGAAGGCCGTGAGAAAGTGTCTGCTGCATCGCGATGCCCGACAAGAGGCATTGGCCGAACTGTCATGCTTCCGGGGCGAGTTCTACTCCGGTCTCACTGCTCGTTCGGATGCGTTGTTCGAGCTGGCTGACGCCGTTCTGTGCGGCGACGGGCCGGTGAGGTCGCTGGCCGAGCTGTCGCTGGTCGGCGAACACCGCCGTGGTCATGGCGGGCTCTACGCCGCCCTCGCCCGTGGCAGGGTCGACACCGGCCGGCTGCAGCGGGCCCTGGCCGCAGTGCCACTGCCGCGGGCTGTCGACGGCCGGCTGATGCTAGCCATCGACATCACCTGCTGGCTACGCCCCGATGCCCACCCCTCACCGCAGCGGATCCTGTGTCACACCTACGGCCGAGGAAAGGACCAGCACATCCCTGTCCCCGGCCGGCCGTACTCGATCATCGCGCTTGAGCCGGGTCGCAGTTCCTGGACCGCGCCTTTGGGCGCGCTTCGCCTGGCTCCCGGGGACGACAACGCCACCGTCACCGCCCGGCGGCTGCGTGACCTGCTCCACCGACTGATGGCCGCCGGGCAGTGGCAGGAAGGCGTCCCCGACGTTCTCGTCATCGCGGACGCCGGATACGACGCACCCCGCCTCGCGTTCCAGCTCGAAGACCTGCCGGTCCAGGTACTCGCCCGGATGCGCTCTGACAGAGTCCTGCGCCGGGCTGTATCACCCCGCCAGCCACACACGATGGGGCGCCCGCCCCGACACGGCGGCGAATTCGTCTTCAGGCAGCCCGACACCTGGGGCATCCCGGACACCGAAACCGGCACCGACACACGTCTTTACGGCACCGCCAGACCCCGCTCCTGGGACCGGCTGCACCCCAGGCTCACCCACCGCTCCTCCTGGGCCGCCGCCGACGGCACCCTCCCGGTCGTCGAGGGGACGGTGATCCGCCTGGACATCGATCACCTGCCCAGCGGGGCAACACCGAAGCCGGTCTGGCTGTGGTGGTCAGGCACCGACGCCACCCCGGCGGACGCCGACCGTCTATGGCAGGCCTACCTGCGGCGCTTCGACATCGAGCACACCTTCCGCCTGTTCAGACAGACCCTCGACAAGTGCGTCGCGTATCTGTGGGGCTTTCCAGCCGTGGGGCAGGTGGATGAGGCGGGTGTAGCGGGTGGCGCGGTCGACGAGGGTGCCGATCGCGGATGCCTGCGCCTTGCCGACGATGAGGTCGCCCTCCCAGTGCCCGGCCCTGCGGCGCTCGTCGGCTTCCCGGGGCCGGGTGTGGACCGGGCGCATGCGCGGGATGGCGTTCTTGGTGGGTATGCCGCGGCGCTGCTTCTTGCGGCGGGTGCGCCTGCTTCGTAGCCGGGCGGTGCGCTTGTCCAGGAGGGACTACGAACGTGACTACCGAGCCACCCTCGCCGAGGGACTGGCCGCATAGATCGTCTCCACGTTCCGAGGGGATTGACATCAAGCCCAGCCATCCGCTCTGCGGCGAAAGCCCGACGCCACTTGCCGACCGTCTTGGCCTGGACACCGACGAGTCGTGCGACACTCGCGTTTGACATGCCGTCAGCACATGCCAGGATGATGCGGGCCTTCTCGGCCGAGCGCCGGTGCGGCATTTTCGTCCGGCGCACCAACTCGGCGGGCTCGGCCTCGGACAACGTGATCGCCACAGCAGAAGGCACGCACCGTGCGAGCCAAGCGCAAAGATGAGTACACCCAGGAGGCAAACGCGAGCGTCAGAACAGGATCGGCTCGACCCCATCCCAGGCTTCGAACTGCGCTTCCGGGATCATGACGTTCGCCACAGCGATGTTGGTGTTGAAGAGCAGAGTCGGGCCGTTGCCGGCCGAAATGGACGGCCACGCTGGCAGGGCTGCGTGGCGCGGGTTGCCTGTTGCCGCGAAGGAGACGAACGACCTGACCATCGAGTCGGCGAGTTCCTGTGCCGCGGCCAGGTTTGCCCCAGGCATGAGGCGGCTTGCCTTGACCATGCCGAACGTGAACATGAGGTCAGAGCCATGCACGGGTCCATGCGGGCTCGCAGCCGCGTAGTCGAAACGGTACTGCCAGGCCTGACCGCCGGCGCGTGTGATCGCCTCGGCAAGCCAGAGCGAAGGCATAACGTTGAACGAGGCACTGAGCAGGTCCATTTCCCAGCTACGGCCGACGGCACTCGTGTGCTGGTAGATCTGCTGGAGTTCAGCCCATTTCGCTGCGCCGACGATGCTCTCGGTGTGTGTTTCCAGCCCTGGTGCGAAGAGTGGGTTCTGCACCGCCAACTCGTTTGCCTCGTCCAGGCAAGTACCAATCAGCACGTCGACGGCTCCCGACACACCAGTCAGTGGGTGGATCGGCAGAACGATTCCGTCGCCTACTTGATGGAAGCACTCGCCGCCGAGAGCCGGTTCCTGCCACACTGCGGCTGCCGCGGTGGTGAGGTTGGTAGCCGACACCGTGAGCAACCGCTGCGTGTCATTTTCCCCCAGCCCCAGCTGCTGTAGCAGCGCGCTGGTAGTTGCTGCCGCGTCGGTCATGGTGAACGTCGGGCGGCAGCCGCCGCTTTGCACAATGGCCCGGTGGAACAGACCCCGGGCAGCTGGTGCCGCGAGCAGAGCGCCTATGGACATGGCGCCGGCGGACTCACCCATCACGGTGACATTCGCTGGGTCTCCTCCGAACGCTGCGATGTTTGCCCGAACCCACCGCAGGGCGCTGATCTGGTCCATCAGCGCCGTATTGCCCGATCCCGGCCTGTCCTGCTGGAAGAGGTACCCGAA
>NZ_JBVHMR010000025.1:86314-115946 GCF_055558375.1 Streptomyces sp. NPDC025793 | reverse complement strand
ACGGAGACGCCGCCGATCGCGTCCGACATCTTCACCACGCCGGAGAAGTCCAGCTTGACGAAGTGGTCGATCGGGATGCCCGTGAGCTGGTGGACAGTGGCCACCTGACAGGCGGGGCCGTACTGCAGCGCGCTGTTGATCTGGCCGTAGTAGCCGTTGGTGGACTGCTTGCTCTCGCTGTCCGTGCAGGCGGGCACCTTGGTCATGGTGTCGCGGGGGATGCTCATCACCGTGGCGTTGGAGCGGTCGGCGGATATGTGCAGCACCATCTCCACGTCCGCGTTGCTGCCGGTCTGCACGCCGGTCTGCGAACAGCCGCCGCCCAGCTTGCAGTCGGCCGCGCTGGTGCGCCCGTCGGAGCCCATGACCAGGATGTTGATCGGGGTGCGGCCGAAGGCGTCGGCCTTCTCGGCGCCGCCCTTGCCGTCGAGCGAGAGGCTGTGGATGTTGCCGTTCAGGTGCTCGTAGAACCACCAGCCCGCACCGGCCGTGACCACGATGAGGGTCGACATGCCGATGCCGATGATCTTCAGCGCCCGTTTCCCGCGCCCCGCCTGACGGGCCCGGCGCCCGCGCTTGCCGGCGCGTGAGCGGGCGGCCGCCCGGGCCGCGGCCCTGCCGCCCTGCTGACGTGCTCCGTCGGCCTCGGCTGCGCGCTGTCCGGGAACCCGTGCGTTACGGCTCCGCGTGGCCTGGCCGGCGGGGCCGTCCCACGGGTCGCTCATCTCCCACTCCCATGAACGGTCGGGCCCGTCAGTCCCGGCCGAGGGGTGTACGGCCAGACCTGCGCGGCGGTGTAAAGGCGGGCGGAAGACTGCCGCTCCGCCTCGCTTGCGTGGTTGCGCAATCTAACAAACCTGTGGCCCGAACAGCGCGGATACACACTCAATTCACAGGTGGGGCACCTTTTGGAATCGCCGTGCGGACCTGCGTCGGTACGGGAGCCGGAGTGTACGCCCCCGGGTTAAGAACGGTGTCAGGTGTGTCTCGTCATGGATGGCCATAGCGTGCCAAAACCGGACGAATTACCCATCCGCGCCGCTCAAACCCTTTTCTTACAGAGGGACTTCGCGGACATCTCGTCTCAGCCGCCGATTCCGCGCAGGCGGTGGACGGGGGCGGAGGCATGCTGGGTGCGCGCGGTGAGCTGACCGACCATCACCCGGACCAGGGTGACGACGTCGGGGTCGTCGATGTAGTACACCTGCCGTCTGCCCTCGCGGCGGGAGCGGACGAGGCCGGCGAGCTTCAGCTTCGCCAGGTGCTGGCTGACCGCGGGCAGGGCGCCGCCCACGCGGTCGGCGAGATGCGTGACGTCGCTCTCGCCCTGGGACAGGGCCCACATCAGATGCAGCCGGGCCGAGGAGGCGAGCAGCCCGAACGCCGCGGCGGCCTCGGCCAGCACCTCGGCGGGCGGGTCCTCGAAGCCGGCGGCGTTCTCCGTCACTGTCCTCTCCCGTCCCCGTCCCTGGCTCATCACAGCCGACGCACATACGCCCACCCAGTGTAGGCGTCCGTCTCCGGCGGCCGTGCGCCACCGGAGACGGGAACGGGCCGGCCCTCGGGATCAGTCCTCGTAGTAGTTGTTGACCTCGACGTCAGGTTCGTCGTCGTCGAACGCCTCGTTGAGCAGCGCGCCGCCGATGAGGCCGGCCGCACCGGCGCCGATGAGCGCACCGGTGCCGAAGCGGCGGCCGCCGCCCTGCTGGTGGTCGTGGCGGTCCCCGTACGGCTCCGCGTAGCCCTGCTGCGGGTAGCCCTGCTGGGGGTAACCCTGCTGCGGGTAACCCTGCTGCGGATAGCCCTGCGGCACCGGCTGCGGGTAGCCCTGCTGGGGCGGGGTGTAGAACGGCGGGACCGTGGTCTGCACGCGCTGTGCGCAGCCGCCGCACGTCTGGACGGGGCGGGCCACACCCCACTGCGGGGACCAGGTCACGGTCATCGTGCCCGGGCCGTGGTTGGGGTCGAAGAAGCAGGTCACGGTGGAACTCCCGGTGGGTTGCGGAGATGCGGTGAACGCCGGGGCCGACGCGGCGGCGACCGACGGCTCGGAGGGGGCGGAGGACACGGGCGCGGCCGCACCCGGTTGTTTTCGTACGGCGACCGGTGCCGGGCTCGGCGCCGGTGCGGGGCTCGGGGATGTCTCCCGGAGCACCGTCACGCCGTAGTCGGACGCGATACCGGCGAGGCCCGAGGCGTACCCCTGGCCGACCGCGCGGAACTTCCAGTCCGCGCCGTGCCGGTACAACTCGCCGAAGACCAGGGCGGTCTCGGCCGACAGGCTGCCGGACGCGAGGTCGTAGCGGGCGAGTTCGGCGCCGCCGTCCTGGTCGAGGACGCGGATGTGCGCGCGGAGCACCTGCCCGAAGGTCTGGCCCCGGCTCGCGGCCTCGTACAGCGACACGAGGAAGACGATCTTCTCGGCCTGCGCCGGGACCCGGGTCAGATCGACCTGGATCCGCTGGTCGTCGCCCGCCTGACCGCCTGCGCCGCCGTGACGGACCGAACCGTCGGGGCTGGTCAGGTTGTTGAAGAAGACGAAGTGCTCGTCGGACAGCACGTGGCCCGAGGCGTCACAGAGCAACGCGCTGGCATCCAGCTCGTACCCCGTGTCCGCCTGCCAGCCCAGCCCGACCGTCACAGCAGTCAGACCAGGGGCCTGTTTGCCCAGCGACACATTGCCGCCCTTGGTCAGGGACACACTCATCCACGTCCTCCGCAGCCGCTCGCGCTTCCCGCGTCCATCACGATCAACGCAGCTGGGGTTCCTCCGGTTCCCCAGTTGCGCAATGTCTTAATCATGTAGCAGAACCTCGACGGGACATCGCCAGAGGCCTGCGACGACTGTGTGCTCACGTCAACCGCCCCTAGGCTTGCGCGAACACACAACCGACCGGAAGGCAACACCGTGGGCATCATCGGCTGGATCATCCTGGGCCTGGCCGCCGGAGCCATCGCCAAACTGCTGCTGCCGGGCCGCGACCCGGGCGGCTTCATCGGCACCACGCTCATCGGCATCGCCGGCTCGTTCATCGGCGGATGGCTCTCCGCCCGCTTCCTCGACCGCCCGGTGGAGAAGCACTTCTTCGACCTCTACACCTGGGGTGCGGCGATCGGCGGTTCCCTGGTGCTGCTCATCGGCTATCGACTCCTGTTCGGCAACTCCCGCGACTGATCCGGGCGTTCCTGAATCTACAACACTGTAGAAGCACTGGGGCGGCGCGACGCGAGGGACACTGCCGTCGGGAGCGCAAACCGGCCATGACCGGCGGCTCGGTACGATGTGACGTTCCTCCGGCAGACCTCCGGGCAGAAGGGAGACAGCGGGTGACGCACCCGGATCCGCGCCGGCCGCGCAGGGCGCAGGGCGCGCTGGAGACACAGGTGCTCGCGGCACTGCACGAGGCCGGGGGCCCGGTGACCGCAGGCTGGGTGCAGGACCGGCTGGCCGCCGACCTCGCCTACACGACCGTGATGACGGTCCTGGCCCGGCTGCTGGCGAAGCACGCCGTGACGCGCCGGCGCGAGGGCCGGTCGTTCGTGTGGCTGCCCACCGCGGACGAGGCCGGGCTGGCCGCGCTGAAGATGCGCAAGGTCCTCGACGGCGAGCAGGACCGGCGCGCGGTGCTGGCCAGTTTCATCACGGCGCTGCCCGAGGGTGACGAACAAGTGCTGCGCGAGCTGCTGGACCAGGCCACCGACGAAAACTGAGGACGAGAGCCGAGAGCCGAGCGACGATGGGAATCTTCGTCTTCCTCCCCCTGGTACTGCCGCTCACGGCCTGGCCGATCGCGCGCCTGGCCGAGCAGCGCCTCCATCCGCGCACCGCGACCGTGCTGCTGACCTGGGTGTCCACCGTCATGGTGCTGTGCAGCACGGTGTGCCTGGCGCTGCTGATGGTGGTCGGCACGGCCCAGCTTCCCGGCAATCCGCTGCCGGACGGCTGGTCGGACCCCGAGGTGCGCGAGAGCGTGCCCCGGCACGAGGTCGCGGGCAAGGCCGCGATCCCCGCGCTGCTCGCGGTCGTCACCGGCTGCGGCCGCGCCCTGCTGCGCCATCGCCGGGTACGGCGACGGGCCCACGCGGCGCTCCGGGGGCTGCCGCCCACCCAGGTCGCCGTGCTGCCCGACGCCCAGCCGTACGCCTACGCGCTGCCCGGCGGGCCGCGCGACCGGATCGTCGTGTCCACGGCGATGCTCGGCTGTCTCTCCTCCCGCGAGCGCCGCGCGCTGTTCGCCCATGAGCGCAGCCACCTGCTCGCCCGGCACCACCGGCATCTGCTGCTCGTCCAACTCGCCGCCTGCGCCAACCCTTTCCTGCGCCCGCTGCGGACGGCGGTCGCCTACACCGCCGAGCGTTGGGCGGACGAGGAGGCGGCCCGCGCGGTCGGCAGCCGCAAGGCCGTGGCCCGCGCGATCGGCACCGCCGCGCTCGTCTCCCACCCGGCCCCCGCGCCGGCCCTCGCCGCGCTGGCCGCTCCCGGCCCGCTCCCCCGCCGGGTCGCCGCACTGCTGGCTCCGGCACCCAGCGGCCGCGCCTGGCCGTCCTTCTTCACGACGGTGGGCCTGGCCCTGTGGACGGCGGCTGCCGGAGCCGCCCTCTCCGCGATGTTCTCGGCCAACTCGGCCGTCACGCTCCTGCTCCTGCTGCGCGCGGCGACGCCCCTGTGACCACCCCCCGGCCGTCGGCACAGGCCCGGATGCCGTCCACCGTAGTGACCGGCGCCGCGGACGTGGTTGCCGAACTCCAGGCGGTCCGGATGGTCCGGGTGCTACTCGAACACGTCGATCTCCTGGTCGCCGTCGCGCCAGGTCCAGATCGTCGGCCACGCCCCGACCTCTCGGGGCAGCCGTACCCGGGCCTCCAGGACGTCTCCCGCGCGGACCATGCAGGCTTCCGCGCTGCCCTCGGTCGTCAGTGGGATACGCCGTCATGCGCCCGGGCGGCCGGGAGGCGGCGAACGACCCGTGCGGGTGACACCGACGGGTCCGGCCGTCGGACGGGCCCCGGCACCCCTGGTGGGCGAGCGGTTTCCGTGGTGTGCTGGTAGTGGCGGGAAGGACCGAGACAGACGCGGAGAAGCGGTCGGGAACCGTGCACCGCGCAATCCGGACCCACGAGAAGCGGGTGGCCCTTCCCGCCCTGTCGCGCCGGTATACCGGCGAGGACGTACGGGCGTGCGGACGTGCGGTCAGCCCCGGCCGCCGCTGAGGTTGCCCCACCGCGGTCCTATGCGCTTCCACTCCTCGTCCCACTCGGCCATGCGACGCCGGATGAGCCGGGTGCGGACACCCCACCCCGTGACCCAGACCGCCGCGCCGACCGTCGGGGCGACGAGGGCGCCGGTGAGGGCCGCCTGGAGGTCGGCCGCGGCGCCGGTGACCGGTGGGGACACGACCCGGTTCGCGCTGTTCGTCCAGACCGTGATCCGGGAGCCGGCGGGGGCGCCGGGGACGATCTTCGCGCTGTCGGTGTGCACCGCGCCGTGCGCGTCCGTCCAGCGCACGGCGGCCCAGACCCGTCCGTCGTCGTAGCCGGTGCCGGAGGCGGTGGAGCGTGCCGCGTCATCGGTGATCACGGCGTGCACCGCGTGCACGTGGGCCCGCCGGGCGGAGAACGCCGCGTCGGCGTTGTGGGCCGCCACGAGGCCCGCGACGGCGCTGCAGAAGATGGCGAACACCCAGGTCGCGAGGATGATCCAGGCCTCGACGACATCGCTGTGCCGCCGCAGCGGGTTGCTCCGCCACCGCCACAGCCGTACCGGTGTGACCGTCGTGGGAGGTGTCCGGGCCATCGTCACCGCCTCCTCTCCACCGCCGGGCGAGCGGCGGGTGTCACGACTCCATCGTGCACCTCATTGCGGATCGCGGCGGGGCGAGCGCGCGAAAGATCCGTGCCATCGGGACGTCCGGCCCCCGGAAAGGGACACAAGGCACTGTCCGAAGCCGTGGGCGAGGGGCCAACGTGGCCTCAGGAGCGGCACCGATCCCCCGCGGTGCCGCTCCGCCCATGACGTGCCGAGACACCGGTGCGCCGCAGTAGTCTCGTCACCGATCCCGGGGAGCTGTCCCGCGTCCGCGCCCGGCTGGAGCCCTGGGCGCTGCGGGAGGGCATGGGCCACGCACGACGCCGCGCGCCGGGCTACGACGGGGTGAGCGGCAGGTCGTCGGTGTAGGCGTTGACCGGCTGGGCGATGGGGCGGGCGTCCGTGACGTCGAGCGCCGCCTCTGCGGTGCTCGTGCCGAGGGCGCCCCGGGGATGCCAGGTCCCGGTCACCGCGAGCCATGTGTCGGCGGGCGGTGCCTCGGTGCCGTACACGCGGACCTTGACGGTCTGGGAGTCGGCGGCACAGCACGTGAAGATGATGCGGGTCAGGTACCAGCCGTCGTCGTCCCCGGCCGGGGTGACGAACCCCGTGAGCCGCACGGAGTGGTTCCTGATGGCCAGGCTGCGGTCCTGCTGGACGCGCCGGGTGAAGTCCGTGAGGGTGAGCGGCAGGGGTGAGGTCGCGGGCAGCGGAGCGAATCCTTTCTTCTGCGCACTGACCGGCGTGGCGTTCGAGCGGGCCGCGGTGTACGCGCCGAGGGCGGGCGGGGCGTAGAAGAGCAGGCTGAGCGCCGGGAGGAAGAGCAGCCAGGCGACGCGCGGGGCGCCGGAGTGGTCGTGACCGTGTTCATGGCCGTGGTCACGGCCGCGGTCGCAGGCGGGTTCCTGGCCGGGCTCGTCGCCGTACGTCTGCGCCCGGCCGTCCCCGAGGGCCGCCGAGGCCAGGCCGAGCAGCAGCAGGACCGCCCCGGAGACGATCAGCAGGGGGTGCAGGCCGGCCTTGACGTAGCGCAGGTAGATGTCGGTGAACAGGGTCGTGTGGAGCAGGCCGATGCCGGTCAGGGTCAGCAGCAGGGTCTGTACGGGGCGTCTCACAGCAGCGCGCCTCCGATCAGGACGCTCGCGGCGACCGCCACCACGGTGGTGGCCGTGGAGAACCGCCAGGCGAAGGCGCGCCCGAAGGTGCCCGCCTGGAGGGCGATGAGCTTGAGGTCGACCATCGGGCCGACCACCATGAACGCCAGACGGGCGGTCGGCGAGAACCCGGCGAGCGAGGCGGCGACGAACGCGTCGGCCTCCGAGCAGACTGCAAGGAGCACGGCGAGCCCGGCCAGGAAGAGCACCGACAGCCAGGGCGAGCCGGAGAAGGTGTCGAGGACGGAGCGCGGCACCGCGACGTTGAAGGTGGCGGCGGCCATGGCGCCGAGCACCAGGAAGCCCCCGGCGTGCAGGAAGTCGTGCTGGAAGCCGAGCCGGAACTCGTTCCAGCGGCTGCTGCCGTGCCGGTGGCCGGTGTGCCCGTGCCGCAGTACGGGGCGCAGCCACCGTTCCTTGCCCAGCCAGAGCCACAGCCAGCCCATCACAGCGGCGGTGGCGAGGGAGGCGAGCAGCCGGGCGGCGACCATCGCGGGGCTGCCCGGGAAGGCGACGGCGGTGGCGGTCAGCACCACGGGGTTGATGGCCGGCGCGGAGAGCAGGAAGGCGAAGGCGGCGGCCGGGGTGACACCGCGCCGGATCAGGCTGTTGGCGACGGGTACGGAGGCGCACTCGCAGCCCGGCAGCACCGCGCCCGCGACCCCGGCCACCGGCACGGCGAGGGCGGGCCGCCTGGGCAGGACCCTGGTGAACAGCTCGGCCGGTACGAAGGCGTTGATGGCGCCGGACAGCGCGGTGCCGAGGAGCAGGAAGGGGAGCGCCTGGACGGTGATGGCGAGGCAGACGGTGCGCCAGGCCTGGACGGCGGGCCGGTCCAGCCACTGGGTGCCGGCGAGGAGGAGCACGGCCACGGCTGCGGCCGCGATCGCGAGGACGGCGCCGTGCGGCCAGGGCCGGATGCGGCGCAGGGGCGGTTCGACGGAGACGACCGCCACACCCTCGGCCACACCAACCATTTCATCCGTTTTTTCCATCTTCACTCCGGATGTCGGTTGTCCGGCCGACGATAGGCGAGGGGCGCCGCCCGGCCGCGCGTACACGCCGCCGTTCAGCCGGTCCGCACGCCGCATTCCGCCCCTTGGGGGCCCCTGCGGCATGTCCGGCGGCTCTCCTCACAATTCACTGCGAAACGGGTGAAGGTGACGGCTGTCATGTCGTCCGGTGCCCGCTCCGGACACGTTCCGGGCGATGCCGTCCCTCACCCTCCGCGCCCGGACCGGTCTCGTGCCGGCCGCGGCCGCGGCCCTCTTGACCACCGCTGCGCTGCATCCGGCCCCGGCGTCGGCCGCCTCCTCGCCCGCCGGCGCGCCGGCCCACGCCACCGCCGCCGTGCTCGACCTGGACGGCGCCGGCCGCGCGCCGGTCGTGCACGGCGAGGACGCCGCGTACGACACCGCCGGCATCGTCGAGGTCGACATCCTCGCGGCCCTGCTGCTCCAGGCACAGGACGCGGGCCGGGAACTCACCGCGCAGGAGCGCGCGCACGCCGAGCCGATGATCAAGCAGAGCGACAACGCCGCGGCCTACGCCCTGTGGCGGCGGATCGGGCAGGCCGACGGGCTGACGGCGGCCAACAAGCGGCTGGGACTGACCTCGACGACCAGCGGCCCCGGCGGCAAGTGGGGGCTGACCCGGACCACCGCGAGCGACCAGATACGGCTGCTGCGCGCCGTGTTCGACGGCGATGCGGACGACACGGCGGTGAAGACCGGCGCCACCGCGCTGAACGCCGGGTCCCGGGCCTACATCAACACCCTGATGAGCCAGGTGGTGCCCGAGCAGAGATGGGGCGTCTCGGCCGTCGGCTCCCGGCACGCGCTGAAGAACGGCTGGCTCCAGCGCACCACGTCCGGCCTCTGGGACGTCGACAGCGTCGGGCAGGTCACCGTGAACGGACACCGGTACCTCGTCGTGGTCCTGTCGAACGGCAGCGCCTCCATGGCCGAGGGCGTCTCCCTGGTGGAGCGGACGGCCCGCGGGGCGGTCGCGTAACGGCTCAGCGGACGCCGGGCGCCGGGCGCCGGGGCCGGACGACGGCGGTCGCCGTGAGCGCCGCGAGCGTGGCCAGGCAGAGCCAGGCGAAGGTGTCCCCGATGCGGTCGTAGACCGTGGTGACGCCGCGCACCGGGACGTAGGCGACCGTCGTCTGCCGGTCTTGCCGGTCGGTCGCGAAGTAGTCGGAGGCGGCGAGCACGTGCCCCTCGTCGTCGTAGGCGGCCGACACGCCCTCGGCGTCCTGGCGGACCAGGGCGTAGCCGCCCTCGACGGCGCTCACAGCCGCCTTCTCGGTGTGCGCGCGGCCGTACTCCCTCCAGTCGTGCGAGGGGACGAGCATGATGTCGGCCCGCACCCGCATCAGGGCCGGGAAGTCGGCGTCGTAGCAGATGACGTTCGCGATGCGGCCGTAGGGCGTGCGGACGACGGGGACGTGCCCGTCGCCGGGCTCGAACGTCTCCGAGCCGGGGATGGGGTGGGCCTTCTGGTAGGTCCAGAGCACCGTGCCGCGGGGATCGATGAGGAGCGCCTCGTCACGGCCGTGGGCGGGCGCGGTGGTGCTGTAGACGCGGACGCCGATCTCCAGGTAGACGCCCGAGCGGCGGGCCTGTTGCCGCGCTGCGGCGATGGCGGCGGTCTCGTCGGCCTCCCGGGTCCGGACGGCTTCCTCGGGCCAGATCACGATCTTCGCGCCTGCGGCGGCCTCCCGGCGGGTGGCCGCCAGCAGGTCGTGCTCGACCGCCGTCATCGCGGGCCGCACCGCGGCGGCCGGGGCGGCCGCGACGCCACCCGGGCGGTCGGCGAACCGGGCGAGCGTGGTCTTGAGCGCGTCGGTGACCGTACGGCCGGCAGTGACACCCGCGATGCGTACGGTCGTGCTCTGGGGCGGGAAGAAGGCGAGCCGCGCGCCGCCCGCGAGCAGGACGCTCAGCAGCACGGCCGTACAGCTGAGGGCGCCGCGCCAGGACGCGCCGTCCCAGAGGCGGTTGAGGGTGCTCGCGACGTAGCCGACGAGGAATCCGACGCCCCAGGGGCCGGTGACCGCGACGACCTGGAGGAGCGGCAGGTCCGCGTGCTGGGTGACGGCCAGCGAGCCGTACGCGGTGCCGAACGGGGACACCACGGTGATCAGGAACTCGGCGGCGGCGACACCGGCCGGGAAGACCAGACTCGCCGGCACCGGACGCAGCCGGGGTGTCAGCAGCCGGTCGGCGAGGAACGGCAGGGTCTGGAGGGCGGCCAGGGCCACGGCGCCGGCGAACACCACGGCGTTGAAGCCGATCGCCGACTCCTGGACCCAGAAGACGGCGGCCGCGCAGTGCGCCGCCCAGATCCACAGCGCTCCCGGCCAGGTGCGGCTCAGCCGGGTGAAGCGCAGCAGCAGGACGGGGAAGACCCAGGCGGCGACCGCGATGTCCCATCGGCCGCCGACCGCGAAGAGCATCGCGGCGGTGCCGAGCGGGAGCAGGGGCCAGGTGTGCCCGCGGGAAGGGGTCGGGCGTGCGGTCGCCGAGAGGGGCAGGTTCTGTACGGCTGTGTCCGTCATGCTGCCCGCCGGGTCGTTCGTCAGGTCGTTCGTCATGGCCGGGACGCTAGGGCGGGACGGCCCGGCCGCGGATCGGTCCCGGTGTCGATCCCGCGGCCTGCCGACACATCTTTCGATGCGCGCCCGAGGGAGGATCCGGGCCGCCCCCGGGTCGTCTAGCCTGACGGATCGAGATGAGTGCCCAGGTGAACGCCCTACCCCGAGCCGTGCAACGCCAGCTCGCCGCCCGACCGCGGCTGACGGACGCCGTGTGGGTCGGGGGGCTCACGCTGTTCGACATGGCCACGGTGCTGCACAGGTCGCCCGAGCCGCCCGGCTGGGGTGTGGCGCTGTGGGGCGCGCAGACCGTGCCGCTGCTGTGGCGGCGGACGGCGCCGCGTGCCGTGCTCGTCGCGATGACCGGGCTGTACGTCCTGTTCCAGGCGCTCGGCCCCGTCCCGTCGAAGGTGCCGGGGCCCTTCCTGCTGATGCTCGGCGTCTACGCCGTGGCCCGGTACGCGCGCGCTTCGGTGAGCGGGCCGCTCGCGCTGCTCAGCCTCCTCTCCGCGGCCCTCACGGACGCCCTGTCCGGGCACTGGGAGCCGCCGCGGCTCGGCTCGCTGGAGCCGATCAGTGTCACGACGTTCGTGTTCTTCTTCGCGCTGGCCTGGCTGCTGGGCCACGGACGGCGCCGGATCGACGCGGACGCGGCCCGGCTGCGCGAGCTGAACCGAAGGCTCGCGGCCGAACAGGAGCTCAACGCCCGGCAGGCCGTGCTCACCGAGCGCGCCCGCATCGCCCGCGATCTCCACGACGTCGTCGCCCATCACGTCAGCGCCATCGCCCTCCAGGCACGGGCCGCCGAGGACGTGCTCACCTCCGGTCCGCTCCAGCGGGAGGAGGCCGCGCACGGCGTCGGGGTCATCGCGCGCACCGCCGACACGGCGCTCACCGAGATGCGGCGGCTGCTCGGGCTGCTGTCCTTCGGCGAGGGCGCACACGAACTCGCGCCCGAACCGTCCCTGGACGGTCTCGACCGGCTCGTCGGCGTCGCGGCCTCGGCGGGCTGCCGCGTCGCCTGCGACGTCGAGGTGAGCGCGGCGCCGCCCGCCGGGATGCAGGTCTCGGCCTACCGGATCGTCCAGGAGGCGCTGACCAACGCGGTCAAGCACGCCGGCCCGGTCGCCGTGCGGATCGCCGTGCGCGGTGACGACACGCGGCTCACGGTCGAGGTCGAGAACGATCCGTCGGGCCCGGACCACCGGCCGGTGCCCGGCACCGGGCGCGGCCTCGTCGGGATGCGGGAGCGCGTGGCGGCCTTCGACGGCGAGCTGGACGCGGGCCCGCGCCCCGGCGGCGGCTGGCGGCTGCGCGCCGTCCTGTGCGCGCGGGCGCCCCGGGCGGCGCAGCCCTCCGCCTCGCGGGAGCGCCGATGACCGTACGGGTGCTCGTCGTGGACGACCAGGAGATCGTGCGGACCGCGCTGCGGCTCGTCATCGACCGGCGCGAGGGGCTGTCGGTCGTCGGGGAGGCGGGCGACGGCGAGCAGGCCGTCGCCCAGGCCGTGGCCCTGCGCCCGGACGTGGTGCTGATGGACGTACGGATGCCGGGCACGACCGGTGTCGAGGCGACCGGGCGGATCGTGCGGGAGTGGCCGGGTCCGGGGCCGGTACCGCGTGTGCTGGTGCTGACCACGTTCGACCTGGACGAGTACGTGCACGCGGCCCTGCGTGCCGGGGCCGTCGGCTTCCTGCTGAAGAACAGCCGGCCCGAGCAGCTCGCGGAGGCGCTGCGCGCGGCGGCCGCGGGCGAGCCGATCCTCGCCCCCACCGTCGCCCGGCGCCTGATCGACACCGTCACGGCGCTGCCGCCCGCGCTCCTGCCGACGGCGCCCGCGCCCGGCCCTGCGGACGTCATGCTGACCGAGCGCGAGGTCCAGGTCCTGGTGCTGGTCGCGCGCGGTCTGTCCAACGCCCGGATCGCGGCGGACCTGGGCCTGAGCGAGGCGACGGTGAAGAGCCGGGTCAACCGCATCCTGACCCGGCTGGGCCTGGAGAACCGGGTCCAGGCGGCCCTGTACGCCCACCGGGCCGGTCTCGCCTGACCCCCACCACGGCCGGGCCGACCCGCGTGGCCGTCCTCCCCGGGCCGGTGACGCGAGGGGCGCGCACCGCGCACCGGACGGGCCGGGGGGTGCGGTGCGCGCCCGGTACGGCGCGGCCGGGTCAGCCGACGGTCACGGTGAGCGGTCCGGCGAGGACCGTGTAGCCGTCGTCGGCGAGGTAGTACACGTCGTATGTCCCCGCGTCGCCGAACGAGCCGGTGGAGAAGGTCAGGGCCCCACTGGCGTTCGGGGCGTAGGCCCAGGTGCGGGACGACTGCGTGCCCGGGGTGACGCCCGCCGGGTAGACGCCGATCCAGTTCTTGGCGTTCGCCTGGGCCGCCGACGGCACCGCGTAGCGGAAGGTGACGTTGCCGCCGGACGTGACCGCGTTCAGGCCGGCGGTGAGCGTCGGCGTGGTCGCGGTGGACGGGGCGAACGCGGCGTTGAGCGGGGTGGCGTAGGTGTCGTTGGCGGTCAGGCCGGGCAGGCCGAGGGCGGCCTCGACGGTGCGGGCGATGCCGTAGTGGTCGTAGTGGGCCGGGCTGCTGGTGCCGGCCGGGACCGTGCCCTGGGAGCCGACGAGGGTGGTGGCCACATGGTCGTAGCCCTCGTTCTGGCTCTCGTCCCAGGTCAGGATGAGCAGCGAGCGGTCCTGGGTCCAGGCCGGGGAGGCGAGGACCGGGGCGAGGGTCTGCTTCAGCCAGCCGTCCTGGGTCTTCAGGCTGGTGGCGCTGCCGTTGCCGGAGGCCTCGCCGTCGTAGTAGTCGTCGGCGGCGATCCAGGAGAGGTTCGGCGTGGTGGCGGCGGACTTCAGGTCGGTGGTCAGCTGCGTGGTGTCGAACAGGTGGGCCGCGCAGCGCGACGCGTTGCCGCTGATGTCGGTGTAGTTGATGAAGGGCGCGTCGTCGGGCTGGTAGTAACTGTCGTTGTTGTTCTTGGTGTTGCAGGGCGTGCCCATGCCCTGCTCGTAGGCCTTCCAGGTCTTGCCGGCCGCCTCGACGGTGTCGCCGAGGTTGCGCTCGGGGGAGTTGATGTTCGGGAAGTACGTGGCGCCCCGGGCGTAGGTGTCGCCGCCGGCGACGGCGAGGTAGTTCTCGTCGCTCGGGTGGTAGACGGCGTGGTGGTCGGTGAGCGTGGCGCCCTGGGCCATGAGGCTGTGCATGTACGGCGTGTCCGCGGGGTCGTTCATGACCTCGGAGTAGTCGGTGTTCTCCATCATGACCGTGAACACGTGGTCGTAGCCCGGGACCTTGGAGACGGGCGGCGCGAGCGGGGCGGGCGCTGTGACCGGGGTGTCCAGGGTGAGGGAGAGGTCGTCGAGGTAGCCGGTCTCGTGGGATGTCGACAGGAACTGCACCTCCACCTGCACGGACCGGGTGCCGGCGGGGACCGCGCCCGTGGTGCTGCGGGCGAGGAACTCGGTGGCGAGGCCGCGGTCGGAGGCGGAGACCGTCGGCAGCTTGGCGGGGGTGCCGAGGGGGTGGCCGGCGCCGTCGTGGAAGTGCAGGCTCACCGCGACGTACCCGCCGTAGGTGGTCCAGCCGCCGAGCCAGCCGGACAGGCCGTAGTGCACTGTGCCCGCGTCGATGGCCGAGGCGGCCGAGCGGACGTCCACGGTCTGGGTCATCGCTCCGTCGCCGAGGTTGCCCGGGCCGAAGAAGGCCTTGCCGGGTGCCTGGCCGTCGCCGGGCAGGCCGAAGGAGGCGACGCTGTGGCACATGACGTCCGGGCCGCCGGCCTCGGTGGTCCAGCCGGGCACCGTCGTGGCGGCCGACCAGTCACCGGTGCAGTAACCACCGCTCTCCGCATCGCCGTTGACGATGAGATTGCCGCTGTTCCCGGCCGCCTGCGCGGGTGCGTGGGCGGAGACGATCAGTGCGCCGAGGAGGGCGAGCAGCCCGCCGAGGGATCTCCAGCGCAGTCGCATGCGTAGTACCTCGTCCCGTTCGTGAGATCGCCGTGCACGGCTGGGGCCGCACGGCCTGACTGTGCGCATCGAACGGGACATGAGTAGTGGCCGCCGCTGTCGAGTGGAAGAACCACGACCAAACTTGACCAGACAAGTTTGAGGCGACCGGGCGGGATTCCCGGGTCACGGACGGGCCACCGCAGGGAATCCGCGCGGGCCGTGTCGACCACGAACACCGGCCATTTGGTTGAGGCTTGAATCAGAGCCCCTACATAATCCTTATTTGCGGTATGCCCCATTCATCCGCTTATCCTGGGCGGCCCGGCAGGCCTCCGGCAGAGCCCCCTGCCACCACCCGAGACCAGAAGGAGATGGACCCGCCATGCATCGCGCGCAGCTGTCCGCCCTCCTCTCCCGGATCCGCCGGGCCGGTGCCGCCGAGGCCGCGCGGGCGACCGTTGCGGCCGGGCTGACCTGGCAGACCTGCGTGACGCTGCTGCACGTCTCCGCCCCCTACGCGGGCGCCGTGGCGGCCCTGCTCGTGGTCGAGACGACAGTGGTGGCGACGGTCGGCGCCGCCGGGCGCTACGCCGCCGGATGCCTGCTCGGCGTCCTCGTGGCGGTACCCGGAGGGCTGTACGCCGGGCCCGGCATGGCCGGACTGGCACTCGTCGTCCTCGCCTCCGCGCTCCTGGCCCGGCACGGGTTCCTCGGCCACCACGGCGTGCACGTCCCGACGACCGCCGTGCTCACGTTCGCCCTGGTGCACGGCCGTCACCCCGGCGAGCTGGTCACCCATCTCGCGGAGATCGCGCTCGGCATCGCCTTCGGCCTGGGATGCAGCGCGCTGCTCTTCCCCGCCGTACGCGTACGGTCCGCCGAGCGGGCGCTGGAGGACCTGCGGCTGCTGGTCGCCCGGCACCTCGACGGCCTGGCCGACGCGGTCGTACGGCGCCAACGGCCGCGGACCGTGCTCGGGCCGTCCTGGGAGGACGACCTCGACACGGCACTCGGCCGGGCCCGCACCGCCGTGGACGAAGCGCACGAGAGCATGCGCTGGAACCTCCGGCCGACCGCTCGGCGCCGCCGCTGGCACCTGGACGACCAGGTGCTGGGCACGCTCGCCGGCGTCGCCGGGCAGGTGACGACGACGGGCCGGCTCCTCGACACGGAGTCCGCCGCGGCCGACGACCGCGGCTTCTCGCGGCCGTACGCGCGCCTGCTGCGGACAACCGCCCTGTGCGCCTACTCCTGCCGGGGCGGCCGGCCGCACCCCGCACTGCCCGCCGCCCGGCACGCCCTCGCCCGACTCGGCGGCCCCGCCCGCGACCACCCGCCCGCGGCGGGCACGGACCAGCGCCTCCTGCGGCCCCTGGAGTCGGCCCTGACCTCCCTGTCCGCACCGGCGCCCGCCCCCGCCGCCCGGTCCTCCCGGATCCTCCACCCGCTACGGCACACACCACGACGATGACCCATCCCACCGACCACACCACCGATCACCCCGCCGACCTGCGGGAAACCGCCACCGGAGCCGGTGTGCAGCGCCCGCCCCGGGCCGCCGCCGCGCCCTGGCCCCGCCGGTTCCGCCCGCGCGGGCTCCTCGTCCTCGTTCCCGCGCTGCTCATGGCGGTCGTCACCGTCATCGATGTGCTCACCCCGGACTGGCTGCACATCGCGCCCGTCCTTGCGGCGGTCCCCGTGCTGGCGGCCGTGCTGCTCTCCCGGCGGGCCACGGCGGTGCTCGCGTGCGCCGTGCTCGTGATCACGGTGCTCCTCCAGTGGGAGGCGGGCAGCCTCGGACATCCGGACGCGGACGTCACCCTCGCCAGTCTGTTCGTCGTCGGACTCAGCGCGCTGGCCGCGTGCTCGCTGCGGCAGCGCCGGGAGCGACAGTTGCGCCAGGTGCGCTCCGTCGCCGAGACCGCGCAGCGCGCCCTGATGCATCCGCTCCCCCGCCGGATCGACTCGCTCGCCCTGTCCGGGGTGTATCTGCCGGCCGAGTCGGAGGCCCGGATCGGCGGCGACTTCTACGAGGCCCTGCGCACCCCGTACGGCACCCGGGTCCTGATCGGCGACGTGCGGGGCAAGGGGCTGCCGGCCGTCGGCGCCACCTCGACCCTGCTCAGCGCGTTCCGCGAACTGGCCTACCGCGAGCCGTCGTTGACGCGGGCGGCAGAGCAACTGGACGCCCGGGCCCGCCGCCACATCGCCGCGCTGGACGGCGCACCGGACCCGGAGCCGTCCGCCGGCCACGAGCCGGGCGCCCTGTTCACCGAGCGGTTCGCGACGGCGCTGCTGGTGGAGTTCCCGCCCGGCGAGGCCGTGGCCCGCATCGTGCACTGCGGCCACCCCGAGCCCTACGTCGTCCGCGGGGGCGAGGTGCGCCCCTGCGAGCCCGAACAGCCCGGAGCGCCGCTCGGGCTCGGCGATCTGCTGGACACCCGACTCGCCGCGCAGGACGTTCCGTTCGGCCCGGGCGACCGTCTCGTCCTGTACACCGACGGCTTCATCGAGGGCCGCGACCGCCGGGGCCGCTTCCACGACCTGGCCGCCCGGGTGCGCGCGCACGCGGGCCGGCCGCTGGAGGCGATGGTGGCCGCCCTCCGCCGTGACCTGCTGCACCACGTCGCAGGCGACCTCGGCGACGACGCGGCCCTGGTGGCCCTGGAGCGCCTGCCGTGACCGCGCCGGTCAGCGGCCCGCCGACACCGCCAGGGCGCCTGCGGCCAGGGCGAGGAACAACCCCGGGAAGGCGATGGTGCGAAACACCCGCGCCCTGACATGGGCGATCACCGCCCCGACGTAGAAGAGCACGAGACCGGCACCGGCCGCGATCCCCAGGGGGCGCGCCCCCAGCAGCCCGAGGAGCAGCCCGGCCGCTCCGGCGGCCTTCAGCGCGGCGAGCGCGGGCAGCCAGCTGCGCGGTACGCCGACCTCGGCCGAGTTGGCGAGCACGAACGGCGCCCGCGCGACGTCGGCCGCGGCGATGCCCGCGTTGGCCAGCACGGCCGCGCAGAGGAGAGTCACATCGGCGATGTCCATGGCTCCACCCTCGCCGCGCGGTCACCGTGTCGTCCAATACCAGCATCTATAACGCATGGGAATGGATAACCTGTGGGAATGGATGTCGACACGCGCCTGCTGCGCTCGTTCCTGGCGGTCGCCGAGGAAGGCAGCCTCACGCGCGCCGCCGAGCGCGTGTTCGTGTCCCAGCCGGCGCTGACCAAGCAGATCCGGCAGTTGGAGAACCAGCTCGGGATGCGGCTCTTCGACCGCTCGCACGCCGGGATGGCACTGACCGACGCGGGGCGTGAACTCGTCGGTCGTACCCCGCAGTTGCTCACCGACTGGGACGACGCCGTGCGGGCCACGCGGGCGACCGGCCGACGGTCCGCGCGGGTGCTGCGGGTGGGGTTCGTGGCCAGCGCGGCCAATGAGGCGACGCAGGACGTCGTCGCCGAGTTCGCCCGGCGGCGGCCCGGCTGGCGGGCCGAGCTGCGGCAGGCGTCCTGGAGGAACCCGAGCGCGGGGCTGGCCGACGGCGAGGTGGACGCCGCGCTGCTCCGGCTGCCGTTCCCGGGCCAGGACGCGCTGCGCGTGGAGGTGCTCTTCCGTGAGGCGCGCTGGGTGGTGCTGCCGGGCGGGCATCCGCTCGCGGGGCGCACCGAGATCGACTTCCGGGAGCTGTGGGACGAGCCGTTCGTCGCCGCTCCGGAGCAGACCGGGGCGTGGCGCGACCACTGGCTGGCCGCCGACGAGCGCAAGGGCCGGCCGGTCCTGATCGGCGCGGTCACCGAGCAGCCCGACGACTGGCTGAGCGCCGTCGCGAGCGGCTACGGCATCGCCCTCGCGCCCGAGTCGGCCGCCCGCTTCTACGCCCGCCCCGGTGTGGTCTACCGGCCGGTCACGGGGGTGAGTCCGACGCGGGTGGCTGTGGCCTGGGCACCGGCCGACGACCGGAATCCGGTCGTACGGGACTTCGTGCGCTGCTGTCTCGACCTCGCGCGCACCTCATGACCGCTGCGGCGAGCGGGGCTCAGTGCTTCCTGCCGTTCTCGCCCAGCTTCTCCACGAGGCCCTGCGCCTTGTCGACGGCCGTGTCGATCTTGTCGCTGTGCTTGCCCTCGGTGCGGTCGTCGAGGAAGTCACCGACCTTCTCCAGACCATCGGCGATCTTGTCGCCGTGCTCCTCGGCGATGTCCTCGACCTTGTCCTTGAGCTTCTTCAGGTCGTCGAAGTCGAACATGTGCCGTTCCCCTCTCTCGGGATGTCCCGGCCGCCCGGTCAGACCGGGACCACGATCCCACGCGACCGGGGCCGGGAAAGGCGGCCGCGGACGGCGTTCGAGGCATCGGGGGCGGCGCGCCGGAAGCAACCGCGCGGCCGGACACGACGTCGCAAGCAACCGGGCGGCCGGGGCACGACGTCGGGACGACTCGGCGCCGCGCCGGAGGCGTCACTCCAGCCGACGGGAACGCACGAGCCCCGTCGGCACGGTGCGGGCCGCCATGCCGACGGGGACGCGGGCCGGTCGGGTCCGCCGGAGCGAGGGTCCCGGCCCGAGGGGGACCCGGGCCGGTCCGGTCCGTGCGGACGGGGGGTGTCAGCCCGTGGGTGCGACGGCGCGACCCGTCTGCGGGGAGATCATGCCCGCGCACAGGCCACGGCTCGCCAGGGTCTGCGCGATACGCGGGATCGCGGCGAGCGTGGTGGCCGGCCACTCGTGCATGAGGATCACCTGGCCGTTGGTCAGCCGCGAGACGGCCTGGACGACGGCGTCGGTACTCGCGCCGTTCCAGTCCTGCGAGTCGACGTCCCAGATCACCTGTCTCAGGCCGTACTTGGCCGCCACCGCCTGCACCGTGCCGTCGGTCTCGCCGTACGGCGGGCGAAAGAGCTTCGGCGTACCGCCGCCGGCCGCCGCGATCGCCCGCTGGGTGCGGGAGATCTCGGAGTCGGTCTGCGCCTGGCTCAGCCGGGTCAGATGCGGATGGGTGTAGCTGTGGTCGCCGATCCACATCCCGGCGGCCGCCTCGGCCCGGACCTGCGCGGGGTAGGCGGCCGCGTACTGCCCCTCGTTGAACATCGTGGCCCGCAGGCCGTACTGCCTGAGGGCCGCCAGCAGCGCCGGGGTGTGTGCGTCGGACGGGCCGTCGTCGAAGGTGAGTCCGGCATACCCGGAGCAGGCGGCCGCGCGCGACGGGGCGGCGGCTGCGACGGTGGGCGTACCGGCGGCCAGCGCGGCGACGGCGGCGGTCGCCGTCAGCGGACGTAACGCGTGTCGGCGCGCGGCCCTCACGACGACACCGTGATGCTGGAGTTGCCGCTGCTCTGGTAGCCCTCGGTCGCGAGGATCATGTAGTACTTGAAGCTGCCGAGGGTCATCCCGGCGCGGGCCCAGGCGTCGAAGTGGTTGCCGGTGGAGATGGTGCCGCCGGTGCGCTTCGACTGCCGCACACTCCAGTACTGGTTGAAGGTCTTGGTGCCCTCGACGGACGGGGCGTTGTACCGCGTCGTCTGGTAGATGTCATACGTGCCCCCGTCACTGGTGACACTGCCCTTGTACGTCCCCGTGGGCCGGTAGGTGCCCCAGTTGTCGACGATGTAGTACTCGACGAGCGGGTTCGACGTCCAGCCGTAGAGCGACAGGTAGCCGTTGCCGGACGGGTTGAAGCTGCCGGAGTAGGACACGTTCCTGCGCGCGCCGGTGCTCCAGCCCTTGCCGGCCACGAAGTTGCCGGTGTTGCTCCAGTTGGTGCTGTAGGTGCCGCCGGAGCCCAGGGTCATCGAGACCGTGCCCTGCGCGTCGGTCCAGAACGAGTAGTAGAAGCCGTTGTCGGTGCCGGTCTGGTTCGTGGTGATGACCGTGGCGGCACGGGCGGTGCCGGGCAGGGCCAGTCCGGCCGCGGTGCCGAGCAGCAGCGCGCAGGCGGTCCTGCGGCTCGTCGCATGGTCGAGCGGGTTCATGCCGTACTTCCTCCATCTGGGACGGTGGGCTGTGACGTGATGGGGAGTGTTGGCCTGGCCATGTCACCTGTCAACACTTTCGGCACCAATTTCGAAACATTCGTCTGAATGCATCACCTGGCACGGACCCATAGATACCCAAAGCAGCCATCATGGGGCTTCGAATGTTTCGATGGCGGCACGGTGGCTCACCGGCTGCGCAACCCGTCGTACCGGGGCGTCACGCGCACCTTCGCCTTCGACTGGTCACATCCTGGCCGCCGCCCGGCGTTTCCGGGCGCTCAGGATCCTGCGCGAGGACACGGCGGCCGGGCGGAGGTCGCCGCCAACTGGCGCTGCCTCGGCGCCCGTTGCCTCCTGCTGTGCTGCATCGACCGCGCCCTGGGCGCGCCGGGGCCGCGCAGCTGCACCCAGATGGCCCGGCCGGCGTACCACCGCACGGTCTGCGAGGTCGTCTCGCCGGACGACGGGCCCGCGCCGCCCGCTCACCCGGCCCGCTCCTGAGCACGCGCGGGCGCGTTGCGCGAGCCGCTTCCCCACCCGGAGCATACGGTTTCCCTCAATGTGACCGACCGTCAGCACAGGTGACGGAGAGGAGCCGTGAGCGGTGGAGGGCGATGCGGGCCGACGGGCGGCACAGCCGGGCGGACGGCGGCGGCGGCGGGCGGGCGGTGTGCCGGGCAGCCGGCCCGGGTACACGGTGCGACTGCCGGCCTCCGCGCGCTCCCGGCCGGAGCCGGTGGCCGAGCGGACGGTGCCGTGGCTGCGGGTCGCGGCGGCCTACGCCTGGCGGCTCATTCTGGTCGCCATCGTCGTCTACGGCGTCTTCAGCGTCCTCGGCAGCTTCGAGCTCATCGCGGTGGCCCTCTTCCTCGCGCTGATCGTGACCTCGGTGCTGCGCCCGCTGACCGATCTGCTCGACCGGGTGCTGCCGCGTCCGCTGGCCGTCGCCGTCGCGCTGGTGGGCAGCACACTGGCCCTGCTGACGCTGCTGGCCCTGGTGGGCAACGCGGTGGCGGGCGAGTCGGGGCGGCTGGCGGGCGAGTTCCGGGGTGGTGTGCACCGGATCGAGCAGTGGTTGCGGCGGCCGCCGTTCCGGCTGAGTCCCGGCCGGCTGTCCGAGTTGCAGAGCCAGGTGACGCACTACCTCTCCACCCACCGCTCGACCCTGTTCAGCAACGCCGTCAGCGGGCTGAGCCGGGCGGTGGAGGTGGTCACCGGGGGCGCGCTCGCGCTGTTCGCCTCGGTGTTCTTCATCCATTCCGGCGAGCGCCTGTGGGGCTGGATGCGGGACGACCTGCTGCCGAGCGCCGCCCGACCCGCCTGGGACCGGGCGGGTCGGGCGGCCTGGCGGGCCTTCGCCGGGTACACGCGCGGCATCATCATCGTCGCCGCCACCAACGCCGTTCTCGTCGGGATCGCGCTGCTCGTCCTGCGGGTGCCGCTGGCGCTGCCCCTCACCCTGCTGGAGTTCTTCGCCGCGTTCGTGCCGCTGGTGGGCTCGCCGGTGGCGCTGGCCGTCGCCACGGTCGTCGCGCTGGCCGGGCGCGGACCGCTGACGGCCGCGGCCGTCCTGGCGCTGATCGTGGTGATCGGCCAGCTGGAGGGGCATGTGCTGCATCCGCTGGTGATGAGCTGGGCGGTCCGGCTGCATCCGCTGGTCGTCGCCGTGTCGGTCATCGCGGGGAGCATCGTCGCGGGGGTGATCGGCGCGGTCGTGGCCGTCCCGCTGGTCTCGGTCGTCTGGGCGGTCCTGCGGGCGCTGCGCGCGGTGCCGCCGCCCGGTCCGACTCGTCTGTGAGGCACGGGAGGTACCGGTGACCGAACAAGGGATCAGTTGTTCGCTTGAACAGGTGATCGTCGCTCAGGAGACCGCCGGGGCGGGAGTGACACCAACCATACTTACGGTGTGCGAACGACGGGCTGCAGACCGTGGTCGACGCACAGGTCCCACTTTCGGAAACACCGCAAGGAGCAGCACGACCATGAACCTTCTCACCGACATCCTCGCCGGACTCGCCCACTTCGTCGGGTGGCTCGTCTGACGCCACGAGGCGTGTGAAGAAGCGCGGCGCCGTCTCCTCGTCCCAAGGAGGCGGCGCCGCCGTCGTGTTGTCGCCCGGCTCAGCGCAGAGCCGCAGCCACAAGCCCGCGGATCTCCTCCGCGTGGACACTGCCGCCGTTCACCAGCCGGTCGAAGACCAGCCCGTCCACGCAGGTCAGCAGCGTGACCGTACGTTCCTCGGCGTCGGCCACCCCGTGCGCGGCGAGGAAGTCGCACACCGTCCGGCGTCCGCGGTTCTCGCGCGGCACCAGGATCTCGCGCAGCTCAGGGTGGTGCACGCTCTCGACGGCGCACGCGTAGCGCGCGAGCGAGCGCCTGCGCCCCTCCCCCGCGAGCCGCGCACCGGCCAACGCGGCGATGCCGTCGGCCAGTTGGGCCGCGGTGCGCAGCACCGGCACCCCGGCGCCCGCCTCCTCCAGCTCGGCCTGGTCGAGCGCGACGAGCCGCCGCACCAGCGCCGTGAGCAGGGCCTGGCGGGTGCGGAAATAGGCGGACGTGGTGCCTGGCGGAAGGTCCGCCGCCCGGTCCACGGCGCGGTGCGTCAGCCCCCGCATACCGGTGTCGGCGAGCACCGCTATGGCCGTGTCGGCGAGGAGGGTACGTCGGTCTGTGCTCACCCCCTCTTTCTACACCCCCGCTTCTACACCTGTAGTGGGCAGCCTGTAGCGTCTTCTACACCTGTAGAAGACGCAGGCGGCACGCGAGGTCGAAAGGGGTCCGGCATGGGCGGTACGGCGGTGGTGGTCGGGGGCGGCATCGGCGGGCTGGCCGCAGCCATCGGGTTGCACCGGATCGGCTGGGACGTCCGGGTGGCGGAGCGGTCCGCCACTCTGGCCGACGCGGGCGCGGGCATCTCACTGCACGCCAACGGACTGCGCGCGCTGGACGCCCTCGGTGTCGGTACGGCGGTGCGCGCGGCGGCCCGCCCGCAGTACATCGGGGGCACCCGCACCCCCGACGGCCGCTGGCTGGCGCGGATGGACGGCGCCGCGCTCGAACGCGCCCTCGGCACCCCGATCATGGGCATCCGGCGCGCCGACCTGCACAGGCTGCTGCGCGCGGCGCTGCCCGCCCCGTCCCTGCGCACCGGCGTCACCGTGTCCGCGCCGGACCGCGCGGCCCCCGACCGGGTGGCCGTGCCGGTCGCGGACGAGATGTGGGAAGCGGACCTGGCCGTCGCGGCCGACGGGGTGGGCAGCCGGCTGCGCGCGCTGCTGTTCCCGGAGCATCCCGGCCCGGTCTACGCCGGTTCGACGGTCCTGCGGGCCATCACCGACCAACCCCTCGATCTCACCACGGACTTCGAGCTGACATGGGGCGAGGGAGCCGAGTTCGGGCACATCGGCCTCGCCGACGGCCGGGCCGAGTGGCACGCGGTGCTCACCGCGCCGCCGGGCGGCCGCCACACCGATCCGCTCGGCATGCTGCGCCGCCGGTTCGGCGGCTGGCACGATCCGATCCCGGCACTGCTGGCCGCGACCCGGCCGCGGGCCGTGCTCCACCACGACATCCATGAACTGGTCACGCCCTTGCGGTCGTTCGTCGCCGGCCGGGTGGTGCTGCTCGGAGACGCGGCACACGCCATGACGCCGAACCTGGGCCAGGGTGCGTGCCAGGCCCTGGAGGACGCCGCGACGCTGGCCGCCGCGCTCGCCACACAGACCTCGGTCCCCTCGGCACTGGCCCGCTACGACGCCGAGCGCCGTCCCCGCTCCCAGGCGGTCGCCCGCGCCGCCCGGCAGGCGGGCCGCGTGGGACAGCGCCTCGCCCACCCGCTCGCCGTCGGTCTGCGCAACACCGCGCTCCGGCTCGCCCCGTCCGGGGCGACGATGCGCGCGATCCTGCGGCACGCCGACTGGACGCCGCCGCGGCTGGAGCGCTGAGGCCGCCGCCGGGGAACGCGATCCGGCCGGTCGGCGGTGGTGCCGGCGCACACCCGGTGGAGGTCCGCGATGACGGCCGGATCCACCGCGGCGGGGCCCCGGCGGCTGGAGGATCTCGATCCGCTCCGCACGTCGGGCGTACGGCCGGGTCCGCGTACGGTCAGCCGGTACCGCCCGGCACCTCACGCGCCCCGGCACCGCCCTTGAGCAGGAGCCGCCCGCTCGCCCCGGCCAGCAGCAGCCCGGCCACCATGACGATCAGGCTCAGTCCGGGCCCGGAGGCCCAGTCGACGTGGGCGGCGCGCACGGCCAGGACGACCGCCATGGCGAGTGCGGTTCCGGGCAGGGAGAGCAGGGCGGGGCGGGTGCGGTCGAGGTCGTCCTCGGCGAGGGAGCCGAGGACGCCCAGGCCGAGGGCGAGGGCCCAGACACCGAGGGCCTGCGCGTCGACGTGGTTGGTCTGCCAGGGCACGAAGTCGGCCCAGAATCCGGGCCGTACGAGCAGTCCGGTGCCGATGCCGAGCCAGGAGGAGCCGAGCACGGCGAGGGCCGGTTTGGCCCAGCCCGGCAGCGGCACGGTGCGCGGGGCGGCCGGTCCGGACCGGGTGAAGGCCTGTCCGGCCAGGCAGATCACCGCCGCCACGCAGAGCAGGCCGAGGGTGAGCAGCCAGCCGAGACTGAAGAACACGGAGATGATCGGGCCGCCGTGGGCGATGTACAGCCGGCGCACGTTGACCAGGCTGACCGCGAACAGACCGGCCGGCACGACGACCAGCGGCAGCACGAGGGTGCGCGCCTGCTGCCAGGTCGTCGCGCGGGCGAGCGTGAACAGCGCGGGCGCGGTGCCCAGCATCGCGGCACCGAGCAGTCCGGGGCTGAGCGGATCCGGCGACGGCCAGGCTCCGAGGACACGTCCGGTGAGGGCGACGACGGTGAGTACTCCCCCGACGAGCAGGTTGATCACCGCGACCGCGGTGGCCAGCAGCGCCACCCCGGCCGACAGTGGCCGGCCGGGCACGGCGGCCGGGCGGGCGGACGGGGGCGCGGGGGTCGCCGTCGGTGCGGCGAGGTCGGTCGGTTCGGCCATGACGGATTCCGTTTCCGAGAGGATTCCGGGTGACTGCCAGGGTGTTTTCCGGGGTGATGTCCGGGTGTTCTCCGGGAAGTTGGCGCTCGGGTCGGAGGGCGGGCGGACGGCGGCCGTGCGCGTGCGCGCCGGCCGGTTCCGGGCGGCTGACTCGGCTTCACGGCACGGCGGTCGGCGTCCGGGACACGGGCGGCGCCGCGGGCAGGGCGCGGCGGCGGACCTCACGTGCGTACAGCAGCCGCAGGCTCACCACGGCGGTGGCGCCGAAGGCCGTGAGTCCGCAGCCGATGGCGACACCCGCGGTGAGCGCGGTGAACCGACCCAGTCCCAGGCTGTGCTGGAAGAGCGCGACCGCTCCGGCGGAGAGCGCGGGGGCCAGGCAGAGGCCGGTGAACTGGATCCGCCACTCCTCGCGGGCCCAGTCCCGGCCCGCGCGGGCGGCACGCCGGGCGCCTGCGGCCATCACGGTGTAGGCCACGGCGTAGGGCAGCAGGTAGGCGGCCAGCAGCCGGTTTCCGGGCGTTCCGTAGGCCGTGAGGGCGTGCGCGAGCCAGAGCAGAGCGGCCGCTCCGGCCAGGTGGGCCGCGGCGGTGACGGGAAGCGGGGCCCAGGAGCGGCCGAGACCCTCGACGGTGTCCCGGTGGTCGCGGGCGCGGGCGGCGAGCAGCGCGCCGAACACGACGAGGGAGCCGAGGTGCATGATCGCCACCCGGTTGATTTCCGTCATCGGCAGTCCGGGCAGCAGCGCCGGCAGGGCGCCCCACTCCAGCCGCAGCAGGGGCGCGGTCAGCAGGTATCCGTAAGCCAGCAGCATCCAGCGCTGGTGCAGGTCGGGCAGGCGGCCGACGGCGGCGAGGATGCCGAAGGCGACGCTCAGGACGGTGCCGACGAGGATCGTGGCGAGGACGATCCAGAAGGCCGTACCGCTGAAGGCGTCCCGGGGCGGGGTGCGGGCGAGGTAGAGGCCGGCGCCCGCCATGGAGGCGCAGACCGTGACGGCGAACAGCACGCCCAGCGCACGGTGCAGGCGTACGCGGCGGCGGGCGGCGGTCAGCAGCTGCGCCGGGCCGAGGAGCATGAGCAGTCCGCCGAGGACGGAGTGCACGATCATCGGGACGAGGCTGTGCCGGTAGGGGGCGACCCGGGTCGCGAACGCGTCGGCGACGTACCGGGGCGAGACCGTGTGGGCCAGCAGCCACGCGCCCGGGGCCGGGGCGCCGGTGCGGGCGTAGGACCACAGTTCGGTCATCGCGAGGGGCGCGTACCAGAGGGATACGGCCGTCACGGCCACCGCGGCGACGCGGCGCCAGGTGCTGCTGCTCGTCCACGAACGCACGGCGCCCCCTGTTCCTCGCGGCCGTGACAGTCTCTTCTGGACCGTCTCTTCTGGACTATCGCGCGTTACCGACGGTAGGGCCGTGTGCCCGCAAGGTCAACGGTCCGGTGCACGCTCGTCGCGGCTTTGCACCCACTCCCAGAACTCGCTCATCATCCGCTCGTACCGGATGCCGAACTCCAGCGCTTCCCGCTGGCCTGAGGTGAGCAACTCGCCCACGCTGTCGGCGAGTTCCTCGTACTCCCCCAAGGTCTTCTCGTGCTCGGCGCGTTGGGTGGGGGCGATCAGCTCCGGCCGGGCCCCGAACCAGAGTTTGAGGATGCCGCGCTCGCGCGCCTCGACCGGCACGAAGCCGGGGTCGTCGAGCCAGTCGCGCAGGACGCGGCGACCGCGGTCGGTGAGGGCCAGCACCCGGCGGCCCCGCCCGCTCTCCTGGCGGACCTGGGACAGCAGTCCGGCGGCGAGCAGCCGGTCGCACTGCGCGTACACCTGCGCGTGCGGTACCGACCAGAACGGGGCGACGGTACGGCCCGCCTCCATCTTCACGTCGTAGGCGCTGGCTTCGCCGAGTTTGTCGATGACGCCGAGGACCAGGAAGGAGGAGGTGGTCAGCCGCAGGTCAGCCATGGGCCGACCGTACCGCGCCTCGCTCGTCCGCTCGTACCGACGCCCCCGGAGGCAGGCCATGACCGACGCGCGGTGGCGTCGGATGCCGAACCGATGGTTCACGGCCAAGCGCGTGACGGCACTTCGGACGCGTACTTCAGCGTCACCAAGTACAGCAAGGACGAAGTCGCCGCCGCGCACCGGGAGTTCGGTGCCTCTATGACCACCCTCGTGGCCGGCGAGCGAGGAGGCCGTGGCGGCGGGTGCGGTGACCGAGGGCGAGGAAGATCTGGCGGTCGTCTTCGGGCGCCGGCTGCCGACCGGCGTCACGCTGGACACCGCCAAGACCGGCGAGGCGGACGCGTTGTGGGGCTGTCTGGCCGCCGCGGGCGCGGTCGGCGCGGTCGCCCTCCTGGCCGCGCTGATCGCCGTGGTCGTCTTCGCCGGTGCGCAGGCCCAGTCCCGCGAAGACGCCTCGGTCCGGGATCGTGGGCAGAACTGCGCGGCGATGCCCTCGACTCCGGGCTGCCCGCGCCGAGTTGGGCATGGATCCGGGAATTCGCTCATCCGGATGAGGAGCGCATATCGGGCAGCGCGAGGGGCAGTGACGATCATGTTGTCAGTACCCCCGAAAGGACCGCGTACATGCGCCTTCGTACCGCCCTGGCCTGCGCCGTCGGCTCCCTGGCCCTGATCGTGACCCTGCCGACGTCGGCCTTCGCGGCGACCGGATCCTTCCCGTACTCGTACACCGGCCTCGACGGCGCTCGGCACGTCGAGACCTTGACCGATCCGCCGAGCGGGGAGTGCCTCGACCTCCCCGGGACGGCCGGGGAGCCCGGCTACGCGCCGAAGAACCGGACGGACGCCACCGCCGTGGTCTTCCTCGACCAGCACTGCGAAGGCGACACCTACTACGTCATGAACCCCGGCAAGGTCCTGGGTGACCGCTTCAAGCTCCGCTCGGTCATCTTCTCCTGATCATCCTGATTCGCCGATCCGCCCGATCCGCCTGATCGCGGGTCAGCGGACGTGCCGTGGCGGGGATGGGTCCGTCCCGTCTCCGCCACGGCAACCGCAGAGGAACGCGGTCAGTTCGGCGCGACGTACGCTCAGCCCGTCGCGAGGACCTTCACCCGGGCGGTGGAGCCGTTGAACCGGTCACGGTCCCCGACGGTCTTCCCGGTCGAGGTGTACTGCCACATCGTGTGTGTCTTCCAGCCCGCCGGCAGCGTCCCGGCGGACGAGGCGTAACGGGCGATCCACAGCGGGTTGTTCGCCGCGAAGCCGCCGTAGTTCCCGGTGCACTCGGTCCACCAGTTGGTCGCCGTGTAGATGACGGCGTAACGACCCGTGCGGGACTTGTACCGGTTCAGGAAGTCGCGGATCCAACTGACCATCGCGCTCTTGGACTTGCCGTAGCAGTCGTCGCCGTACGGGTTCCACTCGATGTCGAGCGCGCCGGGCAGTGTCTTGCCGTCCCTGGACCAGCCGCCGCCGTGGCCGACGAAGTAGTCGGCCTGAGCGGCGCCGCCGGAGGAGTCCGGGGTCGCGAAGTGGTAAGCGCCGCGGATCATGCCGGTGCTGTACGGGCCGTTGTACTGCTGGGTGAAGGAGGGGTTCCGGTAGCTCGTCCCCTCGGTGGCCTTGGTGTACGCCCATCTGACCCCGCCGCTCCACAGGGTGGACCAGGCCACGTTGCCCTGATAGCTGGAGACGTCCACCCCCTCGGTCTGGGTCGCGCGGGGCACGGACGACGAGTCGTCCGCGTTGCCGTCGCCTGCGTCGGGGGTGCTGCCGTCGTGGGCGAGGACGCCCATGCCCATGTACGCACTGCCGCGACGCGGTACGTCGGGGGCCGGCGCGGACAGCGCCGATGGGACGGACGCACACAGGAGAAGGCCGGTCAGGGCCCCTGCGAGGGCCGGACGGGTCAGGCTGCGCTGGAACAGGATGGAGGTTCGCACGTCTGTCATCTGACACGCAGTCGGGCGGCCCCGCACGCCGGAGGCCGCCCAACACGGCCAATCCGGGCCCTGCTTGGTCCATACGGGTGGCCCGACGGTCGTGGGGGGGGCGGGGGCGGGGGGGGGCCCGGGGGCCGGCCCGCCCCGCCCGCGCCCGGTCGCGCGGGGGCCGGGGTGGGGAGCCGTGCGCCGCCGGGGGGGCCGGGG
>NZ_JBVHMR010000025.1:0-86304 GCF_055558375.1 Streptomyces sp. NPDC025793 | reverse complement strand
GCCCGTGTGCCGCCCCCCCGGCGCCCCCCCCCCCGGCCGGGGCCGCGGGGGCGGTGGGGCCGGGCCCGCCCCCCCCCCCCCCCCGCCGCCGGATCGCTCGCTGCCGGTCGTCGTCAGCGGTCGCCGGCGGTCGAGCCGTCGTCAGCCGTCGATACGGTGCTGGGTCCAGAAGGACGCGAGGTCGGTGGCGGTGGCCGCCTGGGCCGCCGCCTTGAACTCGGCCGTGGTCGACACGCCGTACCAGTGCGCGGTCGCGTAGTCCTTCAGCAGCTTGGTCATGGCGGTGTCGCCGAGGACGCGGCGCAGGTCGTGCAGGGCGCACTTGCCGTAGCCGTAGACGACGGTGGAGTAGCGCGAGGAGTGCGCGTCCCAGTAGGCCATGGAGTCGGTGATCTTCTCGTCGGGCGAGGCCCAGGAGACACTGCTCCAGCAGTTGCTGCCGGTCTTGCCGAGGGCGAGGTCGGTGGCGTAGTCGGTGAACGCCTCGTCCAGCCAGGGGCTGTTGTACTCGTCGTCGCCGACGATGCCGTACCACCACTGGTGGCCGATCTCATGGGTGAGCGCGGTGCTGCTGACCACGTCCAGGACGAACCCCGGATACTCCATGCCGCCGAACCAGTAGTTGTTGTCGAGCACGGCGTCCAGCTCGCCGTAGGGATAGGCGCCGAAGCGGCCCGCGTGGGCGTCCACGGCGCTCTTCGCGGTGCCGAGCATGGACTGGGCGTTGGCGGAGCTGATGCCCGAGACGGAGTAGACGTTCACCGCGACACCGGCGGACGAGGTGCCGGAGATCTTGGTGAAGGGTCCGGCGGCCCAGGCGAAGTCGCGCACCGAGGACGCCGTCGCGGTCGTCACCGTACGGCCGCCCGTGCCGGGGGTGTCGGTGGAGGTGCCGGTGGCCGGGACCAGCAGGCTGCTGGGGTGGTCCAGGGTCACCTTGAAGTCGGCGGCCAGGGAGTAGAAGGACTCGCCGTTGTTGGTGTACGGGTCCAGGTGCCAGCCGGAGCTGTCGCGGACGGCGAGGACGGGCAGGGCGTTGCCGATGAAGCTGTAGGCGCCGTCATGGCCGAAGCGGTCGGCGCCGCTGGGCACCGTGATACCGAGGTCGAAGCCGATGGTGGCGCTCTGGCCCTGGGCGAGCGGGGCCGGCAGGTCGACCTTGACGGCGGTGCAGTCCACGGTGGGCGCCTGCGCGGTGCCGCCGGTGATGCCCGTGACCCGGATCGGCATGGCGTCGCACGTGCCGTGGTAGTTGTCCCACAGCCGCAGGTAGACCCCGTTCAGCGCGGTGGCCGAGGCGTTGGTGAAGGTCACGCTCTCGTGCCCGGTCCACTGAGTGCCGGTCGTGTCGCTGCTGAGGTTCACGCTGTACGAGGGCGCGGCCGGGGTGCGGGTCGAGTCGCTCGGCGGTGCGGTGCCGCCGGAGGTGTCGAGCGCGATGTCGTCCAGCACGAAGCTGGTCTGCAGGCTGGAGTCCTCGGTCCCGGTGAAGGACAGGCTGACGGTCTGACCGGCGTACGCCGACACGTCGAACGACTTCTTCACGTAGCCGGTGTTCTTGTCGAGGTTCGAGTACGTGCCCAGCGTCGTGCCGCCGATCTTGGCCGTGAGCTTGTCGTACGCGACGGACGACGTGGTCTCGGCGGTGTCGATGTGCAGCCAGAAGGTGAGGGTGGCCCGGTCGCACCCGGCGGGGACGGTGACGCTCTGGCTCAGGGTGTCGGTGTGGGTGCCGCCGGTGCCGTCCAGCCAGGCGTAGGAGCTGCCGCCGTGGGCGGTCTGTCCGGAGCGGCTGGTGATCGTGCCGGACGAGGACGCGGTCCACGACGACGCGCCGTTCTCGAAGCCGCCGTTGCCGACGACCTGTGCCGGAGTGCAGGAGGCGGCCGGGCGCGGGGTCTGGTGCGGGGCCGGCTGGGCTGCGGCGGCGGGGCCTGCGGGGAGGACGAAGGCGGCCAGCGCGGCGACGGTGAGCGCACCGGCGCCGAGGGCCTTGTGGGGGGTCGGTCTCACACGCTACTCCTTTGCGGCGGCCGGGATCCCGGCCTGCTCGATGGCGGCCGGCCGGCTGGGGTGCGCCGGCGCGGCCGCGGACGGGGCTTGCGCGATCACTCGAAGCGTCGAACCGTCAAAAGAGTGTCAGATTTGACCGGACCATGCCAGAAGGCCGCCCGACATGGCGTCAGGCCGCGCGCACCGTCACGAACAGCGCCGACAGCCGCGCGCCGTCCGGCGCCTGCCAGCTGCGGGCCACGTGGCCGAGCGCGCCCTCGGGGGGCAGCGGCGGGTGCTCCGGGACGGGGGTCAGGACCCGGTGCACCTGGAGGACCGTGCCGTGCGGCGCGGGGAGGCGGGTGCCGTGCTCGTCGTCGGCCGGGGCGGGCGTGAAGCCGTCGAGGGTGAACGGGGATCCGGCGTAGGACAGGGCCACCTCGCGGTCCGGGGTGTTGTCGATGCTCTGGGCCTGTGCCTGGGCCCGGCCGTCGATGAGCTTCAGGAGCTCGGCGGCCAGCACCGGGTCGTGGCAGCCGTCGTAGGCCCAGCGCCTGCCCAGCACACCGTGCTCCAGCGTGCCGACGAGGGCGTGCTCCGCGCCCGCCAGCGGTGCGCCGCGGTACGTCAACGGGGCGAGGTAGGCGGTCGGTTCGGGGGTGGAGGTGTCCGTGGCCACCATGAACTCGATGCCGACCTCGCCCGCCGGGTCGTCCAGCCGGAAGCCACCGGACTTGGTCAGCACCGGGGCGTCCGGGCCGCCGCGGTACCAGGGGCGGGTGGGCAGCCAGTCGGTGAGCAGCTCCAGCTTCGTGGGCTTGAGCGTGGTGTGGTGGATGATGGCCATGAGGCCCCTCTCCTCCGTCGCGCGGTCACTGTCCCCCGCAGCTTCGCACACCGTTCCCGCAGGTCACCCACCTGGCTCTGGCCGGCGGACCCCGGTTCCGGGAGCGCGCCGGGCGACATTGGCGCAGAGTCGACGGGTACCCGGCGACAGGACGCGGCCCACCGTGTGCAGGGTGGGCCGCTTCTCGGTCAACTGGCTTGTTTCAGGGGTGAGTTGAGAAGGAGGGGCGCACTGCCGTCAGGCGTGGGCCCGCTCGAAGGCGGCGAAGGCCGCCTCCTGGCGCCATTCGAGCTGCGCCTTGGCGCTGCCGCCGAGGAACTTCCGGCAGCCCGCGCCGCGCACGGGCAGGCCGGGGCGCTCAGCACGGCAGACCGGCACCGGGTGGAAGCCCTGGGCGGTGGGGTTGCCCTGCCACAGGCTCGCGCCGGGCAGGAAGGCGTACTCCAGCGAGGTGCGGGCCAGGTCCTTCAGCTCGGGGTAGCCGAGGCCGTAGGTCTCGGCGGCGTACTGGTACTCGTGGGTGATGTCGATGCGGGACACCCCGGGGTCGTCGGTGGACAGGACGACGGGGACGCCGTAGCGCAGGTAGGTGGTGAAGGGGTGGTCGCCGCCCTTCACGCCGAGGATCTGGGCGTTGCTGGAGAAGGGCACCTCGACTGCGATCCGGCGCTTCGCCATCGTCCGAGCGGTGCGCTGCCAGTCGTCCTCCCAGCGCAGGTCGACACCGTGCCCGACGCGCTCGGTGTGCGCGACGTCCACGGCCTCCTCGATGTGGGACTCCAGGGCCTCGGGCTTGACCAGTCCGGGCCACAACTCCCCCGCGTGCAGGGAGACATGGGCCTTCGGGTACTGGGTGCGCAGATAGCCGACCATGCGCATCTGGAGGCTGTAGTTCCGCAGCGAGCTGTCCCAGTCCTCGGGCTGGACGAGGTTGACCGCGACGAAGCGCGGGTCGGCCTCGGCCAGCCGCATGCCGAGCGCGAGCTGGGTGAAGGTCCGCTCGGGGGAACCGCCCCGGTTCGCCTGGGAGATCCAGCGGATCGTGAGCCCGCAGCCGGGGCGGGCCTTCGGGGTGCCGCAGTGCTCGGCGGCACGGAACTCGGCGTCGCCGCCGTCGGCCTCCTTGCGGGCGTCGGCGACCAGCCTGTCCAGCTTGCCGCCCGCCAGCAACGTGCGGTGCAGGGCGGCGAGATCGTCGTCCCAGCCGACCTCGGCGGCGAGCTTCTTCGCGCCGTCCGAGGCCGGGGTGACCATCGTCTCCAGATAGAACTGGTTGTTGCGTACGGTGGTATCGGCGACGTCGGCGAGCAGCTTGCCGCGATTGCGCCAGGTGACCTCGCCGAACTTGTCGAACGTCCCGAAGAAGTGGTCGTGGCCGTTCCGGCCGGGCGGGAAGTCCTGCATGGACCAGGCCCGGACGATCGCGCCGTGGAAGGCGCGGTCGGTGCGCGCGTCGGCGGCGGGACGGGTGCCGGTGCCGCAGGGCGGCTCGGCCGCGGCGAGGGTCGTGGTGTTGATGCACAGGCCGTCCTCGGCGGCCAGCTCGATCAGGTATTCCGTGGTGACCGCGCCGGAGAGGTGGTTGTGCAGGTCGCCGCCCTTGGGCATCGCCCGGAAGAAGTCACGCAGGGCCGCGGGCCGGTCGTGGAGGGAACGCAGAGCGGCATCCGTGCGTGCCTCCGCGGGCGTGACGGCCCGGCGCACGGGCTGTGCGGGGCGTCCGGCGTCCGCGCCCGCCGGCTGGGCGGCGGCGGGCAGGGCGGAGAGCAGGGACAGGACACTGAGGGTGCCGAGCGCGGCCGGAACGGCACGGCGGCGCAGGGCACTTCGACGGTTCGGCTTCACACGGGCATGTTCACGGGTCGGTGACGGCCGTACGTCGATCCTCGGCCGGCGGTACCCGACCGAGTGACATGTCCGCGAATAAACTCGTTCGTTCCTGCTTCTGGTCGGCGGCGCCTACCGGACGGTATACAGAACCGGTCCAACCCAGGGGGAGGAATCATGGCGAGATCCACGCGTCCGGCGGGCGGTACGGGAGTCCGGCGGCGGGCCGCGGCACTCGGGGCGGCACTGGGCGGCTGCGCCCTCGTCGCCGCCTCGGCGGTCCCGGCCGCCGCGCACCCCGGCGGCCCCGGCCGCGGCACCGACTACGTGGCGCTCGGTGACTCCTACACCTCGGGCCCCGGCATCCCGGCCCAGGTGGACGCCAACTGTGCCCGCTCCGACCACAACTACCCCTCGCTGGTGGCCGCGGGACGGCGCGTGAGCACCTTCACGGACGTCAGCTGTGCCGGTGCGACGACCGCCGAGATGTGGCGGGCGCAGGGCACGAACAGGCCCCAGCTCGACGCGGTGCGGCGGGACACGGACCTCGTGACGGTCCAGATCGGCGGCAACGACGTCGGATTCGGCGCGATCATCGCCACCTGCGCCCGGCTCGCCGCCCAGGACCCGACGGGCAACCCCTGCGAGCGCTCCTACGAGGCCGTCGGCTACGACCGGTTGACCCTCGCGATCGCGCAGACCGCGCCGAAGGTCGACCAGGTGCTGCGGGCCGTGCACGCCCGGGCGCCGCACGCGCGGGTGGTCGTCGTCGGCTACCCGGACCTGCTGCCCGACGACGGCACCGGCTGCTTCCCCCAGGTCCCCTTCGCCCAGGGCGACTTCCCCTACCTCCGGGACACCGAGAAGCACCTGAACCTGATGCTGCGGCTGGTGGCGGCGGTCAACCGGGCCGAATACGTGGACACCTACGGCCCCACGGTCGGCCACGACATGTGCAAGTCGCCCGCGGACCGCTGGATCGAGCCGCTCCAGCCCGCCGCGCCCGCGGCCCCGGCCCACCCCAACGCCAGGGGGGAAGGGGCCATGGCCCGGGCGGTCCTGGACCGGCTGGACCGCCCGGACCGGCATCGCGGGCGCGGCTGAGCGACCGGCGTTCAGCCGCCCAGCGCGGCGCGCACCACGGCCTTGGCCTCCTCCTGGACCCGGGCGAGGTGGCCGGGGCCGAGGAAGGACTCGGCGTAGACCTTGTAGACGTCCTCGGTGCCCGAAGGGCGGGCCGCGAACCAGGCGTTGTCCGTGGTGACCTTGATCCCGCCGATCGCGGCGCCGTTGCCGGGCGCCTCGGTGAGCACGGCCGTGACCGGCTCGCCGGCGAGGGTGTCGGCGGTGACCTGGGCGGGAGACAACGTGCCGAGCAGCGCCTTCTGTTCGCGGGTCGCGGGCGCGTCGATGCGGGCGTAGGCGGGGGCACCGAAGCGGGCGATCAGGCCCGCGTAGTGCTCCGACGGGGTCCGGTCCGTGACGGCCGTGATCTCGGAGGCGAGCAGGGCGAGGATGATGCCGTCCTTGTCGGTGGTCCACACCGAGCCGTCGCGGCGCAGGAAGGACGCGCCGGCCGACTCCTCGCCGCCGAACCCGAGGGAGCCGCCGACCAGTCCGTCCACGAACCACTTGAATCCGACCGGGACTTCGACGAGCTGCCGGCCGAGGTCGGCGGCGACCCGGTCGATCATCCTGGAGGAGACGAGCGTCTTTCCGACGCCCGCGCCGGCGGGCCAGTGCTCGCGGTGCCGGTAGAGGTAGTCGATGGCGACCGCGAGGTAGTGGTTGGGGTTCATCAGGCCCCCGTCCGGGGTGACGATGCCGTGCCGGTCGGCGTCGGCGTCGTTGCCGGTGGCGATGCGGAAGCGGTCGCGCTGCTCGATGAGGGAGGCCATCGCGTAGGGCGAGGAGCAGTCCATGCGGATCTGGCCGTCCCAGTCCAGCGTCATGAACCGCCAGGTGGGGTCGGTGCGTGGATTGACCACGGTCAGGTCGATGCGGTGTTCTTCGGCGATGCGGCCCCAGTAGGCGACGGAGGCGCCGCCGAGCGGGTCGGCGCCGATGCGCACCCCGGCCGCACGGATCGCGTCCAGGTCCAGCACGCTCGGCAGATCACCGACGTAGGCACCGAGGAAGTCGTACCGTCCGGTCGTCCCGGCGGCGAGCGCACGGGCGTACGGCAGCCGTCGCACGTCCTTCAGGCCGCCGGTGATGATCTGGTTGGCACGGTCCTGGATCCAGGAGGTGGCGTCGGAGGCGGCGGGGCCGCCGCTCGGCGGGTTGTACTTGAAGCCGCCGTCGGCGGGCGGGTTGTGCGAGGGGGTGACCACCACGCCGTCGGCGAGCCCTGAGGTGCGGCCGCGGTTGTGGGTCAGGATGGCGTGCGAGACGGCCGGGGTGGGCGTGTAGCCGTCGGCGCTGTCGATCAGGACGCTCACGCCGCCGGCGGCGAACACCTCCAGCGCGGTGACCTTCGCGGGCTCCGACAGGGCGTGGGTGTCGGCCCCCAGGAAGAGGGGGCCGTCGATGCCCTGCGCCGCGCGGTACTCGCAGATGGCCTGGCTCGTGGCCGCGATGTGGTCCTCGTTGAAGGCGCTCGCCAGGGACGAGCCCCGGTGCCCGGAGGTGCCGAACGCGACCCGCTGTGCCGGATCGGCAGGATCCGGGTGGAACGCGTAGTACGCCGTGACCAGCCGGGCCACGTCGACCAGGTCCTCGGGCTCGGCCGGCCGGCCCGCTCGCTCGTGCGGCATGGGTCCCTGTTCCTCCGCGTCGGTGTGATCGATGCCTGTGTGATCGATCGCTCGCCGCCCATCTTTCCCCGCCAGGGCCCTGACCCGCGAGTACACCCCGCTCGCGGGTCGGGCGATGCGATGCCGGCCGGTGCGGTGTCAGCCGATGTGGTAACTGTCCCCGTACGTCTTCCAGTCGAGCGGGGTGTCCAGGTCGAGGTTGCCCTTGCGCAGGAAGACCCGCTGCTCGGTGTCGACGCGGCTGGTGTCGCTGTGCGCCTCCTCCTGCTTCATGGCCCACACCCGGGCGTCGAGGAAGGCGTTGAGGTACGTCGTCTCGTCGCCGCCCTGCGCCGGCGGCTTGGCGCTGCGCAGGGCGCGCTTGCGGATGTTGCCGAAGCTGGTCGGGTCGCCGCCGTCGCCGTGCATGACGATGGCGTCGTAGTAGCAGAACTGGCCGAGCGCGCGCAGGCCGTCCGTCTTGCCCTGGCTGACCGCGGGGTTGAAGTAGACGCGGTCGCGCTCGTCGTTCTGGCACTGCTGGAAGACGGCGTCCTTGGCCGCCGTACGCCAGTCCCTGGGGTAGTTCGGGTCGAGGCCGGCGTGCGAGTCGCTGCCGTTGACCTTGCGCAGGGCGGGGAGGTACTTCGCGAGGACGTTGCCGGACCTGCGGTCGGCGTAGAGCTGGACGAGGTCGAGCATGTCGCCGGTGCCGGAACAGAAGCCGATGATGCCGGCGGTGTAGCCGCGGCCGTCGCCGATGTCCTCGATGTACTTGTACTGGGCCTTCCAGTCGAGCGAGGAGTTCTCCGCGCTCGACACGAGTTCCATGGCGATCTCCTTCTTCGCCGGGTCGTCGAGGCCCGCTCCGGCAGCGCGGGCCGCCGGGGCCGACGGGGCCGCGCTCGCGCGCCCGGTGCCGATCAGGGCACCGGAGGCGACGGCGGCGCCGAGCACGGCGACGAGAGTGCGGCGGGAGACGGTGGCGGGGGATGATTCGCGGTCTGCGTGCACCACAGGGACTCCAAGTCGAGGCGGGGGGTGGGGAGTTGGTCCGTACCGCAGTACTGGTAGGAAAGTTTCCTATCAGAAGTGCCACGGACCGGAAACCCGGCTCGCGCGAAGTTCGTAGGATCGGACAACCGCAACCTCCGCGACGAGGCGGGTCGTCCGCGCCCGATTCAGAAACGGAATCACTCAGTCCCATCCGGTACGGCGGTTGGACGTGCGCGGCATGCGGAAGCGAGGGTGGACCCGCCCCCTCCACGACCGGAGAGGCGGCCCCTACGGCACCACCCGGAGAGACCCGATGACCCACGTCGCGGACCCCGCTCGCTACGACGGCACCATGCGCTACCGGCGCACCGGCCGCTCGGGACTGGACCTGCCGGTCCTGTCGCTCGGCTACTGGCACAACTTCGGCGACGACCGCCCCTTCGAGACCCAGCGCGAGATCGCGCTGCGCGCCTTCGACCTCGGGATCACCCACCACGACCTGGCCAACAACTACGGCCCGCCGTACGGCGCGGCCGAGCTGAACTTCGGGCGGCTGCTGAAGCGTGACCTCGCGCCGTACCGGGACGAGCTGGTGGTCTCCACCAAGGCCGGCTGGGACATGTGGCCCGGTCCCTACGGGCAGGGCGGCGGCTCGCGCAAGTACGTGCTGGCCTCGCTCGACCAGTCGCTGCGCCGGATGGGCGTGGACTACGTGGACATCTTCTACTCCCACCGGCTGGACGCCTCCACGCCGCTGGAGGAGACGATGGGCGCGCTCGACACCGCCGTCCGCCAGGGCAAGGCCCTCTACGTGGGCATCTCCTCCTACGACGCCGAGCGCACCCGGCAGGCGGCCGCGATCCTGCGCGAGCTGGGGACCCCGCTGCTGATCCACCAGCCGTCGTACAGCATGGTCAACCGCTGGATCGAGACCGACGGCCTGCTGGACACCGCCGAGGAGGAGGGCTTCGGGGTCATCGGCTTCACGGCGCTCGCGCAGGGGCTGCTGACGGGCCGTTACCTGGAGGGCGTGCCGCGGGACTCGCGGGCCGCGCAGGGCACGTCGTTCGACACGTCCTGGCTCACGGACGACATGCTGGACCGGCTGCGGTCGCTGAACGACATCGCGGCCCGGCGCGGCCAGACCCTCGCTCAGCTGGCGCTGGCGTGGGCGTTGCGGGACGAGCGGGTGACGTCGCTCGTGATCGGCGCCTCGCGGACCGAGCAGTTGGAGCAGAACGTGGCGGCCCTGGAGAACCTGGACTTCAGCGCCGAGGAACTGGCCGAGATCGACAAGTACGCGACCGACGGCGGCGTGGACCTGTGGCGGGAGGCCCGGCTCGGCAACCTCGGCTGACTCACCGCGATCCGGGGGGAGGCGCGGTGGAGGGGGCGGGCACGATGCGGCGTCGAGTGACGTACGTCACAGACAGGCGGGATATCTCGGACATACTGGAAGTGGCCTGACAGCGTTGTCACCGCCCACGGCAACGCCGTCACCCCTCCCCGCGACTTCCGAGGAGCCGCACCGCTCATGGTCTACGGAGCCCACCGCAGCCCCCTCCTGCCTCCCCGACCCGACCTGGGTCTCGCCCGCGACTGCGAGGTGTGCCTCGGCTGGGGAACCGTCGTCAGCCGTGACGGCGAGCACGAGCTGTGCCACGCCTGCCAGCTCGCCCCCGAGGACGACGAGACCCCCTCGCGCCACGGCGCATAACGGCACCCCACCCCGCATCCCCGCCCCCGTCCGACCGGGCCCGCCCGGCCGCCCCGCGCGGCCAGGATAAGGTTCCGGCAATGGTTTCGCCAAGAAACCGTCAAACGGACAGGGGCAGCCATGGGCGCCGCACGCACGAGCAGGACGCCGTTGCCAGGCATCGGCGTCCGGTACGACCTGACGACCCGCGAACACCGCGGACTGTCGGTGGTGGCCCACCGGGACGGGTCGAGGACGCTGAGCGCGTACCAGGGCGACGACCCCGACGCCTGTGCGCTGTCGGTCCATCTCACGGGCCAGGAGGCGGAGGCCCTGGCCGGCACCCTGAAGCCCACCCACCACAGCCCGAACCTGCTGTCCACGACGGAGCTCGGCCTGGTGGCCGAGCGGATCGAGCTGTCCTCGGGCTCGTACTGGAACGGCCGGCTGCTCGGCGACACCCGGATGCGCACCGAGACCGGGGTGTCGATCGTGGCCGTACTGCGCCGCGCCGAGGCCATCCCCTCCCCCGGACCCGACTTCCGGCTGGCCGGCGGGGACACGCTGATCGTGATCGGCACCCGCGAGGGCGCCGACGCGGCCGCCGCGATACTCGGGCGGGAGTGAGCGCGTGCATTCCTCCGCGGTCTTCCTGATCGAGTTCGGCGCCATCATCCTGGGCCTCGGCCTGCTCGGCCGGCTCGCCGCCCGCCTGCGGTTCTCCCCGATACCCCTGTACCTGCTGGCCGGGCTGGCCTTCGGCGAGGGCGGGCTGCTGCCGCTCGGCGCCAGCGAGGAGTTCGTGGCCGTCGGCGCCGAGATCGGCGTGATCCTGCTGCTGCTCATGCTGGGCCTGGAGTACACGGCCAGCGATCTGGTGTCCAACCTCAAGACCCAGTACCCGGCCGGCCTCGTCGACATGGCCCTCAACGCCCTGCCCGGCGCCGCGACGGCCCTGCTGCTGGGCTGGGGTCCGATCGCCGCCGTCGTACTGGCCGGCATCACCTGGATCTCCTCCTCCGGCGTCATCGCCAAGGTCCTCGGCGACCTGGGGCGGATCGGCAACCGGGAGACCCCGGTGATCCTCAGCATCCTGGTGCTGGAGGACCTGTCCATGGCGGTCTATCTGCCGGTCGTCACAGCGCTGCTGGCCGGCACCGGCTTCGCCGCAGGCAGCCTCACCCTGGGCATCGCGCTCGGCGTGGCCGGCCTGGTCCTGCTGGTGGCGGTGCGCTTCGGCCGGCACATCTCCCGCTTCGTCTCCACCGACGACCCGGAGAAGCTGCTGCTCGTGGTGCTCGGGCTGACGCTGCTGGTCGCCGGGGTGGCGCAGCAGCTCCAGGTGTCGGCGGCCGTCGGCGCGTTCCTGGTCGGCATCGCCCTGTCCGGCGAGGTCGCCGAGGGCGCCCACAACCTGCTCGCGCCGCTGCGGGACCTGTTCGCGGCGGTGTTCTTCGTCTTCTTCGGTCTGCACACGGACCCGGCGAGCATCCCGCCGGTGCTGCTGCCCGCGCTCGCGCTGGCCGTGGTCACCGCGCTCACCAAGATCGCGACGGGGTACTGGGCGGCCCGGCGTGCGGGCGTCTCGGCCAAGGGCCGCTGGCGGGCGGGCGGCACGCTGGTCGCGCGCGGCGAGTTCTCCATCGTCATCGCCGGTCTCGCCGTCACCTCCGGGATCGACTCCGACCTCGGCCCGCTGGCCACCGCGTACGTGCTGATCCTCGTCGTCCTCGGCCCGCTGACCGCCCGCTGCACCGAGCCGCTCGCCCGCCGGCTGACCGGCCTGCGGTCCGGACCCGCGGCATCGGCCGAGGAGCCGCGCCCCGTCGCGGCGGACCCGACCGCGGCCGTACCGGACGAGGACACCGTGGCCCGCTCCTGACCCGCCGCAGCCCGGGGGCGGGCCGGCCGGACGTACCGTGGTGTCATGTCCGCCCCTCCGCTCCCGGGCCCGCTGGCCCATCTGGCGCCGCTGCTCGAACACTACGGCTACTGGGCGGTCGGGGCGGTGGTCCTGGTCGAGGACTTCGGGGTGCCCGCGCCCGGCGAGACGATGCTGCTGGCGGCGGGGGTGTACGCGGGCGCGGGGCGGCTGAACGTCGTGGCGGTCGCGGTCATCGCCTTCGTCGCGGCCCTCGTCGGGGACAACATCGGCTATCTGATCGGCCGGGTCGGTGGGCGGGCGTTCGTGCATCGGTGGGGGAAGTACGTCTTCCTGACGCCGGAGCGGTTCGCCGCCGCCGAGGAGTTCTTCGCCCGGCACGGCGGCAAGATCGTGACCGTGGCCCGGTTCATCGAGGGGCTGCGCCAGGCCAACGGCATCATCGCGGGCACCACCGGCATGCCCTGGCCGCGCTTCCTCGTCTTCAACGCGCTCGGCGCGGCGCTGTGGGTCGGCCTGTGGACGACCCTCGCCTACCTGGCGGGCAGTCACATCACCACCATCTACGCCGAGGTCAACCGCTATCTGCTCTACGTCGTCGGCGCCGCCGCCGTCGTTCTCGCGGCCCTCGTCGTGCGCCATGTCGTACGCAGGCGGCGCGCGAAGACGGCGTAGCGCGGCCTCAACTACCGCCTCTGGCAGGGCACTTGGTCCAGTCCGCGACGGACAGCACGTCCGCCTGGCGGGGGAAGACCTTCTCGGTGAGGACGCGGTGGACCTCCGGGTCCGCGTCGAGGCAGGCGTCGGCGAGGACGGTGAGGCGGAAGTCGAGGTCGGCGGCCTGGCGCAGGGTGGACAGGACGACGCCGCTGGTGGCGATGCCGGTGAGCACCAGATGCTCGATGCCGCCCGATCGCAGGACGAGGCCGAGGTCGCTGCCCGCGAACGCGCTCACCCGGCGCTTGGTGACGATCACGTCCTCGGGGCGCGGTGCGACGTCCGGGTGGATCTCGGCGCCGGGGTCGCCCGTGACGAGTCGGCCGGAGCCCGCGACGGCGCTGAACGACTTGTTGCGCGGGCTGACTTCGGGGTGGCCCGGCCGGAAGCCGACCACCACGTGGATCACCGGCAGCTCGGCCGCGCGGGCGGCGGCGACGGCCTCGCCGAGGCGGCCGAGGTAGTCGCCGGAGGTGTCGAAACGGCCGAGGACGGAGCGCTGGACGTCCATCACGAGGAGCGCGCTGTGCGGCACGAGGGCTGTCCTTTCGTGTCGTGCCCGGGCTTCGGGGTGTCGTCGTCGGCGCGCTGGTGGCCGCCGCGCAGCGCGGAGGCGAGTGCGGAGACCAGGGCCATGCCGGTGGCGACGCCGAAGACGATGGCCAGGCCGTGGTGGAAGGGGCCGGAGACCAGCTCCGGGAAGAAGGTGTGGCCGGTCAGGGTGGCGCGCTGGGCCGCGGTCAGCCGGTCCAGGGTGCCGCCGGAGCCGAGCAGATGGCCGATGGGGTTGTTGCCCAGGAAGGTGGCGAACAGGGTGCTGACCGGCGGTAGCGAGGCCACCTCATGGGCAGTGCCGGCCGGGACGCCGTGGGCCTGGAGCCCTGCGGCGAGCGTCTTCGGCAGGGTGCCGGCGAGCCCGGACACCATGAGCGAGAAGAAGACGCCGATGGACAGGGCCGTGCCCGAGTTCTGGAAGGTGGAGCGCATTCCGGAGGCCACGCCCCGGTAGCGGGCCGGCACGCTGCCCATGATGGAGGAGGTGTTGGGCGCGGAGAACATGCCCTGGCCCAGCCCGTTGAGCAGGAGCAGCGTCGCGAAGACGCCGTAGTCGAAGTCCACCGGCAGGGCGAGCAGACCGAGGAAGGACGCGGCGACGACGAGCAGCCCTGCGGTGGAGAACAGCCGGGCGCCGAACCGGTCGGACAGATAGCCGGAGACCGGCCCGGCGATCAGGAAGCCGAGGGTGAGCGGGAGCATGAAGATGCCGGCCCACAGCGGGGTGTCCTCGAAGGCGTAGCCGTGCAGCGGCAGCCAGATGCCCTGGAGCCAGATGATCAGCATGAACTGGAGTCCGCCGCGGGCGATCGCGGTCAGCAGGGCGGCCAGGTTGCCCGCGGCGAACGCCCGCACCCTGAACAGCGACAGCCGGAACATCGGCTCGGGGACACGGGTCTCGACGCAGGCGAACACCAGCAGCAGGAAGAGGCCGCCGAACAGGCCGCTCAGGACCCAGGGGTTGGTCCAGCCGGTGGAGTGGCCGCCGTAGGGCTGGATGCCGTAGGTGATGCCGGCGAGCAGGATGCCCGCGCCGCAGGCGAAGGCGATGTTGCCGAGCCAGTCGACCCGGCCGCGGCCGCCGACGGAGGTCTCGCGCAGGCTCAGGTACGACCAGATCGTGCCGGTGATGCTCACCGGGACGCTCACCCAGAACACCGCCCGCCAGTCGACCGCGGCCAGCAGACCGCCGGCGAGCAGGCCGAGGAACTGTCCGGCGAGCGCGGTGATCTGGTTGACGCCGAGGGCCATGCCGCGCTGCCGGGCCGGGAAGGCGTCGGTGAGGATCGCGGCCGAGTTGGCGGTGAGCATGGATCCGCCGAAGGCCTGCACGATGCGCCACAGGATGAGCCACAGCGCGCCCGCACCGGCCCGGAACGGGTCGAGGGACAGCGCGACGGAGGCGCACGCGAAGACCAGGAAGCCCAGGTTGTAGATGCGGACCCGGCCGAACATGTCGCCGAGCCGGCCGAGGACGACGACCAGGACGGCCGAGACCAGCAGATAGCCGAGGATCATCCACAGCAGATAGCCGATGTTCCCGGCCGCGAGCGGGTCGAGCCCGATCCCGCGGAAGATCGCCGGCAGCGAGATGATCACGATGGAGGCGTCCATCGTGGCGATCAGCACGCCGAGCGTGGTGTTGGAGAGGGCGACCCACTTGTAGCCGGGGCCCGGGGGTGTGTCCCGCAGCCGCGCGGAACGCGCGAGCAGCCGGCCGCGTATGCCGCCGCCGTCGCCGGTTGCGCCCGCCGCCGCGGGCCGGGCGCCGCTCACAGTCGTTCCGCCAGTCGGTCGAGCAGGGGCAGGACGTCCTGGAGGGCCTGCCGTTCCTGCGGGGTGAACTCGTCGAGCGCGTGGGCGAGCCGGGTCACGGACTCGGAGCGGCGCTGCTCCAGCATGGTCCGGCCCTCGCCGGTGACGGAGACGATGGCCCGGCGCCCGTCCGCCGTGTCGGGCGCGCGGCGGACGAGCCCGCGCTGTTCGAGCCCGGCGAGTGTGGCGGCCATGGCCTGCGGCCGGACCCGCTCCAGTTCGGCGAGCGAGCCCGGTGAGTCCGGACCGGTCCGGGCGAGCCGGGCCAGCACCGAGACTCCTGACAGCGACACGTCCCCGACCGCGTGCGCCTGCCGCAGCCGCCGGACGGTGCGCCCCATGGCCAGCCGGAGCCCGGCGGCGAGTGCAACCGTATCCATGCTGCTAACAATAGGTTTATCAGTCTGGACTGTTCAACCAAGCGTAAGTAATTCACCGGGAGGCCGGCACCTGCTCGCGGGGAGTCGTCGTCGCGGCGGGGCCGGATGCCGGGCGCAGGGTGAGGGTCAGTACGGCGAGGGCGGCGAAGATGACGGCGGCGGCGACACCGACGGTGTGCAGGCTCGCGGTGAACGCCTCCCGCGCGGTGTGCAGCAGTTCCGCGCCCCGGTCGGCCGGAAGACGCCGGCTCGCCGCGACCGCGCCGGCCGGCGAGTCGGACGTGCCATGGGTGCGGTCGCGGTAGACCGCCGCGGCCAGCACACCGAGCAGTGCGAAGCCGAGCGAGCCGCCGAAGTAGTTGCCGGTCTCCGACATCGACGCCGCCGAGCCGGCCCGCTCCGGCGGCACGGACCCGACGACCAGTCCGGTGCCGAGCGCGAACAGCGGGCCGGTGCCGAGGGCCAGCACGGCGATCCCGGTCATGACCAGCGGCAGGGCGAGCGACCCGTGGACGCCGACCAGCAGCAGACTTCCCAGCGCCGATGCCACGAGCCCGCCCGCGATCGCGGTCGTCTGTTGCATCCGCCGGGCGAGCAGGGGCGCGGTCAGGGTGCCGACCGCCACGCCCAGCCCCATGGGCGCGAACAGCACCGCCGACGCGAGCGGCGAGTGCCCCAGCACACTCTGCAGGTACTGGGTCACCACCAGACCTGTGCCCGCCATGGCGACACCGGCGAGGACCAGCGCGACGAGGACGGCCGTGAAGGGTCGGCTGCGCAGCAGCCGCAGGTCCAGCAGCGGCTCCGGAAGCCTCAGTTGACGGCGGACGAACAGCGCTCCGACGGCCGCTCCCACGACGAGGGCCGCCGCCGGGACGGCCGACGCGTGCTGGAGGCTCAGCTGCTTGATGCCGTAGACCAGCAGCAGCACGGACACGAGCGACAGCCCGGCGCTCGCCGGATCCGGCCGCCCGGCCCGGTCGCCGCGGGACTCCGGCAGCAGCAGCGGACCGGCGAGCAGCAGCACCGCCATCGCCGGTACGGCGGCGAGGAACACCGAGCCCCACCAGAAGTGCTGGAGCAGGAGGCCGGCCAGCACCGGTCCGAGCGCACCGCCGGTGAACTGGCAGCTCGCCCAGATCGCGATGGCCTGCCCGCGCTGACGTTCGTCGCGGAACATGGTGGTGATCAGGGCGAGGGTGGACGGCGCCAGCGTCGCTCCGGCGACGCCCAGCAGCGCGCGCACGACGATCAGCATCAGCGGGCCGACCGCCCACGCGGCGGCGACCGACAGCGCCGCGAAGGCCGCCGCGCCGGTCAGGAGCAGTCGCCGACGCCCGATCCGGTCGCCGAGCGTGCCCATCGTGATGACGAGGCCCGCCACCATGAGCCCGTAACTGTCGCTGATCCAGAGCTGCTCGACGTTGTCGGCGCCCAGGTCGGCGCTCAGTCGTGGCAGCGCGAGCAGCAGGGCCGTCATGTCCATCGCGACGACCGAAGTCGGCAGCATGAGGACGGCCAGTCCCAGCCGTGCCCGGTTGACCCGCATCTCGGATCCTCCTTGTTCTGTCGATGTCTCGCCGGTCGTCGGAGCGGGCGACGGCTTCTTGACACGGGTGCGGAGGGGAATTTCCGTGGCGGGGGAAAACTCGTGGGAATCATCGGGCGAGGGATGTCAAGAAGTCGACGGCGGCTCCGACCAACCCGTCGAAGGGCCCCGACCGGGGCTCGCGCAGCACGAGGAGCACGAGGAGTACACGATGAAGTTCGTGATCAGCCTGCACATCAACCCGGCCGTGATGGACGCGCTGACCGACGAGGAGAAGGCGGCGATCGGCGCGGGCCACGCCAGGTTCATCCAGGAGCTGAAGGAGTCCGGCGAACTGCTGGCCACGCAGGCGCTGGTCGACCCGTCGCAGGCCGTCGTGGTGTCCGTGCGGGAGGGCCAGCCGGTGGTGACCGACGGGCCCTTCCTGGAGGCCAAGGAGTTCCTGGGCGGCTTCTACCTGATCGACTGCGAGGACAAGGATCGGGCGATCGAGCTGGCGGCGCGGATCCCGGACACCCGGATCGCGGGTCTGGGGGTCGAGGTGCGGCAGGTGATGTTCTACGAGGGACAATTGGAGGCATGACATCACCGGCCGTCGAGGACCTGCTGCGCGACCTCGCCCCGCGGGTCCTCGGTGCGCTGCTGCGCCGGTACGGCCGGTTCGAGGGATGCGAGGACGCCGTACAGGAAGCCGTCCTCGCCGCCTCCGTGCAGTGGCCGGCCGAGGGAGTGCCGGACAACCCGCGCGGCTGGCTCACGACGGTCGCGTCCCGGCGGCTCGTCGACCAGCTGCGCAGCGACCACGCGCGCCGTGAACGGGAGTCGGCGCTGGCGGCCGAGGTGGCCCCGGCGGACGTGCCGGACACCGACGACACGCTCGTCCTGCTGTTCCTGTGCTGTCATCCGACCCTGACCGCGGCCTCCCAGACCGCGCTGACGCTGCGCGCGGTCGGCGGCCTGACCACGGCCGAGATCGCGCGCGCGTTCCTGGTGCCGGAGGCCACGATGGCGGCCCGGATCAGCCGGGCCAAGCAGCGCATCCGGGCCGCCGGCAGCTCGTTCGCCCTGCCCGAGGGCGCGGAGCGCGAGGAGCGGCTGCGGGTCGTGCTGCACGTGCTCTACCTGATCTTCAACGAGGGGTACACCGCTTCCTCGGGCAGCGAGCTGGTCCGCGCCGATCTCGCCCGCGAGGCGATCCGGCTGACCAGGACGGTGCACGCGCAACTGCCCGAGGACGGTGAGGTGACCGGGCTGCTCGCGCTGATGCTGCTCACCCACGCCCGCCGCGAGGCACGGACGGCACCGTCCGGCGATCTGGTGCCGCTGGCCGAACAGGACCGCAAGCGGTGGGACGGCGCGCTGATCGACGAGGGCCTGGCCCTGGCGAAGGCGGCGCTGGCCGGCCCCGGCCTGGGGCCGTACCAGCTCCAGGCCGCGATCGCCGCCACGCACGCCGACGCGGCCACCGCCGAGGAGACCGACTGGGCGCAGGTGCACGCCCTGTATCTGATCCTGGAGCGGATCGCGCCCAACCCGATGGTCACCCTGAACCGCGCGATCGCGCTCGCCGAGACCGAGGGACCGCAGGCCGGACTGGACCTGCTGTCTGGCCTGGACGGCGACGGGCGGATGGCCGGGCATCACCGGCTGCTGTCCGTACGGGCGCATCTGCTGGAGCGGACGGGCGACACGGCCGGGGCGTACGACCACTATCGCCGCGCCGCGAAGGCCACGGCGAGCCTCGCCGAGCAGCGCTATCTGGAGTCCCGGGCGAACGGGGTCGCCGCCCGCCCCGAACCCCCGGTGGCCTGAACCGGCCGGTGCCGGGTGACGGAGCCGGCCGACCGGGTGCGGGCTCGGGTCCTCACGGGGAACCGTGGCGCCGCGGTCCTTCGTCCCGGCCGTCGGTCTTCGAGGGCGGCAGACGTGGTGGGGCCTCGCCCGCGGTGAGGTGTTCGAGGACCTCGACCAGCTCTTGACAGGCCTTCTCCACCGACTGGCGGGTGTTGTGCTGCTCGGTGATCACGGCGGACAGCAGCAGCGCGGTCAGGGCCATCGAGCCGTTGAACGCCTGGAGCTTCGCCATGACCTCGATGCGGCTCAGCCCGGTGAAGGCACCGACGTCGTCGGTCGCGGCGACGGTGGCCAGTACGGAGGTCAGCAACGCGCACAGCGCGCTGCCCACGAGCTGGAAGCGCAGGGCGGCCCAGATCAGCAGCGGGTAGACGAGGAAGAGCAGGCTGAGCGAGCTGTAGACGGAGACCGGCACCAGAACGCAGGCGACGACGGTCAGCGCGACCGCCTCCTTCCAGCGGGTCAGCGGCGGCGGCCAGCGGGCACCGTGCAGCAACAGCAGCAGCGGGGTGACGATGAGGACGCCCATCGCGTCGCCCACCCACCAGGCCAGCCAGACCGGCGGGAAGCTCGACGCGGCCAGCCGGTCCGTGACGACGAGGAGCCCGACGCCCACGGTCGAGCTGATCAGCATGGCGCCGAGCGCGCCGAGGAACACCAGAGCGAGTCCGTCGCGCAGTCGGCCGAGATCGGTGTGGAAGCGGGCCCGGCGCAGCAGCAGCGCCGCGCACACCGGCGCGCCGGTCTGGCCGGCGAGGGTGCCCAGCACGTCGAGGCGGGGGGTGGTGATCGACATGACGACGAAGAGGGCGCCGATCGTGATGCCGGGCCAGCAGCGCATCCCGAGGATCAGCAGGGCGGCGACGGCGACGCCGCTGGCGGGATAGATGGGGGTGACGACGGCGCCCTCGACGACCAGCTCACGGAGGAGTCCGAGCCGGCCGGCACCGAAGTAGCAGGCCGCGACGGCCAGTACCTGGACGGCAGGGCCGATCGAGCGGCGCTGAACCTCGTTACCCACCACACCAGCAATCTCACACCGCCGCCCCCGCCGGGGCGAGGCGAGCGCCCACGCCGTCCAGCCCTATGGCGTAACCCGACCGCACGGCCGGAAGCGGGCCCGCCCGGGTCGACGGCGGGCGAGCGGGGGTGGAGGAGGGACGGTCGGGGCGGTCACATGTGGACGCAGGGGCCGTCCAGGCCGACGACGAGGACGGCGGCGTCGTCCTCGTGGCCGACGCTCTCGGCGCCCTTGATCACGGCGGCGGCCAGCGCGCGGGCCTCCAGGCTCGCGACGGCGGCGATGCCGGCGAGGCGGACGACCTGATCGAGCCCGTCCTCGATGGTCAGCGACGGGCCCTCCACCACGCCGTCGGTGACCAGGACGAAGACGCCGCCCGTGGTCAGCCGGTGCCGGGTCACCGGGTACTCCATGCCCGTCTCGATGCCGAGCGGCGGCCCTCCCTCGTCGTCGACGACGCCGGACTTGCCGTCCGCCGTGGCCCACACGAAGGGGATGTGGCCGGCGCGGGCGCTCTCCAGTACGCCGGTGGTGAGGTTGAGGCGCATGAAGGTGCAGGTGGCGAAGAGGTCGCTGCCCAGGGAGAGCAGCAGCTCGTTGGTGCGGGCGAGGAGTTCGCCCGGGTCGCTGGTGACGGAGGCCAGGGCGCGCAGTCCGGCCCGGACCTGGCCCATGAACGCGGCGGCCTCGATGTTGTGCCCCTGCACGTCGCCGATGGACAGCCCGATGCGGCCGTCGGGCAGGGTGAAGGCGTCGTACCAGTCGCCGCCCACGTTGAGACCGAGGTTGGCCGGTGTGTAGCGCACGGCGAGGTGCAGGCCGGGGGCGGCGGGCAGGTCCCGTGGGAGCATGCCGCGCTGGAGGGCGATGGCCAGCTCGACCTGGCTGCGCTGCAGCTCCGCGCGCTCGCGTGCCTGGGCGGTGAGCGAGCCGAGTCGGGCCAACAGCTCGTCGCCTTCGTCCGTGGAGCGCTTGCGGGGCATTGATCACTTCCGGCGATGCGGTGACCTTCGAAGGCCGACCGCCTGATTTTTCATCAAATGCCTAGATTTTACCGTTATCTCATGATCGTGCTCTCGGACAGAGCCTCCGGTGCGGGTCAACGTCCGGATCCGCACCGTCCCCCGGTCGATGGATGTGCCCGTGTCGGGCCACCGGGCGCGCCGGACCGGAGTGGGAGATTACGGCTGCGGACCGAGGCCGCCCCGCCTCTCACTCTCCCCCGGCTCTCCGACTCCCGTCTCCCTTTTCGCTGTTCCCGCGTTCCCCCTTTCATCCCTGTTTCACCCCGATATCGCTCTCCTCGAAGGAACCTCACCATGCGCCTGTGCCGTCCGCTCGTCGCCGTTCTCGGCGGACTCGCCCTCGCCCTGACCACCACCGGCTCCGCGCTCGCCGCGGACAGCACGTTCCTGTGGACCGGCCCCCGGGGCAAGCTGTACGCCATCGACAACCCGCCGGCACGCAAGTGCCTCAACATGGCCCAGGAGGCGCGCGGCGCCCGCAATGCCACGAAGAAGCCCCTGGTCGTCTACACGCAGAAGAAGTGCAAGGGGACGGCGACGCGGCTCGCCCCCGGCAAGTCGGCGCCCAGCGGCGCGCGTTTCGCCAGCATCGTGTTCGACCCGCGCTGACCGGCACAGGCACCGCACACCGAAAACGGGTGGCACGCGTCCGCGCCCGGGCGTTGGCGTGCCACCCGTGTCCAGTCCCGAGGCATCCAGGCGCCAGCCACCGGCCGTCCGGTGGCGTTCTCGTCGTTCCCTCTCCGCCCTCGCACCCCGCAGGCCCCGTCCGTCCGGGTCGTGAGGGCCATGAGGCGTACGCCCTCACCGGATCGCCGTTCCGCACACGATGACCCGTGCGCTCGGCTGGACGGACGGCACTCACCGGTCGTGCACCGGCACGGGTCCCCGTTCTCGCCGCCCGTCCGCGACACGGTCCGCGACCTCGGGGTCTCCGTCCCCGCCGCGGGCACGCTCACGTCTGCCTTCGTCCTCGGCATGATCGTGGGGGCGCCGCTGACGGCGCTGCTCGGCCGACGCCGCCCGGCGCGGCGGACCCTGCTGGTGTTCCCGGGGGTGTTCCCGCTCGCCCACGTGGTCGGGCCCTCACCTCCGCCTTCGCCGTCCTGCCGGCCACGCGGGTCCTCGCGGCCGTGGCCGACGCCGGTCTCCTGGCCGTAGGGCTGACCGCCGCGACGGAGACGGTCGCGCCCGACGCCAAGGGCCGGGCCACCTCGATCCTGCTCGGCGGGACCGCGCTCGCCTGTGTGATGGGCGTGCCCGCCGATGCCGCGCTCGGCCGCCTGCTGGGCTGGCGTTCGGCGTTCTGGGCGGTCGCCCTGCTGTCCGCGCCGGCGCTCGCCGCGATCGCCCGGTCGCTGCCGGGCGGCCGGAGCGCGCCGGAGCGGCCCGGCACCGGAGCCCGCGCGGAGCTGCGGGCGCTGCGCCGGCCCCGGCTGCTGCTGGCCCTGGGCCTCGGCGCGCTGGTCAACGGCGCCACCTTCTGTACCTTCACCTACCTCGCACCGCTGACCACGCAGGTGACCGGACTCGCCGCCGGGTGGGTGCCGGGCCTGCCGGCGCTGTTCGGGGCCGGCGCGTTCGCCGGGGTGACGTCCGCGGGCCGGCTGGCGGACCGGCGGGCGGGGCCGCGCTGCTCGTCGGCTGGGTGCCGCTGGCCCTGGCCGCCGGGCACACGACGGCGAACCGGCCTGCTCGTCCCGTTGCCGGACTGCTGGCGTTCGGCGTCGGTTCGACGCTGATCACCCGGGTGCTGTACGAGGCCGCGGACGCCCCGTCCCTCGGGGGCGCGTTCGCGACGTCGGCGCCGAACGTCGGCGCCGCCCTCGGCCCGGTGCCGGGCGGGGCGGCGATCGACGGCGGCCTCGGCCACCGCGCCCCGGTCTGGGTCAGCGCCCTGCTGACGACGCCCGCGCTCGCCGCACTGACCATGACCGCACGCGACGGGCGAGCCCGCCGACCCGCGTGACGCCGGGCGCGGCCGTCCGGCGATGGCCGGTGGCGCACAACACGCAGCGAGCCACCACCGCCACACCGTAGCCGCACGCGGTGAGCGGGAACGGCCGCTGTAACGGTCGGCGCCGCCGTCCGGCGATGGCCGGCGGCACACAGCACCGAGTACTGAGCCACCACCGTCAGAAATGCGAGCGCCCCGCACGTCACGTTCGCACTCGCCACGCCGGCCATGGCCGCACGCGGTGAGCGGGAACGGCCGCCGGGACGGTCGGCGCGGCCGTCGTGTGGTGGCTCACAGCGGGGAGCGGGCCACCGCTGTCAGGAAGGCGCCGAACAGCAGGGACACGATGGTGAGGGCGCCGTAGACGATCACCGCGTGGGCCGGGCGGACCCGCCAGGTCCGGGTCAGGGCGCGGGCCATGGGAATGAGCAGCGGGAAGGCCGGTAGCAGGAACCGCGGCTTGGAGGAGAAGGAGCCGGATGCGGCGACCACGAGCAGGACCAGCACCCCCGAGAAGACCACCAGCGCCAGTGGGGCGCGCTCCAGGCACAGCAGCGCGAACAGCAGGACGCTCGCCGCGACGATCACCAGGGCCATCGGGTAGACGGCTCCCCCGCCGTGCAGCAGCATCGCCTTGACGAACTTGGCCGAGCCGAGGCCGAAGTCGAACTTCGAGTCCCAGGCGCTCTGCACCTTGAAGTAGCCGCCGAGCAGGTTTCCGGTCTGGCTGCCCACCCACAGCACGTAGCCGAGCCAGCCCACCGGAGCGAGTACGGCGCCGGCCCACAGGCTCACCGGGACCCGGCCGCGCCGGCGCCATGCCTCGTGGGCGGCGGCGAGGGAGACGGCCAGCGCGATCGCGAAGCCGCTGGGCCGGGCCAGACCCGCGAGCGCGGCCAGCGTTCCGGCCCACAGCCAGTTGCGCTTGAGCACGTGGTACAGGGACCAGATGGCCAGCGCGGCGAACAGGGACTCGGTGTAGGCGATGGTCAGCTCGACGGCGTGCGGCATCACGGCCCACAGGGCGACCAGTGCGGTGGCGACGCCTCGCCCGTAGAGCATGTGGCCGATGGCGTAGACGCCGTACGCCGCCACGCCCGCGCAGATCCAGGAGATGAGCAGCGCGGCCTGGCCGGGGGTCAGCGGCAGGACGGTGGTCAGCGCCCTGATCATGCCGGGATACAGGGGGAAGAACGCCCAGTCGGCCTGGACGGCGCCCTGCGGGGTGATCCAGATCTTGTGGCCGTAGCCCTGGGCGGCGATGTGCAGATACCAGCGGGAGTCCCAGGAGTGGGCGAGGGTTTTGAGGAGTGGATGGCCCCGCAGGGCGTTGGTGAGGATCACTGTGAGGACCCCGGCGAACCGGACGGCCACGAACAGCGCGAGGGCAGGCAGCACGCCCTCGGGAGTTCCCCGCCGCGCGATCCGCGGCAGGGCCGGCAGCGCCGGCAGACGGGCGGGTGGGGACGGGGCGGCCGACTCGGGCCGGGGTACAGAAGAGGTACTCACGCTCATGACCTTGAACACGCCTGGTAAGACGTGCAATGCGCGACCCGGGTTTCTTACACACTTCCACCCTGATTCAGGAAATTGCCCCTTCTCGCCGAATCCGGACAAACCAGCATGATCAATCGCCAACCGATCATCGATCGACCGCCGATCGAAGGCGCCTGAAGGCGTTCAAACAACGTGTGGTAAACATATGAGCGCTGCCTAGCTCGAAAGATGGATGTTGTGACTGTCAACGACGACTCGTTCACCAACTGGAAGATCCGCGAGGAGATCGCGGAGTCGATGATCCCGCTCATCGGGAAGCTGCACCGCGAGCGGGACGTGACCGTCCTGCTGCACAGCCGCTCCCTGGTGAACAAGTCGGTGGTCAGCATCCTCAAGACGCACCGCTTCGCCCGGCAGATCGCCGGCGCGGAGCTGTCGGTCACCGAGACCATGCCGTTCCTTCAGGCCCTGACCGAGCTCGACCTCGGGCCCTCGCAGATCGACCTCGGTCTGCTGGCCGCCACGTACAAGGCCGACGACCGGGGCCTGAGCGTCGCCGAGTTCACCGCCGAGGCCGTCGCCGGTGCCACCGGCGGCAACAAGATCGAGCGCCGCGAGGCACGGGACGTCGTCCTGTACGGCTTCGGCCGCATCGGCCGGCTCGTCGCGCGCCTGCTGATCGAGAAGGCCGGTTCCGGCAACGGTCTGATGCTGCGCGCCATCGTCGTGCGCGGCGGCGGCGCCGAGGACATCGTCAAGCGCGCCTCGCTGCTGCGCCGCGACTCCATCCACGGCCAGTTCCAGGGCACCATCACCGTGGACGAGGACACCAGCACGATCGTGGCCAACGGCAACGCGATCAAGGTGATCTACGCCGACGACCCGACGGCCGTCGACTACACCGAGTACGGCATCCGGGACGCCATCCTCATCGACAACACCGGCAAGTGGCGCGACCGCGAGGGCCTGTCCAAGCACCTGCGCCCCGGCATCGACAAGGTCGTCCTGACCGCGCCGGGCAAGGGCGACGTCCCGAACATCGTGCACGGCGTCAACCACGACACGGTCAAGCCGGACGAGCAGATCTTGTCCTGCGCCTCCTGCACCACCAACGCGATCGTCCCGCCGCTGAAGGCGATGGACGACGAGTACGGCGTGCTGCGCGGGCACGTGGAGACCGTCCACTCGTTCACGAACGACCAGAACCTCCTGGACAACTACCACAAGGCCGAGCGCCGTGGCCGCTCCGCGCCGCTCAACATGGTGATCACCGAGACCGGTGCCGCCTCCGCCGTAGCCAAGGCGCTGCCCGACCTCAAGGCGAAGATCAGCGGCAGCTCGATCCGCGTGCCGGTGCCGGACGTCTCGATCGCGATCCTCAACCTCCAGCTGGCCCGCGAGACCACCCCCGAGGAGGTCCACGACTACCTGCGCGAGGTCTCGCTGACCTCGCCGCTGCGCCGCCAGATCGACTTCACCACGGCGCCCGACGCGGTCTCCAGCGACTTCATCGGCTCGCGCCACGCCTCGATCGTGGACGGCGGCGCCCTCAAGGTCGACGGCGACAACGCGATCCTCTACCTCTGGTACGACAACGAGTTCGGCTACTCCTGCCAGGTCGTCCGTGTCGTCCAGCACGTCTCCGGCGTCGAGTACCCGACGTTCCCCGCCACGGCGGTCTGACCGCCGACGGGACAGCGCGCGTACGGCGGAGGCCGCCGACCGGGGTTCCGGTCGGCGGCCTCCGCCGTGCCGAGGGCACGTGCGCTCAGGCCCCGGTCCCGGCCTTCGCCGAGGCGGCACAGGCTCCGGCCGCGCACGCCGTGAGCCACTGGTCGAAGTCGGCGTCGTACCGTGTACCGATGCCGTCGTGGTAGACGGCGTAACCGCCCGCGTAGTCACCGGCGCGGAAGCGCGCGAGCATCTGCTGGACGTCGTCGGGGTGGCGCTCCGCCATATAGCGCACGGCGAGATAGCCCCAGGGGTAGGTGCGGGTCGTGTCGCTGTTGGCGTAGGTGTTCTCGAAGAGAGTGCTCAGCTTGTACGTGTGCCTGGCCGCCTCCTGGATCGCCTGGTCGTCGGCGAGACCCCGGTAGCCGTAGGAGACGTACTCGGCGAGACCCTCGATCCACCACACGTCGGGCACGGACGTCTGCTGCGTGAAGTCGCCCTTCATGTCGTCGCGGGCGTCGAGGAAGTGCGTGTACTCGTGGTTGAGGTTCCAGATCCGGGCCGTGAAGCCGTCATCGGAGTCCTTCTGGTACATGATCGACGTGGGCTGGTTGGCCGGGTCGGACGGGTCGCCGTCCAGCGTGATGCCGCCGTTGTCGGTGCTGACGCCGTAGATCGCTTCGGCGTAGGTCTGGTAGTCGGCGCGGCTCGCGAAGACCACGAGCTGGATGGCGGAGACGTACTGGCCGGGTATGGCGCCGTCGGCCTTGACCAGGTTCCGGAAGTAGGCGTCCTGGTTCTGCACGCTCGCGCACACGGCGGCGAGGTCGTCCGCCGTCAGGGACTCGGCGCGGATCGTGTGGGCGGCGTCGCAGCGGTGGGTGACCGGCAGGGCGGCGGCGGTGAGCTTGGCGGGCAGGTCGCAGACGTCGTAGTAGGCGCAGTCCCCGCCGTCGTAGGCGTTCGCCTGCGTGGCCACCGCCACCCAGAGCCCGGCCGTCGGGCCGGTGATCTCCGACTCGTCCAGCAGGTCCCTGGTCAACGGCCGTACGTTTGCCTGGAGTTCGGGGTGCTCCACATAACGGGCCAGGTTCATCCCGGCGTTGGAGTCCAGGAAGGCCCGGTCGGTGCCGAGCAGGTCGGTGTGGTCCAGGGCGAAGTCGTGCAGGGTGCCGGCGATCGACGGGTCGGCGGTGACCGCCTGGACGTAGTCGGGGTTCCAGTTGCCGCGCCACAGCGGGGTGTAGACGTCGTTGACCGCCCTGACCATGCTGTCCACCGTGCCGTACGAGCTGTCGTAGTCCTCCAACAGCCGCTGGTAGACCGGGAGATAGCGGCCCTGCTGGTCGGCGCTGTCGGTGAGGACGACGGTCTCGCCGAGGATGTCGCCGTTGGCCGCCGTGACGTCGTACGCGTGCGGGCGGGCGAAGAAGGCGTCCAGGCCGGCGGTGACGGCGGTGGTGAGCCGTGAGGTGTACGGGCCCGTGTCCGAGGGGTCGTTGAACTGTACGTAGTAGCCAGCACGCAGGAACAGCACCAGCTGCTCCAGGCTGCCGGTGTTGTCGCCCCGGTACTGCGCGGCCGTGCGGGTGAACGCGGCCGCCACGGTGAGCATCTGGGACTCGCGGAAGACGGCGTGCGCGTCCTGGCCGGTGACCGCGAAGAGGGTGTTCACGCAGTCCGTCGTCGAGGCCTTCACGAAGGTGACGAGGGCGGCTCCGCCGCGGCTGCCGAAGTCGCCCGGGGCGCAGGTGGCCGCCCGGGCGGTCGTTCTGGGCGTGTGGCTCAACAGGGGTCGTCGCGGGGGCAGTTGGGCCGGGCTGAGCCGTCGGGTCGGGCTCGCCGGGCGTTCGGTGCCGGCGGTGGTGGCGCCGACGGGCGAGGGTACGGAGGTGCGGGCGCGGGACGTGGCCGCCGTACCGGGGTGCGGCTGGGGCGCGGCCAGTGCCGGTGCGGTCAGCAGGCCGGCCACGGTGACACAGACGGCGGCGGCACCGGTCAGGCGTGCGACGGCACGCCCGTGCCCGCGTCCGGGCAGCGCGAAGCGATAGCGCATCGAGGTTCCTCCACGAAGTGGTGCGCCTCGGTGGGGGGTTGAGGCGTGTGAGGCACTGTGTCAGCGAGCCGGCGGAGGGACAATGCCGTGTGACATAGCACATGGCACCGGCCGCTCATAACATCGCGAGGCGCCTTTGACGTGCCGCTACGCCCCGGTGACGCTCCAGGTGCGCGAGGCCCAGGCCCTCAGGTGCGGTGCCTGGGCGACGAGGCCGCGGTAGGCGGCCGTGGCCGACTGGGCCAGCGCTTCCAGGACCTCGTCGGTGACGCTGTCCGGCCGCCAGGCGAGCACATAGCGGCACCACAGGGGGGAGCCGACGAGCGGCTTGACGACGACGTGCGGGCCCGGCCGCAGCGTCGGCTGCACCAGGGACACCCCGAGGCCGTCGGCGATCATGCTCTGGAGCTGGCTCTGGTCGCCGAGGAACTCGTGCACGGTGACCGGGGTGAAGCCGGCCGCCGCGCAGGCGTCGTAGAACACCCCGGGCCAGCCGGCGCCGTCGTCCGGGGTCACGAACCACGCGTCCTCGGCCAGGTCCGCGAGCTGCACCTGGGCGCGCTGGCGCAGCGGGTGCCGGGCGGGCAGGGCGACGAACGTGGGCTCGGTGACGATGCCGCGGTGCCGCACGGCGTCCGAGTGGCGCAGTTCCATGCCCGGGTAGTCGGCGGCTATCGCGGCGTCCACCGCGCCCTCCTCCAGCAGCTCCACGATCCGTGAGGAGGCGTAGACGCTGTTCACCGCGAGGGACAGCCCGGGCAGCCGGGTACGGACACGGGAGACCGTGCCCGACAGCATGGGCGAGTTGGTCGCGGCCATCCGCAGGGGAGGGCGGGCCCGCGCGGGGGCCGGACGATGGCCGATCGCGTCGGCGCGGGCCAGCACGTCACGCGCCTGGGCCACCACCTCGGCGCCGTAGGAGGTCGGGCGCGCGCCGCTCGTGCCGCGGTCGAAGAGCGGCTCGCCGAAGTGGCGCTCGATGCGGCGCAGCTGGGTGCTCACGGCGGGCTGCGAGTAGCCGAGCTGTGCCGCCGCGCGCCCCACACTGCCCGCGTCGGCAATCGCGCACAGCACCCGCAGATGCCGCAGCTCCAGCTCCATCTCGCCCCTCCTCGTGTCGGCCACGCCGCCCCGGCTCACACCCGGCGGACGAAGCGTTCCATTGTGCCCTGCCGGGCACAAGCCGCAGGTCAGCCGACGTCGTGCCACGGCGTGCGAAGGGGGGAGACGGAGCTGGAGCGGCCGTCGGGCCGCCCGGCCGCCTCAGTACGCCCGGCCCACCACCGCGACGACCCCCGGCTCGTCCTCGCTCGCCGGCACCGAACCGTCGGCCGCGACCAGGCACCGTACCGACACGCCCCGCTCGGCCAGCCGGGCCTCGCCGCCGGGACCGAGCGCGGCCCAGGGGATGCGGGCCCAGCCGGTCCGCGCGGCCTCGGCGGCCTCCTCCACACCGGTCACCTCGGCCGTGCGGTCCGCACGGCGCCGGCGGGACTGCGCGAGCAGCAGTGCCTGGTCGTCCGCCAGCGCCCCGGGCAGCAGTGCGGGCAGCGCCGCGGCGGCGACCGGCTCCTTGGTGCCCGGGATGCGGCGGACCAGCATCGCGGTGCCGTTCTCCAGGTCGCGCGGGCCCACCTCGATCCGTACGGGGACGCCCTTCAGCTCCCAGTCGACCGCGCGCCGGCCGAACGGCACGTCCGTGCGGTCGTCCACGTGGACCCGTACGCCCGCCTCCGCCAGTCGGCCGCCGAGCGCGCGGACCGCGGACAGCACCTCCTCGTCGCCCCTCACCGCCAGGACCACCGCCTGGACCGGGGCCAGCCGGGGCGGAACGCGCAGCCCGTCGTCGTCGCCGTGGGCCATCACCAGCGCGCCGATCATGCGGGTGGTGGAGCCCCAGGAGGTCTGCCAGACGTGCTCCTGCCGCCCGTCCCTCGTCACGTAACGCGTGTGGAAGGCCTTGGCGAAGTTCTGGCCGAGCTCATGGCTGGTGACCATCTGGAGCGCCTTGCCGTCGCCCATCATGCTCTCCAGCGTGAGCGTGTTGATCGCGCCGGCGAACCGCTCCCGGGCCGTCTTGCGTCCGGAGACGAAGTCCATGGCGAGGACGTCGCGCAGGAAGTCGCCGTAGACCTCGTTCTGGACGCGTGCCGCGAAGTCCCGGGCCTCCTCGTACGTGGCGTGCGCGGTGTGGCCCTCCTGCCACAGGAACTCCGTCGTCCGCAGGAACAGGCGCGGGCGCAGCTCCCAACGGACCACGTTCGCCCACTGGTTGATGAGCAGGGGCAGATCGCGATGGCTGTGCACCCACTTGGCGAAGTACTCGTTGACGATCGTCTCGGAGGTGGGGCGGACCACGACGGGCTCCTCCAGCTCCTTGCCGCCCGCGTGGGTGACGACCGCCAGCTCGGGCGCGAACCCCTCGACGTGCTCGGCCTCCCGGGTCAGATACGACTCCGGGATGAGCAGCGGGAAGTAGGCGTTCTGGGTGCCGGTCGCCTTGATCCGGGCGTCCATGTCCTGCTGCATCCGCTCCCACAGGCCGTACCCGTACGGTCGGATGACCATGGTGCCGCGCACCGGGCCGTTGTCGGCCAGCTCCGCCTTGGTGATCAGGTCCTGGTACCAGCGCGGGAAGTCGTCCGCCCGGGGCGTGAGAACGGGTGCTTTTGCCATGCCGGGCAGGCTAGGGCGACCGGTCGGCGCCGCGCGAACCATTTCCCGCCCCCTTGACCGGGCCGGGGCGCGCTGTCATTTTTTTATCGATACAAAGGATCTCGGCACCAAGGATCCCGGCCGGTTTCGGCCCGTCTCGGACCAACCCGGCCCCTTCCCGCATCGGAGTACGCCCGTGCCCACCGCCACCGCGATCATCAACCTCGACATCGAGGGGCCCACGATCAGCCGTCACCTGTACGGACACTTCGCCGAGCATCTGGGCCGGTGCGTCTACGGCGGCTTCTGGGTCGGCGAGGACTCCCCGATCCCCCACGAGGGCGGCATCCGCCTCGACGTCGTCGAGGCGCTGCGCGCGCTCGGCATCCCCAGCCTCCGCTGGCCGGGCGGCTGTTTCGCCGACGAGTACCACTGGAGGGACGGCGTCGGACCGCGCGAGCGGCGGCCCCGTATGGTCAACACCCACTGGGGGAACGTCGAGGAGAACAACCACTTCGGCACCCATGAGTTCATGGCTCTGTGCGAACTGCTCGGCGCCGAGCCGTACATCAGCGGCAACGTGGGCAGCGGCACCGTGCGGGAGATGAGCGAGTGGGTCGAGTACCTGACCCGGGACGGCGACAGCCCGATGGTGCGGCTGCGCCGGGAGAACGGGCGCGCGGAGCCGTGGCGGGTGAAGTTCTGGGGCCTCGGCAACGAGACGTGGGGCTGCGGCGGGAACATGCGCGCCGAGTACTTCGCGGACCTCGCCCGCCAGTACGGCACGTACTGCCGCGACCACGGGGACAACACGCTGTACCGGATCGCCTCGGGCGCCTCCGACGAGGACTACAAGTGGACCGAGACGCTGATGCGGCAGATCAACTGCTTCGGCTGCGAGGCCACTCCGCGCACCTACTACCAGGCCCTGTCCGTCCACTACTACACGCTGGCCGGGCCCTGGGAGGCCAAGGGCAGCGCCACGGAGTTCGGCACCGACGACTACTACCGGACGATGGTCTCCGCCCGACGCGTCGACCGTGTCCTCACCGGTCACTCCACGGTCATGGACTGCTACGACCCGGGGCGCACCGTCGGCCTCGTGCTGGACGAGTGGGGCACCTGGTGGGACGTGGAGCCGGGCACCGACCCGGGTTTCCTGTTCCAGCAGAACACGCTGCGCGACGCGCTCGTGGCGAGCACCCACTTCGACATCTTCCACCGGCACGCCGGCCGCCTGGTGATGGCCAACATCGCGCAGACCGTCAACGTCCTCCAGTCGATGCTGCTCACCGACGGGGACACCCTAGTGCGGACCCCGACGTACCACGTCTTCGAGATGAACAAGGGGCACCAGGACGCCACTTCGCTCCCCGTCCATCTGCGGGCGGAGGGCGCACGGCGCACCGTCGGGGACGCCGAGCTGGAGACGGTGTCGGTCTCCGCCAGCGTCAAGGACGGCACGGTCCTGGTCTCGCTGAGCAACCTGGACGCCGAGGAGAGCGCCGAGGTGGCCCTGGACCTGCGCGGCGGCCGGCTCGGCGGGGCACGGGCGCGCATCCTCACGGCGGACCGGCTCCAGGCGCACAACACCCCGGGGACGCCGGAGGCGGTGGCCCCGCGCGCCTTCGACGGCGACGGGGTACGGGTCACGGACCGGGGCCTGGCCCTGGCCCTGCCCCCGCACTCCTTCGTGACCGTCCAGGCACCTGTGGCCGTGGCGGGCTGAGCGTTGGCGCGTGCGCAACGACCCCTGCCGGCCCGCGAGTTGCGTCCCCCGATGGGCTGGAACAGCTGGGACTGCTACGGCCCGACCGTCACCGAGGACGAGGTGCTCGCCAACGCGCTGTTCCTGCGGGACCGTCTGCTGCCGTACGGCTGGGACACGGTGGTGGTGGACATCCAGTGGTACGAGCCGACGGCCCGCGCCCACGGCTACAACCCGGACGCGCCCCTGGTCCTGGACGCGTACGGGCGTCAGCTCCCGGCGCCGAACCGGTTCCCGTCCGCCGCCGACGGGGCCGGATTCGCCCCGTTGGCCCGACGGGTGCACGACCTCGGGCTGCGCTTCGGGCTGCACGTCATGCGCGGCATCCCGCGCCGCGCCGTCACCGCCCGGCTGCCGGTGTTCGGCACGGACTTCACCGCCGACGAGATCGCCGACACCGGCTCGGTCTGCCCCTGGAACACCGACAACTACGGCCTGGACCACGATCGTCCGGGCGCCCAGGCCTACTACGACTCCCAGGTGGCCCAGTTCGCCGACTGGGGCGTGGACTTCGTCAAGGCCGACGACATGCTCTTCCCCTACCACGAACGGGAGATCGCGGCCTACGCACGGGCGATCGAGCGCTGCGGCCGGCCGATCGAGCTGAGCCTGTCCCCGGGCACCGACGTCTCCCTCGCCCGGCTGGACCACCTGCGGGAGCACGCCACGATGTGGCGGGTCTGCGACGACCTGTGGGACCGCTGGGCCGACGTGGAGGCCCAGTTCGCGCGGATGGCGCGGTGGGCGCCCTGGCAGGGCGAGGGCGGCTGGGCGGACGCCGACATGCTGCCGCTCGGCCGTATCGGCATCCGCGCCGAGCGCGGCGAGGACCGGCTGTCCCGGCTCACCCGGCCCGAGCAGATCAGCCTGCTCACCCTGTGGCTGATCTCCCGCTCGCCGCTGATGATGGGCGGCGACCTGCCGAGCAGTCCGCCCGAGACCGTCGAACTCCTCACCAACGACGAGGCGTTGGCCGTGCTGTGGCACAGCACCGCCAACCGCGAGGTGCTGCGGGAGGACCACCTGGTGCTGTGGACGGCCCGCGACACCGACGGCCGCACCCGCTACGCCGCCGTGTTCTCCCTGGCCGACGAGCCCCGCCGGCACGAGGTACCGCTCGGCTCGCTCGGCGCCCGGCCCGGCGACCGGGTCCGGGAGCTGTGGAGCCGTACGGCCGTCGCGCACGTCGGCCGGCACCTGACCGTCGACGTGCCCGCCCACGGCGCCGCCCTCTATCGTCTTGCCGAGGACAGCGGGGTGACGGACACCGGGACGGTGGACACCGGGCGGGAGTGAGCGTGGCGACGATCCAGGACGTGGCGAAGGCGGCCGGGGTGTCGGCGATGACCGTCTCCAACGTCATCAACGACCACCCCAACGTCCGCCCCGCCACCCGGGAGCGCGTCCTCGCCGCGATGGCCCGGCTCGACTACCGGGTCAACGTGGCCGCCCGCAACCTCCGCAAGGGCCGCACCGGCACGATCGGCCTCGCGGTCCCCGAGGTGAACCGCCCGTACTACGGCCGGCTGGCCGCGGCCATCATCGCCGCGGCCGGCCGGCACGGGCTGCGGGTGAGCGTCGAGCAGACCGGGGCCCGCCGCGAGAGCGAGCTGGCCGCGCTGTCGCTGTCCCGCAACCGGCTCTACGACGGGCTCATCCTCAGCACGGTCGGCATGGGACCGGCAGACGTCGAGGCCCTGAAGGTGGAGCATCCGGTGGTGATCCTCGGTGAGCGGATCTTCGGCGGTCCCGTGGACCATGTCGCCATGCCCAACGTCGAGGCGTCGGCCGCCGCCACCCGGCATCTGGTCGAGCGGGGCTGTCGGCGCGTGGCCGTCGTGTGCGGTCCGCTGCGCGCCGAGGTCGACGTGTCGAGCCTGCGCCACACCGGCTACCGGCAGGCGCTGACTGCCGCCGGGCTGCCCGCCGACCCGGCCCTGGTCCAGAGCGTGCCGGCGCTGACCATGGCGGAGGGGGCCCGGCGGGCGCGGGCGATGGTGGCGGCCGGACTGGACTTCGACGGCGTGTTCTGTGTGACGGACACCGTGGCGATGGGGGTCCTGCGGGGGCTCGCGGACGCCGGGGTGCGGGTGCCGGAAGCCGTCAAGGTGATCGGTTTCGACAACGTCGACGAGAGCGCCTTCCTCGTCCCGTCGCTGTCCACGGTGGATCCGGATCACGACCTGATGGCCGAGCGGGCCGTCGCCCTGCTCGTCACCCGGCTGGGCAGCGCGGGGCCGCCTGCGGACCAGGAGGAGTTCGTGAGCCCCTTCTCGCTGGTGCCACGCGAGTCGACCGCCCCCTGACCCCGGTTCTCGCCCCACGCTTTCTCTGCTTTCTCTCCACCTCGACCGGGCTGCAGCAGCACACTCCCATTTGCCTAAAGCATTTAGGCATGCCCATAATCAATTTCGGTAGAGAGGGGAAGGTTCATGGTTCGCGCAGGTCTGAGCACCGAGCGCCTGGTCCGTGCGGGCGCCGAGCTGGCCGACGAGGTCGGTTTCGAGCAGGTGACCGTGTCCGCGCTGGCCCGGCGGTTCGACGTCAAGGTCGCAAGCCTGTACTCGCACCTGAAGAGCTCCCAGGACCTCAAGACGCGGATCGCGCTGCTCGCCCTGGAGGAGCTGGCCGACCGCGCCGCCGAGGCGCTCGCCGGCCGGGCCGGCAAGGACGCCCTGACCGCCTTCGCCGACGTGTACCGCGACTACGCCCGCGAACACCCGGGCCGCTACGCCGCGACCCGTCACCCGCTCGACGCCGAAGCCGCGGCGGCGAGCGCGGGCGGCCGGCACGCCCGGATGACCCGGGCGATCCTGCGCGGCTACGACCTGGCCGAACCCGACGAGACACATGCGGTCCGCCTCCTCGGCAGCGTCTTCCACGGCTACGTCAGCCTGGAGCTGGCCGGCGGATTCAGTCACAGCGCCCCCGACTCGCAGGAGTCCTGGACCCGCATCCTGGACGCCCTCGACACCCTGCTGCGCGACTGGCCCTCCCCCTGAATCCCCGAATCCCCGAATCCCACTTCAGCACGTCGACATCTTCGAAACGCAGGCCGACACCATGCACTCCATCCCGCTGACCCCCGAACTCCTGCGCGGCGCGCTGGACGTGGAACGCACCGCGCTCGGACTCCTGCCGCACCGGCTGCCCGCCCGCGCCCGCGCCCAGTGCGCCGACCCGCAGCTCGCCATGGTGGAGTCCCAGCCCTCCGGCGTACGGCTGGCCCTGCGCACCCGTGCGACCGTCGTCGAGCTGGACACCCTGGCGACCAAGCGGGTCTACGTCGGCGCGCCGCCGCGCCCGGACGGCGTGTACGACCTGCTCGTCGACGGACGGCTCACCGGCAGCGGCCGGGTCGAGGGCGGCGACACGCTCACGATCGACATGACGACCGGCGACGTCGAGCGCCGGCCGGGCCCGGTCGGCACCGTCCGCTTCGCGGGCCTGCCCGACACGGTCAAGGACGTGGAGATCTGGCTGCCGTACAACGAGACGACGGAGCTCGTCGCGCTGCGGGCCGACGCGCCCGTCGAGCCGGTGCCGGACCGGGGCCGCGCGGTGTGGCTGCACCACGGCAGTTCGATCAGCCACGGCTCCGACGCCGCGAGCCCCACGACCACCTGGCCGGCGCTCGCCGCGGCCCTCGGCGGGGTCGAGCTGATCAACCTGGGGCTCGGCGGCAGCGCCCTGCTCGACCCGTTCACCGCGCGCACGCTGCGCGACACCCCCGCCGACCTGATCAGCGTCAAGCTCGGCATCAACGTGGTGAACGCCGACCTGATGCGGCTGCGCGCGTTCGGCCCGGCCGTGCACGGCTTCCTCGACACCGTCCGCGAGGGCCACCCCGACACGCCGCTGCTCGTCGTCTCGCCCCTCCTGTGCCCGATGCACGAGGACACGCCGGGGCCCAGCGCCCCGGACTTCTCCGCCCTGAGCGAGGGCCGGCTGCGGTTCCGGGCCGTCGGGGACCCGGCGGAGACGGCGAGCGGAAAGCTCACGCTGAACGTGATCCGTACGGAGCTGGACCGGATCGTGCGCGAGCGCGCGGCCGAGGACCGGAACCTGTACTACCTGGACGGCCGCGACCTGTACGGCGAGGCCGACTTCGGCGAACTGCCGCTGCCCGACGACCTGCACCCGGACGCCGCCGCGCACCGCCGGATCGGCGAGCGCTTCGCGGCGCGGGCGTTCACCACGGGCGGCCCCTTCGGGGACGGCGCCCGCTGACCACACCGCCCGAGCGTACGGGCCGCCCTTGTAGGGGCCGTCCGTAGCGGACGCGTCACACCAGGTGGGCGAAGACCACCAGGTTGTCGGTGTAGTCCTTCGCCGCGTGGTCGTACGGCCCGGTGCAGGTGATGAGCCGGGCCTCGGCGCGCGGCACGTCGCCGTACACGCGCTTGCTGGGGAATTCGTTCTTGGCGAAGGTCTTGGCGTCGTCCACGACGAAGTCCGCGTCCTGTCCGTCGGCACGCTCCACGGTGAACTCGTCACCGGGCTCCAGCTCGTCGAGACCGGCGAAGACGGCCGGGGAGGTCGTGGTGTCGAGGTGCCCGGCGATGATCGCGGTGCCCCGCTCGCCGGGCGCGACGCCCTTGGAGTACCAGCCGACCAGATTGGTGTCGTCGGCCGGCGGCGGCTGGAGCTTGCCGTCGGCGCCGATGGTCAGGGTGGTGAAGGGGGCGTCCACGTCGATCTTCGGGATGATCAGGCGGGTCGGCGCGGACCGGGGCAGTGACGGGCCGGTCGGCTGCGGACGGGGCCGCTGCGGATCGGCGGTCGCGGGGGCGTCCTGGCCGATGGCCGAGGAGGCGCCACGATCGCCCGTCGAGGAGGCACCACGGTCGGTGTTCGAGGAGTCGCCGCGGTCGGCGGTCGAGGAGGCGCCCGCGCCGGACGCCCGGGAGGTCTGCGAGGAGTCACCGGTCTTGTGGTGGCCGCCGAACACGCTGGTGAAGAGGACGACGATCGCCACCAACCACAGCGTCAGCCGCCCACCACGACCGGAACCCCGCCCGTCCGTAGGTGACGGGGAGGAGGGATTTGCTGCCATCGGACACCACCTCGCTCGGATACGGCAGCACAGGAATCAGAACAAGGGCGCCGGTGCCGAAGCCCGGCACACAGCGAGGGGACGCGGGGAACGTCCCCGGGCGGCGGGCCGCCGACGCGAGGGGAACGTCGGCGGCGGCCGCTGCCTCAGGAAACGAGCCGCCGGATCAGGACTCCTGACCGGCCTTCCTGCGGCGCACCACGTACATGGCGCCCGCGCCCAGGGCCAGTACGGCCAGACCACCCGCGGTCACGCTCGAATCGGCGAGCGCCCCGCCACCGGTGTGCATGCCACCACGCGGCTCCTCACGACCCCGGTCACTGCCACCACGGTCACTGCCACCACGGTCGCTACCACCCCGGTCACTGCCACCACGGTCGCTACCACCCCGATCGCTACCACCCCGATCACTGCCACCACGGTCGCTACTGCCTCGGTCGCTACTGCCTCGGTCGCTGCCGCTCCGGTCGCTGCCGCTCCGGTCACTGCCGCTCCGGTCACTGCCGCTCCGGTCACTGCCACCCCCGTCGTCGCCACCGCGGTCCCCGCCCTGGTCGTCACTGGTCAGCATGGCCAGCGCGCCGCCACCGGTGTGCACGCCGCCATGCGGCTCGCCGCGACCCCGGTCGTCACCACGGCCCCGGTCGTCGTCCCCGCCACGGTCGTTGCCGCCCCGGCCCCGGTCGCCACCCTCGTCGCCACCACGGTCACCGCCCTGACCGTTACCACTCACCATGGCCAGCGCACCGCCACCGGCGTGCACGCCGCCATGCGGCTCGCCGCGACCCCGGTCGTCACCACGGCCCCGGTCGTTCTCCCCGCCACGGTCGTTGCCACCGCGGCCCCGGTCGCCACCCTCGTCGCCGCCACGGTCACGGTCACCGCCGTGGCCGTCGCCGCGCACCAGGGCGAGTGCTCCGCCGCCCGTGTGAATTCCACCGTGCGGGTCGTCGTGTCCGCGACCGTTGTCGCGGTCGCCTCCGCGATCATTGTCGTGATCGCGGCCGTTGTCGTTGCCGCGGCCGTTGTCGCGGCCGTTGTCACGGCCGTTGTCACGGCCTCGGTCGTCGCCGCGACCGTTGTCGCGGCTGTAGGAAGAGTCGTCGCGGCCACCGTCGTCGCCCAGGTGGGCGACCGCGAGCGCGGCGCCGGGCGTGGCGAAGGCGAGGGCGGCCGTGACGGCCGCCGTGGCCAGAAGCCTGCGGGCAGAACGCATAGCTATGTCCTTCCGTCGCGGCCAGGCAGCGGATACCTCATCAGCTGAACAGACCCGGCCTCGACATGAACCACCGTCAGCGAGGGCCCGGACTCGCACCATCTGAGCCGCCCAATGGAGTCATCGAGCCACCCGTCTGCCCCAGCGATCACCTTCTTCGAGCGGCCGTCCGGGGGAATGACACGGCGTGGCGTCACCCCCGCGCGGCATTCCTCCCCTCCTGGTCCTGCGCGGCCCCCGCCGCATCTCCCTGGACTTCCCCGAACCCCTTGTTATGACTGTCGTCATAACGCAGGCTGGTGCCCACGGATGTGACAGGTACGGCAGGTCGAGACGGCGGGAGACGACAGTGGCGGACGGGATGGCACGGGCCCTGTGGGAGCGGTACGAGCCGGTGCACGATCTCGTGTACTTCGCGCCGGAGGTGCGCGGAGCGGCGGACGCACTCGGGCTGCGGGGGTACTGGATGGGGTACTTCGCGCTGCGCGCCGCGCCGCTCGGCGCCGTGTCCCCGTCCGTGGTGACGAGTTGTTTCTACGTCTTCCACCCCGCACGAGTGGCCCGTGCCCTGCCGGACGCCTGGGGGTACGCGGCCCCGGCCGAGGTGCTGGCCGCCCGTCTGGACGCCCTGGACGCGGCGATGACCGGCCTGTTCGGCGCGGACACCGTCGGCTCGGCCGAGTTCGCCGAGGCGGCCGACCTGGCGTGGGAGGCCGCCGCGGCGGCGGACACCACGGGCCGGGTGCTGGCCGCCGCCAACCAGACGCTGGAGCGCCCCGGGCGCCCGGCCGCGCGGCTGTGGCAGGGCCTGACGACGCTGCGCGAGCACCGGGGCGACTCGCATGTCGCGGTGCTGGTGAGCCAGGGGCTCGGGCCGGTCGAGGCGATGGTGCTCAAGGCCACGGAGGGTGAGTCGGACGGGGAGTTCCTGCGCGAGACGCGCAGATGGGAGCGGGCCGACTGGGAGACGGCCGGGGCCCGGCTGCGCGAGCGGGGTCTGCTCGCGGCGGACGGGTCGCTCACCCCGGCCGGGGCGGCGCTGCGCACGGAGGTCGAGGCACTGACCGACGCGGCCGCCGAGGGTCCCTGGACGGCGCTCGGCCCCGACCGCAGCGCCCGCCTCGCCGCACTGCTGGACCCACTGGCCGGCGCCGTCATGGCCTCGGGCCTCCTGCCGCCGGGCAACCCGGTGGGCCTGCCCCGGGGGGCGTAGCCCGCCGCCCGAGGATGGAGATGCCGGGTACGCCCGGTCGCCGGCCACCGGTCGGGTCCGGGGCACCCGCCGGCACCCCGGCCCGGGACTCCGGGCCGGAGGCGTCGTGCGGGCGGACGCGCGGCGCCTGCTACCAGGTGACCGGCAGGCGTTCGGGGATCCGTTTCATGAAGCCCGTGCGCCAGACCAGTTGGCCGGGCGGGACGGCGAGGGCGAGCTCGGGAAGACGGGCGAGGAGGACCTCCAGGGCGATGCGGGCGTGGGCGCGGCCGAGCGCGGTCGCGGGGCAGTAGTGGGCGCCGCCGCCGAAGGAGAGGTGGTCGACGGCGTTGTCGCGGTGGACGTCGAAGCGGTGCGGGTCGGGGAACCTGTCGGGGTCCAGGTTGGCCCCCTCGACCAGCACCAGGACGAGTTCGCCCGCGCGGATGCCGACGTCGCCGAGCCGGACGTCCGCCAGGGCCAGGCGCGGCAGGGCGTCGCCGATGGAGAGGTTGACGCGCAGCAGTTCCTCGACGCCGGGGCCGATCAGGTCCGGGCGGTCCCGCAGGAGGTCGCGGGCGATGGGGTGGGTGAGCAGGTGGACCAGGGCCATCGTGAGGAAGCCGGAGGTGGAGATCACCCCGGCGCCGAACAGGGTGACGCCGACCGTGGCCAGCATCTCGTCGGTGAGGTGCGCGTAGTCGGGGTCGTCGCGCAGGGCGGCGAGCTCGCCCATCAGGCCGGTCGGTGCGTGCGTCGCCGCGTCGTCGAGCAGGGCCGTCATCCGGGCGATGTCCCGGTCCCAGTTGATCCGCGCGCCGGTGATCGGGCAGGGCGCGTTCATGAAGGCGATGTCGAGGCTGCGGGAGAAGGCAGAGGCCTCGGTCTGCGGGATGCCGAGGACGCGGCAGTGCATGCCCGCCGAGTACGGCTCACAGAACGAGCCGCGCAGATCGGCCGTGGGGCCGTCGGCCAGCAGCCGGTCCACCAGCCGGTGCGCCTCCTCGCGCAGCCACTCCAGCAGGCCCGGTGACTTCGGGTTGAGCGCCTTCAGCACGGCGCGGCGCAGTCCGGCGCCGGTGATGTTGCCCATGTTGTTCACGACCTCGGGCGGGATCGTGAGCGCGTACTGCCGGGGCACTCCGGGAGCTGAGGTGTCCTTCAGGGAGAACCGGTCGTCCTTCAGCACCTGCGCGCACAGTTCGTACGACGTCACCAGCCAGGCCTCGTCACCGGCGATGGTCCGCACCCGGCGTACGGGGGTGGCGGCGCGTATCTCCTCGACCTCGGCGGGGACCTGGGTGCCGTTCCAGGAGAACGGGAAGTCGGGCAGGGGCGGGTGGCCGGCGCGGGTGCCGGTGGCGGTGGTCATGCGGCGGTTCCTTCGAAGGCGGCGGGGGTGACGATGGCGTGGCCCTGGTTGCGGGAGGCCCGCAGACCGGCGCCGCGGGAGTACAACAGCTCGGCCATCGGCAGCAGTTGGTGGTAGCAGTTGAGCGAGGAGGGCACGTCGAGGATCGCGGGAGTGTCCAGGAACAGCGGGGCCTCGGCGCACACGTACTCCAGGCACACGGCCCGCAGCCGCTCGGTCGGCTCCTCGCCGCGCGCGGTGAGGAAACGATTCACCAGAGCGTCGCAGACGGCCCGGAAAGCGCCGTCGGTGCCCAGCCGCGCCGCCAGCTGCCGGTGGATCTCCTGATAGGCGGGGTTGGCGCGGAACTCCGACACCGGGTGCCAGTCCAGCCGCGCGCCATCCGGGTCCGCCTCGTCCACCGCGTCCCGCACCTTGGCGCGCACACCGCGCAGGTTCTTCACCGCCTTGCGCCGGGCCTCGTCCGGCGGATAGCCCGACGCCTCGTACATCTCGGCGACGTACAGGTCGGTGTAGACGAAGTCGACCCGGTCGAAGTGGTCCAGCCCCCAGCGGGCGAGGGCGTGCAGGCGGCGCGCCGAGAAATAGCTGTTGCCCGGGGAGACACCGATCACCGCGTGCGCGCCCTCGTCCAGGATGACCTCACAGTGCGAGGTGTACGGCTGGACTTCGAAGAGGTCGGCCAGCAGCACGGATGCTGTGGTCACAGAGGGAATCCTCCGCCGCGCGCTAGTCCCTGCGGGGCCCGGTGCCCCTGGTGTGGCTGCGCGGCGCCCTCACGCTAGTCGTACGGAATCAGCACGTGCAGTTACTGCCTGGTTTTGGCCTGAAACAGTCGTAGCAATGCTCGAAGTTCCGTGTCCCGTACAACTGTTGAGCGCCGTACTCTGGGGCCGTGGTCAACCGAGACGAGGCTCACGAGGATCCGGGCCGGGCGGCGTCCCGGCTCACCGGTCGCCCGGTCACCGGCGCGCGGGCGGGGTCCGGGTCGCCCGCCGAGGTCACGCTGGACGGCGGCACCCGGGTGATCGTCAAGCGCGGCGACGTGCCCGGGGCCGTACGGGCCGAGGTGGCCGGGCTGCGCTGGCTGGCCGCGACGGGCACGGTCCGGGTGCCGGCGGTGCTCGGGCACGACGAGCGCTGGATGGTGACGGAGCGGGTGCACACCGGACATCCGGACCCCGGGGCGGCGCTGCGTTTCGGCCAGGCCCTGGCGGCCCTGCATGCCGCGGGTGCTTCGGATTTCGGGGCGCCGCCGCCCGACGGCCCCGAGGAGGCGTTCATCGGCCTCGCCCCCATGCGCAACACGCCCGGCACCGACTGGCCCCGCTGGTACGCCGAGCACCGCCTGCTGCCGTATGTGCGCGGCGCGGTCGACCGCGGCACGCTCCGGCCGGGCGAGGCGAACGTGTTCGAGCGGGTCTGCGCGCGGCTGCCGGAGCTGGCCGGGCCCGCCGAGCCGCCCGCCCGGCTGCACGGCGACCTGTGGAACGGCAACGTGCTGTGGGGCGCCGACGGTGAGGTCCGGCTCATCGACCCGGCCGCGCACGGCGGGCACCGCGAGACCGATCTCGCGATGCTCGCGCTGTTCGGCTGCCCGCACCTGGACCGGGTGCTCGCCGGGTACGACGCGACGGCACCGCTCGCCGACGGCTGGCGTGAGCGGGTGGGCGTGCACCAGCTGTTCCCGCTGCTGGTGCACGCCGTACTGTTCGGGCGCGGTTACGCGGAACAGGCGCTGGCGGTGGCGCGGAGCGCGCTCGCGCGGTGAGGCAGGACCGCGGGGGGCGGGCGGGGGCCGGTGCTACTCCCCCGCGTCCGGGGCCGTGATCTCGCCGGACTTGATGTAGCGGGCGAGGTTCAGCCCGTCGCCGTACTCCTCGCGCAGGCCCTCCGCCCACAGCACGCTCTGGGTGCCCTCGTGCTTGACCATGCCCGGGCTCACCCCGACCCGGAAGCCGCCGGGCAGCGGCTTGCCGTCCCGGTAGGGCAGGAAGTCGAGCGGGCCCGGGCCGGCGGAGGCGTAGACCGCGCAGTCGGACAGGACCGCGATCGGATACTGGCCGGTGGCGCGCGCGGTGGCCAGCATCTTGCGGTGCATGTTGACCCGGGCCTTGGAGATGACCGCGGCGCGGATGTCCGGGCGCCAGGTCGGCCGGTCCAGCGCCGGCCACCGCTCCCCCGGCCGCCAGCCGGAGCGGCCGCGCTCGCGCAGCTTGCCGATGCCTCCCTTGACCGTGGCCTTGATCGCCGAGAGCACGAGGGCGAGCTGCGGGTCGCGGCTCTTGTGCCGCTCCATCGCGGCGAGGTACTCCTCGGGCGCCATGCCGGTGGTGACGCCGAGGTCGGCCATCGTGGCGACGTACGCGTCGCGCAGCCTGGTGTACCAGGCGTCCAGGTACGGGCCGTGCCCGGGGCGGACGTACGCCTCCAGCGGTGCGACCTCGTAACCGAGTTCGAGGGCGTACGCCACGGTCGGCGTCGCGTACCAGGCGGGCCCCTCGGGCGGCTCGCCGTCCGGGGTGAAGGGGTTCGGCAGGCGCTCGTCGAGCCGTACGTGGGAGAGGTCGACCAGCCAGGAGCCGGGCAGCGCCGGGTCGAACTCCGGGTTGTGCACGTGCGCCGGGGCGCCGAGGCCGACGACGGTACGGTTGGCCGCCGCGGCGAACGCCATGTTGACGTCGATGCCGACGAGGTACGGCCGCATGCACTCCTCGTCGGTCAGCGGCCGGGCCCAGTCGTAGGCCTCCTCGCGGAGCATCTCGGCCGGGGTGCGCTCGTGGAAGCGGGGCAGGTGGGCGAGGAGCGGGTGCCCGTCCGGGGCCTCGCAGGGCGCGCAGTCGACGGCCTCGGTCAGGGCGCCCGGGTTCGGGGCGGACACCCACTGGCCGTGCTCGCCCCGCACCGCGCGGGTCGGCGGGTGCAGCGCGGTCATCAGCTCCAGGCCCGTCACGGCCGTGGAACCGCACGGGGTGAGGACGCGCGTGGCGTACGTGCCGAGGACGTGGGCGAGTTCCGCGGGGGGCAGGTCGGCCGCGCCGCCCCAGTACCGGCTGTCCAGCGCGTTCCAGGACGGCAGGCAGAAGTGGACGCTGTGGCGCCGGCTGCCCTCGGCGGGGCGGTAGACCCAGGCCCAGGGGCCGAATCCGCGCCGGGTGAGCAGCCAGTCGGCCTTGAGCAGCTGCCGGACCGCCTTGTGTGTGTCGGGGATCCGGCCGGCGAGCCGCTCCTCGTCGGTCAGCTTCGGCGGCAGTCCGTAGCGCACGCACGCCGACTCGGTGAGGACGACGAGCGGATCGGCGTCCTTCCCGGACCGGTGCAGCCGGGGCTGACCGAGCCGCGCCTCGGTGAGGGTCCACTCCACCAGGTCGGGCAGCGAGGCCGCGGGCACGTCGAGCACGAGCCCGCCGACGCAGTACGCGCTCACCCGGCCGTCGTCATCGGCGTCCAGCACGGCGAGGGGACCGTGCGCGAAGCGGGGGTCGACGGGGCCGGGCGCGGCGGAGGGAGCCGCGGCGGCCGAGGCGGAGCGGGAGGGGGAACGGGACGCGCCGGGGGCGGTCTTGCGGGCGGCGGGGCGGCGGGCCGCCGGGCGCGGGGCCGGTCCGGGCGCCCGCGCGGTGGCGGCGGAGCCGGGCGTGCCGGGTGCCGCCCCGGGGTGGACGGCGGCTGCGGGCGCGCCGGAATCGGCCGCCGGTCCGGGGAGGGCGTGCGCCGGACCATGGAATTCCGGGGTCGGCGCGGGCGTGTCTCCCGCAGCGGTGGCAGGGGTCACAGGGGCGGGCTGACCGGCGGCGGTGGCTGGAGCGGTCGGGCGCGCAGGCGCCGTCGGATGCGGCGGCCGGCTCGGTGCGGCGGCCCCGGTGCCCGGATCGGAGGACGCCACTGCGGCCGACGGGACGGTGGGCGTGGGCGGTTGGGCCGACTCGGTGGCCGCAACCGCGGGTTGGGACGACGGGGCGTCCGGACCGGACGAGCCGGACAGCGCGTCCGCCGCGGTCCCCGGTGCGGTGGCCGGGGCCGGGTAGCGCCGGGACAGGCCGTCGAGGAGGCGGCGGTAGGCCTCCAGGCGGTCGCCCTTCGGTTCGGCGCGGCCCGCCTCCCAGGCCTGGATGCTGGGCACGCGGACGCCGAGGGCCTGCGCGACCGCGGCCTCGGTCAGGCCGGCCGCCTCGCGCAGCCGTGTCCGCTCCGCCGGGGCGGGCAGCACGGTGCCGTCGTCCACGGCGGCGAGCAGCGAGTCCACCGCCGAGAACAGCTCGTCGGGCTGGTCCGTCATTTCCACATCCGTCTTTCTACCTGACGCCCTGTTCCCATCTGACCACCTGGCGCCTGCTGCCTGACGCCGTCACCACGTGGCTTTCCCAGCCGTCCAGTTGATGACGCGGGCCGACGGCGGCGCCGATGCGGCCGGCCGTGACGTCGTCGCTGTGAGCAACCGGCCCGGCAACGCAGCGTCCTGGGCGACCCGGTGCACAGGGGGCGCCGTCGGCCCCGGCGCCGGTCCCGAGGGCGGTGGGTCTCGACCGGCCCGCGGTGTGAACGTCGTGGGCATCGTCGGCGTCATGTGCCATGAGGGCATGCTATCCGGCCCTCGGAACGGGCCGACGAAGTGTGGTTTCCGTGCGGGTGGCCCTCGCGGGACCCACTCCGACCTGCGATTACGCAGCGTAAGGAAACCATCCACTCGTTCGATTCGTATAAGGACGTGAAAAGCCGAACCAGGGAGAGACCATGCAACCGTTCACGCTCAACTACGCGCGGCCCGCTGTGCAGTTGGACGTCACCACTCCGTATGCGTACGACTCCGGACTGCAATTGAACGTCCTCCCGGACGGGCGCGCCGCCGCCACCGACCACGCCACGCTCAGGGCCCTGGGGACCACGACGTCCACCGCGGGCTCCAAGACGCACTTCGACGACTGAACCACGGACCCGAGAACATGACCGTACTCATCCTGACCAGTGAAGAGGACGTGACGGCGGACATGGTGGTCCTCCGGCTGGGCGAGGCCGGCGTGCCCGTCGTCCGGCTCGACCCCGCCGATCTGACCAACGGGGTGGCACTGTCGGGCGAGTACGTGCAGGGCGCCTACGACGGCCATCTGTCCGTCGGCGGGCGCCTCGTGAGCATGAACGGCCTGCGCTCCGTCTGGGTACGCAGGCCCGGTGCCGCGGCCGCCCGCGCCGCCCACCCGTCGGCCTGGCTGACGGAGGAGTCCACGCAGGCGCTGTACGGCATGCTGCGGTGCGGCGAGACGCGCTGGATGAACCATCCGGACGCGGCCCGGCGCGCCCGGTACAAGCCGTGGCAGCTGCATCTGGCCCAGCACACAGGCCTGCCCGTCCCGGCCACGCTCATCACGACGTTCCCGCAGGCCGCGCGGGAGTTCGCGGCACGCTTCCCGGACCTGGTGGTCAAGCCGGTCTCCGGGGCGCATCCGCAGGAGCCGCCGCGCGCGGTGCCGACCAGCAGGGTCGCGCCGGACACGGACTTCTCGGCGGTCGCGTTCGGCCCGACGCTGCTCCAGCGGCGGATCGCCAAGCGGGCCGACATCCGGCTCACCGTCGTCGGCGACACCCTGCTGGCCGCGCGCAAACCCACCGCCCCCGACGCCCATCCGGACGACGTGGACGTCCGCTTCGCCCCGTCGGTCTCCCCCTGGCTGCCCGCGGACGTGCCGGCGAGCGTCGCGGAGGGCGTACGGCGGTACATGAAGAGCGCGCAACTGGCGTACGGCGCATTCGACTTCGCCGAGGACACGGACGGGATCTGGTGGTTCCTGGAGTGCAACCAGTCGGGTCAGTTCGGGTTCGTCGAGATGGACACAGGTCAGCCCATCGCCGCGACGATCGCCAACTGGCTCGCGGGGGAAGGCGATTCGGAACGCGGGTGTGCGGAGGGCGGCCGGAGCGCAGCATCTTGAGAGTGCGGGGAGCATCGGCTCGGAGAAGGGAACGCTGCATGCGCATCGGACTGCTGGGAACGGGCCCGTGGGCCAGGGCGGCCTACGCCCCCGCGCTCGCCGGGCACACCGCCCTCCGGTTCGCGGGGGTGTGGGGGCGCCGGCCGGAGGCGGCCGGGGAACTGGCGCAGCGGTACGACGTCCCGGCGTACGACGACGTGGACGCGCTGCTGGCCGACGTGGACGCGGTGGCGGTGGCCGTGCCGCCGTCCGTGCAGGCCGAGTTGGCGGTACGGGCCGCGCGGGCGGGCCGTCATCTGCTGCTGGACAAGCCGCTCGCGGTGTCGGTCGCCGAGGGCCGGGCCGTCGTGGCGGCGGCGGAGCGGGCCGTAGTGGCGTCCGTGGTGTTCTTCACCGCGCGCTTCCAGAAGGAACCGGAGGCCTGGATCGAGGAACAGGCGGCCGTGGCGGGCTGGTTCACGGCGCGGGCGCAGTGGCTGGGGGCCGTGTTCACGTCCGACAGCCCGTTCGCGGCGTCACCGTGGCGACGCGAGAAGGGAGCCCTCTGGGACGTGGGCCCCCACGCGCTGTCCGTCCTGCTCCCCGTCCTCGGCGACGTACGGCAGGTGCGGGCGGCGGCGCACGGTCCGGCGGACACCGTGCACCTGGTCCTCGACCATGCCACCGGCGCCTCCAGCACCCTGACCCTGAGCCTGACGGCGCCACCGGCGGCGGCCGGGGCCGACGTGGAGCTGCGGGGCGAGGCGGGCGCGACCCAGCTGCCCGGCAGCTCGGAGGGCGCGGTCCCCGCCCTCGCGCGGGCCGCGGACGCCCTCCTGACCGCCGTCCGCACCGGCCGCCCCCACGCCTGCGACGCGGCCTTCGGCCTGCGCGTCACCGAAATCCTCTCGGCCGCGCAGGCCCGCCTGTCCGACAGCGAGGAGTAGCCCGCCCCCGGGGGGGGGCTCCGGCCGCTCGCTCCACACGCCGCCGCCTCGGTGACCCCGGCTCGCCGCCCCTCCCCTTCCCCGGCGGGAGGCCCGGGCCCGGGGTGCGGCGTAGGTTGGGGATGTGAGATCGGTGCGCGGCTGGTCGGCGCGTGGGGAGCCGGAGGGTCGCGGCTGGCTGCGCGGGGCGCCGCCGCCGTCGTGGGTGAGGGTGCTGCCCGTCGCGCTGCTCGTCGCCGTCAGCGTTGCGACGCTGGTCACTCCCCACGCCCGCGACCTCGGCTTTCTGCTGGGCGCCATTCCGCCGCTGTCGGTCCTGTCGTACGGCCCGCTGGCCACCGGCGTCCTCGGCGTCGGCGTGGTCGTGGCGCTGAACGTCCCGGCCACGCATCTGAACCGCCCGGGCAACACCGATCTGCTCACCATCGTGTTCGTGGCCGCGCTGAGCGTGTTCGTGTCGTACGTGCGCAGTCACCGCGACGCCCAGCTGGACGCGGAGCGGGAGATCGGCGAGGCGGTGCAGCGCGCCGTGATGCCGCCGCTTCCGGCGCGGGTCGGGAACGTCGGGTGCACGGGTTTCTACCGGGCCGCGCAGGACGGGACCCTGGTGGGCGGCGACTTCTTCGACGTACGCGCCGGGCCGTACGGGGTGCGCGCGGTGATGGGGGACGTGCGGGGGCACGGGCTGTCGGCCGTCGCGACCGTGGTGTCGCTGCTCGGCGCCTTCCGGGAGGCGGTGCTGGACCAGCCGGACCTGAAGTACGTGGCGGCGCGGATGGACCGCAGGCTGGCGGTGGACGCGGCCGGCGTGCCGAACGGGGAGCTGTTCGCCACCGGGGTGCTGCTGGAGTTCTCCACCGACGGCCGTGCGGTGCGCGTGGTGGCCTGCGGTCATCCGGCGCCCGTGCTGCTGGACGGGGAACGCGCCCTGGAGGTGACCGTCGCGCCGGGACCGCCGCTGGGGCTGGCACTGGTCGGCGTCGAACCGCCGAAGGAGGTCACCGTGGCGCTCGGCCCGGGCGACCTGCTGTTCCTGGCCTCCGACGGGGTGTGGGAGGCGCGGGCGCGGGACGGCGGTGACGCCTTCTATCCGCTGCCTGCCCGGCTGGCCGCCCTGTCCTGCGGGCCCGGCTCCGCGTGGGCCGAGCTGCCCGGACTGGTCTGGCAGGACCTCGATCGGCTGAGCTACGAGGTCCGGGACGACGTCACCATGCTGGTGCTCGCCCCCGACCCGCCACCCGGCCGGCCCGCTCCGCACGAGGATCCGTTCCCGAAAGGGTGACACGCCGCCTTCACCTTTCCCCCAACTGGCGAACCGGCGGCCGGAGTTCGAACGAACCCGCTCAAACGCCACGCTGCGCCACCCCTTCCGCCATGTAGAAATATCTACGAGCATGCATATGCCGGGTCGCTGTGCGGGCGCACGACGTGCCCGGCCATGGCCGTCCCCTGCACCGAGGCAGGCGGGCGAGGACATCCGGAGCAGTGCATGACGAACACGATGTGGACGCGAGGAGTGGAGTGGCTGGCCGCCGCGGCGGCGGACCCCCGCTCCTGCAAATGGGAGTGGGATCACGGGGAGGGCGTCGCACTGCTGGAGGTCGGCCGCTTCTGGGACGTGCTGAGCGTTCCCGACCAGCTCGGCCTGCTCGCCCTGGACCTGCTGTGGCGGCCCGGGGCGGCCGCGCCGGGCCCGACGCTGGTCGACACGGCGGCGGGCCGGGTGGGGTTCTTCCTGCCGCCGGACCCGTCCGGGGGCTGGGTGGGCGCGGGACTGCGGTACGCGACCAGGGGGGCCTGGGTCGCCGTACCGCCGCCGTACCGGCCCGCGCGCTTCGTGGAGTGGCTCGTCCCGCCCGACGGCACCGGCACGCTGCACGCGCCCGCCGCCCTCGAAGAGGCGCTGCGGCAGGCCAACGGCACGCTCGCCGTGCTCGCACCGCTGGGCGGGCGGTGACCGGTCAGGTGCGCTCGGCCACGGGCCGCGCCCGCGGGGCGAATCCGCGCACGACGGCGAAGAGCACGTCCGGTTCCGCGGGCACGGCCCGCCCGTGCGCCCGCCACTCGGCGACGAGCCGGGCGTAGATCGGCTCCCGGGCCCGGTCCGGCTGCTCGGACCGGTCCGCCCGGCGCAGCTGCTCCAGCCGGTCCATCCGGTCCAGGCGGTACGCCGGGTTCGAGCGGTACGCCGGGTTCACGCGGCCCGAGCCGTCCAAGCGGTCCATGCCGGGGCAACGCGCCGGAGCCGCCGTCGGTACGCCCGGCCGCGCCGGCTCACCGGGTCGGGTGAGCTCGTCGCTCGAACGAGGCACCGTACCCGTCGTACAAGCATCCCGTCGGCACCCCCCTCGGCACCCGTCCGGCCCGGCGGGCGGTGCGAGGCGGGCTCTCCTATGCCGGGGAGGTCCGGGCCGGGCCTCCCGCTCATCGCACGTTCCGCCCCCACGTGCTTGGAGTAAGCCCGTGCCGCGTCGTCCGCACGCCTGCTGAGGGGAGCGGCGGTCGCCGTCACCGTGGGGACACTGATCGCACCGCTCTCCGCGGGACCCGTACGGGCGGCACCGGCCGCCGTACCCGCCGCCCCTGCCGCCGGCTCGCCCGGCCCCACGCCCTCGGGACCGGAGGTCCGCGACCTCACACCCGCCGTGGCCCGCCGACTCGACGCCGCCGTGCGGCAGGCGATGCACACGGCGGACGTCCCCGGCGCGACCGTCGGCATCTGGACGCCGGGGCAGTCGAGTTGCATCCGCTCGTTCGGGGTCGCCGACAGGAGCACGGACCGGAGGATGACCCCGAACCTGTTCACGCGCATCGTCAGCGAGACCAAGACGTTCACCGTGTCCGCGCTGCTCCAGCTCGTGGACCGGAAGAAGGTCGGTCTGGACGACCCGATCGGCACGTACGTCGACGGCGTCCCGGGCGGCGACAAGATCACGCTGCGTCAGCTCGCGGGGATGCGCAGCGGACTGTACGACTACTCCGAGGACCGGGACTCCGTCAGGGCCCTGACCTCGAACCCGCAACGGTCCTTCACGCCGCGGCGGTTGCTCGGCCATTCCTTCAAGCACCGGGCGCTGTTCGGGCCGGGGCAGGAGTTCTCCTACTCCAACACCAACCTGATCCTGCTCGGTCCGGTGGTGGAGAAGGCGAGCGGGCAGCACCTCGGGGACTACGGGAAGCAGCACGTCACCGACCCGGCCGGCATGAAGGACACGGTCCTTCCGACCGGCAACGAGCTCCCGCGTCCGCACCCGCGGGGCTACAGGGAGCAGACGGCGAACGGCAAGGTCGCCGACGCGACCCACTGGAACCCGTCCTGGGGCTGGGCGGCCGGCGCGATGTTCTCGAAGCTGGAGGATCTGCGCGTCCGGGCGCCCACGGTCGCCACCGGCGAGTTCCCCGACGGCAAGCGGATGATCAGTGCCGCCACTCAGAAGCAGCGGCTGATCACCCCGCAGACCGACACGATCAAGGGCGCCGGTTACGGGCTCGGCATCTTCGACGTGCAGGGCTGGATCGGCCACAACGGCTCCCTGCCGGGCTACGAGTCCCTGACCGTCTACCTCCCGTCGACGGGGACGACGCTCGTCGTGCTCCTCAACACCGACGCCGCGTACCAGGGGCAGGAGCCCAGCACGCTGGCGGGCAGGGCGATCACGTCGATCCTCACCCCCGCGCACGTCTACAACCTGCCGCGCGCTCCCACCGGTTGAGAGGACGAGGCCGCGGGGCCCCGACCGGTCCCCCGTTCCGGTCGTGCCCCGCGGAACACTGAACTTACGTGCGAGCGGCGGTCGGGGGTAGTGCACCGGTGCCCGGCGGGGCCCGCCCGGCACTCACCCGTGCACAGGTGAGTCCGGTTGGTCCCGCTTCGTCGCACCGAGTTCGGGTACGGGCAGTTCACCGACGACCAGATGGGCGAGGACGGTCTCGTACAGATCGGTGCCACCGGCCGTCAACTGGCGCTCCAGGACCGGCTCGGCCGAGCGGACGCGCTCGCGTACCGTCTGGGCGTGGACGCCGAGCGACTGCGCCGCGCGCTCGGCGTGCGCGTCCGCGGCGAGCCAGGCGCGCAGGGTGCCGCGCAGGTCCCGGCCGTCCTCGTCGAGCCGGCCGAGGAGGCCCTCGGCCCAGGCGCGCAGCGCGCGCGTGCCGAACAGCTCCGCGAGCCCGCCCCGGTCCGCGGGCCCGGCCGCGGGGCCGCCTGGGTCGTACGGGCCGTGCGCCGCCTCGGTGTTGAGCGCGACGTGGGCGACGGCGCGGACGGCCAGCCGGGAGAAGTCGGCGCCGAGCAGCCCGGCGACCCGGTCCATCCGGGCGCGGACCGTGTTCCGGCTGACGCCGAGCACCTTGGCCGCGCTGACGGCGGTGAACTCCAGGCCCAGCCCGGTGGTGGCGAGGAGTTCGGCGCGCACGTGGTGCGGCAGCGCGTCCAGCGGGCGCAGCACCGCGCCGGCCCAGGCACGCAGCCCGGCCGGGTCCATCAGCTGGGCGGGGCGGGTGCGGGCGGCGTAGACCGCGGACCGTTCCGGCCGGAAGTGGGCCACGGCGAGGGCGGTGACGGCCTGGCCGTAGGCGGTGGCGGTCAGCGCGAGGCGCTGGCGGGGGCTGCCGCCGAGGAAGGTGCCGGGGCGGCCGGAGACGAGGGACCGCAGCCGCTCCCCGACCTCGCTCGACGGGCCGACGACGATGACGTGTCCGTCCATCGCGGGGCAGCGCACGACGAGCGCCCGCCCGCCGGTGGCGTCGGCGCAGGCGTCGGCGAGCCGGTCCCGTTCGGCGGCGGTGGTCTCGACGACGTAGACGCGGGCGGTGTCCTCCTCCAGCAGTCCGGGCCAGAGTCCGGCGGCGACGCGGCGGGCGGAGACGGTGTCCTCCACCATCAGCAGTTGCAGGATCGCCAGCCGCAGGTCGGCCGTCGCCCGCCGCAGCCGTCGCCCCGAGTCCGCCAACTCCCGCTCCCTGAGCAGCAGTTCCAGTACTCCGGCGGTGTGGTTGAGGATCTCCGTGGTGTGCCGGTCGAAGGGCGCCGGGCGGGCGAGCGCCAGCACCGCGCCCGCCGCCGGGCCGGGTCCCGGATGCCGTATCCCGACCAGCCGAACGTGTCGTACGCCGTCCTCCAGCGCGGCGGCGGCGACCCGGCCGGTGCAGACGTCGGCGACCACGGTGGTGTCGAGCGGCAGCGGCTCACCGGCGAGCAGGCGGCCGTGGGCGTCCAGGAGGCAGACGATCGCCCCGGTGCTGCGGGCGAGCCAGGCGACGAGGCGGCCGAGATCGCGGCCCGCGGGCCGCAGATGGTCCAGCAGTTGCTGCGCCCAGGCGCCGTCGCCGCCGTTCGGCCGCACAGGCGGCGCACTCTCCTCCGGTGGGCCGGCCACGTCCTTCCACCCCTTCTCGTCCCGGCGTTGACCTGCGCATACGCATCCGGCACGTTACCCGAAGGGGCCCGCCCGCGTCCCCTGCCGCCAGGCAGCCCGGACATGACTCCGCCGACGGCCTGGGGGGGTTGGGCCGTCGGCGGAGTCGAGGAGCCCGGGGCCGGGGGGGGTGGCTCTGGGCGACTCAGAGGGCGGATGCCCCGGAATCCCGGGCGTACGCGCGTGTCCTCGCGAGACTTTCGGGGCGGGCGGGGTGCACGGATCCGTCCCCGCCGCGGCCCGCGCCGTTCCCGCACGCATTCCGGCCGTGGCCGGGTCCGCCCCCGCCAGGCACAGGGCACCGGAGAGCGGCCGGTGCGCGCGGGACGCGTGAGGCGGCATAAGCTCGACGGGTGGCGAAGTACTTCGACGTGCACCCTGACAACCCGCAGCCGCGCAGCATCGCCCAGATCGCGGAGGCGGTGCGTTCCGACGCGCTCATCGCATACCCGACCGACTCCTGTTACGCGCTGGGCTGCCGGCTGGGCAGCAAGGACGGCATGGACCGGATCCGTTCCATCCGCCATCTGGACGACCGGCACCACTTCACCCTGATGTGCCGGGACTTCGCGCAGCTCGGCCAGTTCGTACGCGTGGACAACGACGTCTTCCGGGCCGTGAAGGCGTCCACCCCCGGCAGCTACACCTTCATCCTCCCGGCCACCCGTGAGGTGCCGCGCAAGCTGCTGCACCCCAAGAAGAAGACGGTGGGGGTGCGCATCCCCGACCACGTGGTCACCCAGGCGCTGCTGGCCGAGCTGGGCGAGCCGCTGCTGTCCAGCACGCTGCTGCTGCCGGACGAGGAGGCGCCGCTGACCCAGGGCTGGGAGATCAAGGACCGGCTCGACCACGTGGTGGACGCGGTGGTGGACTCCGGCGAGTGCGGCACCGAGCCGACGACGGTCGTGGACTTCTCCGGCGGCGAGGCGGAGATCGTGCGGCGGGGCGCCGGGGACACCGTCCGCTTCGAGTGACCGTGGCGGCCGCACGGCACACCCGGCGCGGCGCCGCCGATCTTGCATGGCAGCATGGGCCGTAGCCGGCGCCGGGGGGCGGACGCCGCCCGGCGCCCCATTCCCCAGGGAGGCTTGCTCACCATGACCGATCTCCAGCGAACCGACCTCGACATCCCGACCGAGGACGGCGTCGCTGACGCCTACCTCGTCCACCCGGCGGACGGGCGACCCCGCCCGGGTGTACTGCTCTACCAGGACGCCTACGGCCTGCGTCCGCACCTGAAGAAGATGGCCGACCGGCTGGCCGCCGCCGGATACACGGTGCTGGTGCCCAACGTGACCTACCGCGTCGGCCGGGCCCCGGTCGTCGAGCTGCCCGACTTCAAGGACCCGGCCGCCGATCCGACCATCTGGGAGAAGCTCGGCCCGATCGTGTTCGCCCTGAACCCGGAGATGATCGAGCGGGACTCCGCGGCCTATCTGCGCTGGATGGCCGACAGCCCGCTGGTCGCCGCCGGGCCGGTCGGGATCACCGGGTACTGCATGGGCGCCCGGCTCGCCCTGTGGACGGCCGCGGCGCATCCGGACCGGGTGGCGGCCGCGGCCGGGTTCCACGGCGCGGCCCTCGCCACCGACGACCCGGCCAGCCCTCACCTGGGCGCCCCGCGCATCAAGGCGGAGCTGTACCTCGGGCACGCCGACAACGACCCCTCGCTGCCGCCGGAGCAGATCGAGCGCTTCGAGAAGGCCCTGACCGACGCCGGGGTACGGCACACCTGCGAGGTCTACACAGGCGCCCAGCACGGCTACACGCAGGAGGACACCACCGCGTACGACGAGGAGGCCTCCGAGCGGCACTGGGCGGCCCTGCTCGGTCTGCTGGAGCGCACTTTCTGACACCGGGTCACCCGTCGGTCACCGATCGGCTCCCGGGGCCCGCCGCACAGCGGGCGCCGGGAGCCGATCTCGTTCCACGCATTGACATGCACGCGGTTGCACCACGAGTCTGAGAGCGCTCTCAGAACTGGTACGGACCAATATCCGCACCACCCCGACCCCACACGGAGGTATGGAGAGTGCCGCATCAACTCACCCGCCCCGCACTGCCCTTGGCGGCCGCGGCGGCCCTGGTCGGCGGAGTGCTCGCCCTCGGTGCCCCGGACCGCGCCGGCGCCGCCGTCCCGGACACCCTCGCGCTGACGATCACCAACAACTCGGGCCGTTCCGAACCGGTCTACGTCTACGACCTCGGCACCCAGCTCTCCTCCGGACAGCAGGGCTGGGCCGACGCGAACGGCGCCTTCCACGCCTGGCCCGCGGGCGGCAACCCGCCGACGCCCGCGCCGGACGCGTCGATCGCGGGTCCGGCACCCGGCCGGTCGACCACCATCCGGATACCGAAGTTCTCGGGCCGGATCTACTTCTCCTACGGCCAGAAGCTGGACTTCCGGCTCACCACCGGCGGCCTCGTCCAGCCGGCCGTGCAGAACCCGTCCGACCCGAACCGGAACATCCTCTTCAACTGGTCCGAGTACACGCTGAACGACTCGGGGCTGTGGCTCAACAGCACCCAGGTGGACATGTTCTCGGCGCCGTACGCGGTCGGGGTGAAGCGGGCCGACGGCAGCGTGAGCACCACCGGCCATCTCAAGTCCGGTGGCTACACCGGCTTCTTCAACGCCCTGCGCGCACAGTCCGGCGGCTGGTCCGGCCTGGTCCAGACCCGCTCCGACGGCACCGTGCTGCGTGCGCTGTCCCCGCTCTACGGTGTGGAGACGGGCGCCCTGCCGGCGAACGTGATGGACGACTACGTCAACCGGGTCTGGCAGAAGTACGCGACCGGCACGCTGACCGTGACGCCGTTCGCGGACCAGCCGAACACCAAGTACTTCGGGCGGGTCTCCGGGGACGTCATGAACTTCACGGACGCCTCGGGCACGGTCGTCACCAGCTTCCGGAAGCCGGACGCGGACAGCGTCTTCGGCTGCCACAAGCTGCTCGACGCGCCGAACGACACCGTCCGCGGCCCCATCTCCCGCACGCTGTGCGCCGGTTTCAACCGCTCGACGCTGCTGGTGAGTTCGGACCAGCCGGACACCAACCCCGCCGACTTCTACCAGGACGCGGTGACCAACCAGTACGCCCGTGCGGTCCACGGCCAGATGGCCGACGGCAAGGCCTACGCGTTCGCCTTCGACGACGTCGGCAACCAGGAGTCACTGGTGAACGACGGCGATCCGCAGCAGGCCTACCTCACGCTGGATCCGCTGAGCTGACATGCCACGGCCCCGCACCGCCCGGGTGCGGGGCCGCGACGGACGGCTCAGCCGATCGTCAGGGCGGTGTCGTCCACGACGCAGCGCGTCCGGAGGGAGGTGTCCTCGACTCCGTTGAACTTCAGGGTGACCGTCCGGCCCGCCAGCGCGGACAGGTCGAAGGTCTTCTGCGTGTACCCGGAAGCGGCGTTGAGGTTCGAGTACGACGCCAGGGTGCTGGGACCGGCGCTCACCGTCAGCTTGTCGTACGCCGTGCTGCCGGTGGTCTCGGCGGTGTCGATGTGCGGGTAGAAGGTCAGCGTCGCCTTGCAGCCCGCGGGGATCGTCACCGACTGGGACAGGGTGTCGGTGTGCGAGGAGCCTTACCCGTCCAGCCACGCCTTGTACGAGCCGCCGTGGGGGCGGCGGGCTTGGCCGCCGCCGGGGTGGGCTGGACACCGACGGCGAGGAAGGCCGCGGTGGAGATCAGGGCGGCGCCGGCCGTGGCGCGTCTGCGACCTCTGTGGGAACGGATCTGTGGGGTCTCACTCGTACTCCTCCCGCTGCGGCCGCCGGGTCGCGGCCGGTGACAGACGGGCAGACGGGTCTGCTGCCCGGGCGAGCCGAGCTGTGCGGGATCCGCGCACAGCGAGGAGGTGCGATGTGCTGGGGAAGGATGCCAGTTTTGACCCGCACATGCCAGTCATGCCATTCAAGGGTTTCCCTCTGCCGATGGCTGACGTGACAGGATTGTCGATCATGAGCAGCGAACAGAGCGAGCGGCCCGTTGCCCTGGTCACCGGGTCCACGTCGGGGATCGGGGAGGCCGTGGCGCGGCGGCTGGCGGCCGACGGCATGCGGGTGGTCGTGCACTCGCGCGGCAGCGTGCGGGCCGGAAAGGCCCTGGCGGCCGAGCTGGACGGCGCCTACGTACGGGCCGACCTGGAGGCGGAGGAGGAGACGCGCGGGCTGGTCGAGGCGGCGCTCGGCCGGTACGGGCGGCTGGACGTGCTGGTGAACAACGCCGGCATCAGCCGGCCGATCCCGCACGCCGACCTGGCCGCCGCGACGCCGGCGGACTGGCGGCGGCTGCTGGAGGTCAACCTCATCGCGCCCTGGGTCCTGTGCACCGCGGCGCTTCCGGCGCTGCGCACGGCCCCCGGCGGCGGAAGCATCGTGAACATCACCAGCCACGCCGGGGTACGGCCCAAGGGTTCGTCGGTGCCGTACGCGGCGAGCAAGGCGGCGCTGAACCACGTGACCCGGCTGCTCGCCGCCGCACTCGCACCGGACGTACGGGTGAACGCGGTCGCCCCGGGTCTGGTGGACACTCCGATGACGAGGGACTGGACGCAGGCGCACGAACTGTGGCGCGAGCGCGCCCCCATGCGCCGCCCGGCCCAGCCCGCCGACGTGGCCGGCCTGGTCGCGTCGGTGCTCGCCAACACGTACCTGACCGGCGAGGTCATCCTGCTCGACGGCGGCCTGAACCTGACCTGACGAACCATCGACCTCCTACAGTCGCACCGTCATGGCGACCGTCACCTCGGGACGCCCCGCCAACCGCCACCGACCGGCGTGTTGTTACGGTGCAGGCGTGTCCGACTCCTCACGCGATACCCCACAGGGCGCCGGCTGGGGCTCGGCCGAGCCCGGTGCCTACAAGCAGCTGATGCCGGACCACGTCCAGAAGGTCTCGTGGCTCGATCCACGGACCCTGTGGGCCGCCCGCAACGGCGTGCTGGCGTCCTGGTTCGGCGATCCGACGGGCCGCACCCGCAGCCGCTGGGTCGCCCGCCGGGAGGCGGCGGGGGCGCCCGCGGACAAGGTGATCCGGCGTGAGGTCCCCGACGTCTTCTCCTTCATGGTCATCGGGGACACCGGCGAGGGCGACGATCCTCAGTACGCGGTCGTGCCGGGCTTTCTGAAGGCGAGTCAGAACACCGACTTCACGGTGGTCACGAGCGACGTGATCTACCCGGTCGGCACCGCCGACGACTACCACGACAAGTTCTTCCGCCCGTACCAGGACTATCCCGCGCCGATCTACGCCATACCCGGCAACCACGACTGGTACGAGGACCTCGGCGCGTTCATGCGCGTCTTCTGCGCCGACACCCCGCCGCTCGCCCCCGAGCCCCGGCCCCGCCCGCTCACCGCCGCCTGGTGGCGCGCCCTGCTGTGGCACCGGCCCGCCCCGACCGACGAGCAACGCCTCGCCACCGCCCGGGAGTTGCGCGCGAAGCCCGCTCAGCGGGCCGAGCAGCCGGGGCCGTACTGGGCGATCGACGCGGGACCCGTGCGGATCGTCGGCATCGACACCGGGCTGCTGGGCACGATCGACGCCGAACAGGGCGCCTGGCTGCGCGAGGTGTCCCGGGGACCGAAGCCGAAGATCCTCGTCACCGGCTCACCGCTGTACGTCGACGGCGAGCACCACCCGTGTGCCATCGAGGGCGGCGGCACCGTGGACGACGTCGTCCGGGACCCGGAGCACCACTACGTGGCGGCGATCGGCGGTGACATCCACAACTACCAGCGCTATCCGGTCGACGTGGACGGCCGCACCGTCCAGTACGTGGTCTGCGGCGGTGGCGGTGCGTTCATGCACGCCACGCACACCATTGCGCGTGTGTCCGTCGGCGGTGTCACTGAGCGGGATTTCCGCTGCTACCCGCTGCGCGGCGACTCGCTGGCCTTCTACAGCCGCCTGTACGGCCGCCGGCTGCGTCTGCCCCGCTTCCTCACCCTCACCGAGTCCGAGGCCACGGCCGTCGTCGCCGAGCGGCTCGGCATCGAGCCGGGCCGCGCGCCCGGTCCGGACGCCCGGGTGACCCGGCGCACCCGGCTGGTGGCGAGCCTGCTCGGCACGGGCGGCCGCCCGGACCGCGCGTCCCGGTTCCGGCTGCCCGTGCGCAAGGCGTACACCTCGCTGTTCTCACCCGGCTCGGCCACCTACAGCCCGCCGTTCTTCAAGTGCTTCCTGCGACTCGACGTCGCCCCGGAGGAGGTCCGGCTGCGCTGCTTCGCCGCGACCGGCAACCGTGCGCAGGAGCTCGATCCGCCGGTCGAGGACGAGGTCGTCATCCCGCTGAAGTGATCACACGGTTGTCACATAGACCTGCCAGAATCGGGACGGCGTCGGCGTACGACCGTTGGAGGAGCCCGTGCCGTCCACCCCACGCCCGCTGCGCAAGCTGGGCTTTCTCACGATCGGCCTGTTCGACGCGGCGGATCCGGCGCGGGGCCACGAGTCCACGCTGGAGATCATCGAGTTGGGCGAGCGGCTGGGCTTCGACAGCGCCTGGGTCCGCCACCGCCACCTCCAGTACGGCATCTCCTCCCCGGTGGCCGTCCTGGCGGCGGCCTCCCAGCGCACCCGGCGCATCGAGCTGGGCACGGCGGTGATCCCGCTGGGCTGGGAGAACCCGCTGCGCCTCGCCGAGGACCTGGCGACCGTGGACCTGCTGTCCGGCGGCCGGCTGAACCCGGGCGTGAGCGTCGGCCCGCCGATGCACTACGAGCAGATCAAGGGGGCGCTCCACCCGGACACCGCCGGCGCGGAGGACTTCTCCTACGAGCGCGTCCGGCGGCTGCTGGACTTCGTGCGCGGCAAACCCGCCAGCGACTTCAGCGGGGTCGAGGGCTTCGAGGTGTTCGCGGACACGGTCCAGCCGCACTCCCCCGGCCTCGGCCGGCGGCTCTGGTACGGCGGCGGCAGCCTCGGCTCGGCACGCTGGGCCGGTGAGCACGGGATGAACTTCCTGACCAGCAGTGTCGTCAAGGCCGAAGACCCGCACGGGCAACCGGACTTCGCCGCGCTCCAGCTGGCCCTGATCCGGGAGTTCCGCGCCCACCACCCCGACGGCGAGGCCGCCCGGGTCTCACAGGGTCTGGTGGTGATCCCCACCGACTCCGCGAGCCCGGAGCAGCGTGCCCGGTACGAGGCGTACGCGGCCGAGCGCCTGCCCCGCACGGCGTCCCCGAAGGGCCCCGGACGGCTGCTGTTCGCACCGGACCTGGTGGGCACCTCGGCGCAGATCGCCGAACGGCTGCACGCGCACGCCGCGTTCCGGGAGGTCGACGAGGTCGCGTTCGCGCTGCCGTTCACCTTCGCGCACGAGGACTACGTCCAGATCCTCACCGACATGGCGACCGAGCTGGGCCCCGCCCTGGGCTGGCACCCCGCGAGCTGACCGGCGCCCGCTTCACCAGCGTCCCGCCGGGTACCGGTGACCGGCTCCGAAGGCCTGCCGTCCACGCCGACCGGCACCTCCCCGGCGAGCATCACCCGGTGCATGATCCGGGGAAAGCCCAGGTGGGCATTGTCGCTGGAGGCGAGGTGGATGGTGGCCCGGTTGTCCCAGAAGGCCACGCTGCCGGGCTCCCGGCGGAAGCGGACCGTGCACTCGGGGCGCACAGCCTGCTCCAGCAGCGTCTCCAGCAGCGCCGCGCTCTCGGGACGGGAGACGCCGGCGATCTGCTCCAGGCAGTAGCCGTTGCCGAACAGCACCCGCTCCCCGGTCTCCGGATGCACCCGCACCAGCGGATGGACGGAGGCCACCTGATGGGCCAGGAGGTGCCGGACGTACGCGTCGTCGCCGGGCCGGGGCCGATGGCCGAGGCCGAGCCGGTGCTCGGCGCGCGGCCCGTCCACGAAGACGCGCACCGGCGCCGACAGACCGGCGCAGGCGGCGGTCAGACTCGCCCAGGTGGTGTCGCCGCCGTAGGGCGGTGCGGTCTCGGCGCGCAGGCTGGTCGCGGCCGGCGGGTCGATCCGGGCACCGTGGTCGCAGTGCCGGCCGCGCAGCAGGGTGTGCCGGCGCCGATGCGGCCACTCCTCGTGCTCCATGCCGAACCGGCCCCCAGTTCCAGGCGGTCCGCGGTGGTCTCCACCTCGGGGAACGCGGCCGGGGAGGCGCTGCCGCGGCGGCCGAGGACGACCGGTTCGCCGAAGCGGCGGGCGAAGGCGACATGCCCGGCGTGGTCCAGCTCCTGACCGCGGAAGAACATCGCCTTCCAGCGCAGCACCGCCTCCCGGATCAGGGCCGTCACGGCGTCGTCGAGCGGTCCTGCGAGGTCGACGCCCTGATCTCGGCGCCGGTGTGTCCGGCGACCGGCCTCACCTCCACGCCCTCGACGTGCTCCGTCGCCCGGTCGGTGGCCCTGTGCGTCGTCATGCGCGCTCCGACGCTCGTCGGTACCGGCTCCGGAACCGATCGTGACACCTTTACCGCCCGGACACGGCGGGCTCCCGTACGGCCGCCGGTCCTCCCCTGCTGGCCCTCCCCTACTGGTCCTCGACACGCTCCGACGCGGCGGCATCGCCCGCCGGCGCGCTGAGGCTGCCGAGGATGTCGAGGAGTTCGGCGCTGCGGCTGCCGGGCTCCGCGTGGAAGACGACCAGGGTGAGTCCGTCGGTACCGTCCACGGACAGCTTGTCGGAGTGCAGTTCGAGGTCGCCGACCTGCGGATGGGTGAGGTGGCTGGTGCGGCCGCGCCGGGGCCGCACCTCGTGCCGGGCCCACAGCGTGCGGAAGCGTTCGCTGCGCAGGGACAGCTCGCCGACCAGGTCGCGCAGCCGGGGGTCTGCGGCGTCCGCGCCGGCCTCGGACCGCAGCACGGCCACGCCCTCCGCGGTGAGGGCCTCCCAGTCCCGGCGCAGCTCGCGCTCGGCGGGGTCGAGGAAGACGGCCCGCAGGACGTTGACGCCGGGCCGGTAGTTCGGGGTGAGCGCGGTGGCGAGGGCGTTGGCGGCCAGGCAGTCGGCATAGCGGTTCTGCACATAGGCGGGGTTGCGGGGCCAGCCGTCGATCAGCTGGAGGAGGCTCGGCGGGACCTGCTGCGAGCGGCGCCCGGGCCGTACCGCGGTGGCGGGCCGGTCCTGGGCGAGCGAGACGAGGTGGGCGGTGGCGTCGGCGTCCAGCCGCAGCACACGCGCGATGGCCTCCAGGACCTGCACGGACGGGTTGCGGTCCCGGCCCTGCTCCAGCCGCAGGTAGTAGTCGGAGCTGATGCCGGCGAGCATCGCGACCTCCTCGCGGCGCAGCCCCGGCACCCGGCGCAGGCCGCCGCCGGGCAGCCCCACGTCCTCGGGCCGCACCAGCGCCCGGCGGGCGCGCAGGAACTCACCGAGCGCGTTCGAACCGTCCATGACACCCACCGTACGGCCGGCCGGGCGGCGGCGACTGTCCCTGCCACTCCCAGGAACGCGGGGGCACTGCCACCGCCGCCCACCCCCGGCGCAGGGTGGACCACGAGGCCACCGGAGGGACCGGCGGCCCGGAGTCACCACGGACACCGCACATTCTGAGAGGTACGACATGACTGCACAGCTCGGCGGCACCATCACCCCGGCGCAGGGCCTGACGCTGACCCGCGTCGGCTACGGCGCCATGCAGCTGGCCGGGCCGCACGTCTTCGGCCCGCCGAAGGACCGCGCCCGGGCGGTGGCGGTCCTGCGCGCCGCGGTGGAGGCCGGTGTCACGCACATCGACACCGCCGACTTCTACGGCCCGGTCGTCGTCAACGAGATCATCCGCGAGGCACTGCACCCCTACCCCGAGAGCCTGCACCTCGTCACCAAGGTCGGCGCCCGCCGGGGTGCCGACGGCAGCTGGACGGTGTCGCGGCACCCGGAGGACCTGAAGGCACAGGTCCACGACAACCTGCGCAATCTCGGGGTGGAGACCCTCGACGTGGTCAATCTGCGGCTGGGCGACATGGACACCCCGAACGAGGACTCCGTCGCCGACCAGTTCGGCGCGCTGGCCGAGCTGCGCGAGCGGGGGCTGATCCGGCATCTGGGGCTGAGCGCCGTCTCCACGGCGCAGCTGGACGAGGCCCGGGCCATCGCGCCCGTGGTCACCGTGCAGAACCTGTACAACCTGGCCAACCGGCGGGACGACGCACTGCTGGCGCGTACGGCGGCGCTGGACATCGCGTTCGTGCCGTACTTCCCGCTCGGCGGTTTCACCCCGCTCCAGTCCGAGACGCTCGCCAAGGTCGCCGCCCGGCTGGAGGCCTCGCCGCAGCAGGTGGCGCTGGCCTGGCTGCTGCGGCGTTCCCCGAACATCGCGCTGATCCCCGGCACATCGTCCCCGGAGCATCTGCGGGAGAACATCGCCGCCGCGAGCCTGGAACTGCCGGCGGACGCGCTGGCCGAGCTCGACGGCATCGGCGGCTGACGCGGACCGCCGGATCCACGGAGCGCGGGATGCGGCCTCCCGGAGGAGGTCCGTCTGCTGGTGGCCCGCCTGTGCCTGGCCCGGGTGGAGGGTCACCGCGTGGCGCAGGGCGTCCCGGCATGCGAGGACGGCGGGATGCCTGCCGCGGCCCCCGCGGACGACGGTGAAGATCCGGCGGGTGCACCGGCCGCGCGGGAGTCGCCGCAGCGGCACCGTCGGGGGCTGTCCGCTCCACTCCAGGTCGGGGAGGAGGGCGGCCGCGTGCCGCTCGACGAGGCGGCGGTGCAGCAGCAGGTCGGTGGTCTCGAAGCGTACGTCGGGTTCGAAGCCGGCGGTCCGGCACAGGGTCGTCGCCCAGTGGCGCGCGGCGGTGCCTTCGGGCTCCATCACCCAGGGGTGGTCGGCCAGCGAGCGCGGCGCCGCGGTCGGGCCGCCGCCGTCGAGGGCGGCGGCCGGTGTCGGCAGCGCGAGGTGGACGGCGTCCTCCAGGAGGTCTTCCTGTTCGAGTCCGGCGGGCCGCGGGTCGGGGTTGCCGGGGTACTCCTCGGCGAGGACCAGGTCGAAGTCGCGGGCCTGGAGCGCGGGCAGGGCCGTTTCCGGTTCCAGCCGGGTGAGGTGGACGCGCAGGTGCGGGTGGCGCTCACGGAGGAGGCCGAGCGCGGCGGGGACCAGGGTGGGCGCGGCGGTCTGGAAGGAGGCGAGGCGCACGGTACCCGTCAGCTCGGTGAGCGAGGAGGCGATGTCGGCCTCCGCGCGCCCCAGGCGTTCGAGGACCGCCTCGGTGTGGGCGACGAGGATCTCGGCCCGTTCGGTCAGCCGCACCCGCCGCCCGACGGGCTCCAGCAGCGGGACACCGACCTCGGTCTCCAGTTGCGAGAGCTGCTGGGAGACGGAGGAGGGCGCGTAGGACAGGGCGGCGGCGACGGCCGCGAGCGTGCCCCGGTGCTTGAGTTCGCGCAGCAGACGCAGGCGGTGCGGATCGAACACGGGCGGCGGGGCTCCCGGCTGACTGGTCGTCCTTTCCGACGACTGCAGGTCGAAGAGATTCGCTGGACCGATCGAAGATCCGCGCAGCACGCTGCTTCCGTGTCCGACAACACCTCTCCCCCGCGCACCCCGCCGTGGCACGCGCGGCCCGGCGCCCGTGCCTGGCGCTGCGCGCCCGCACCGGCCGAGGTACGGGAGTGCCACGCCGCACTGCCCGGCCACACACCCACTCCCCTGACCGAACTCCTTTCCCTCGCCGATGAGTTGGGGATCGGCCGGGTCTTCGTCAAGGACGAGTCGGACCGGCTGGGGTTGCCCGCGTTCAAGGCACTGGGTGCGTCCTGGGCCGTGCGCCGCGTGCTCGCCGAGCGGGCCGCCGACGCCCCCGGCCCGCAGGGTCGGGGCCGGGACCCGGTCACCCTGGTCACGGCCACGGACGGCAACCACGGCCGCGCGGTGGCCCGTACGGCGCGGCGCCTCGGGCAGCGCGCCCACGTCTTCGTCCCGCAGGGTGTGCATCCGCGGGCGGTGGCGGCCATCGCCGCCCAACGGGCGCGGGTCACCGAGGTCCCGGGGCCGTACGACGAGGCCGTGCGCCGGGCGACGGAGGCGGCCACCGCGCCGGACTCCGTCCTGGTGCAGGACACCGCCTGGCGGGGTTACGAGCAGGTCCCCGCCTTGATCGTGGAGGGCTACTCCACCCTGTGCGCGGAGGTCGACGACCAGCTGGCGGCCGCGGGAGTTCCCGACGGGCCCGGTCTCGTCTGCGTACCGGTGGGCGTCGGCTCGCTGGCCCAGGCCGTGGTGACGCACTACCGCAGCCGGCCGTCCGGGCGGGCGGGCGGCGCTGCTGTCCGTGGAGCCGGGGACCGCGGCCTGTGTCCTTCAGAGCCTCACCCGCGGCGCCCTCGTCGGCGTCCCGGCCGGCGACACCATCATGGCCGGGCTGAACTGCGGCACCCCGTCCAGCCTCGCCTGGCCGTATCTGCGCGACGGGCTGGACGCCGCGGTCGCCGTCACCGACGCCTACAGCGCCCGCGCGGTGGCCGATCTCGCCGCCCTCGGCGTCTCCTCGGGCCCCTGCGGGGCGGCGGCGCTCGCCGGACCGCGGGCGGCACTGACCGGCACGGGCGCCGCGCAACGCCGTACGGCACTCGGGCTCGGGCCGGCCTCGGTGGTCGTCCTGCTCAGTACCGAGGGCGCGGCGGCCAACCCGGGCACCACCGTCAACGGTTCCTGACCGCCGGCCGGCAGGGGGCGGTGATCAGGCCTCGGGCAGCGCCTGTTCGGCCCAGATGGTCTTGCCGCGGCCGGTCTGCCGGCTGCCCCAGCGCTGGGTGAGCTGGGCGACCAGGAGCAGTCCGCGGCCGCCCTCGTCGTAGTCGTTGGCCCGGCGCAGATGCGGGGAGGTGGAACTGGCGTCGGAGACCTCGCAGATGAGGGCGCGGTCGCGGATCAGGCGGAGCTGGATGGGCGGTTCGCCGTAGCGGATGGCGTTGGTGACGAGTTCGCTGACGACGAGTTCGGTGACGAAGGTGGCCTCGTCCAGCCCCCAGGCGCCGAGTTGTTCGCCGACCGCCTGGCGGAAGGTGGCGACCTCGGCGGGGTCGGGCGGCACGTCCCAGGTGGCCACCCGGTCGGCGCCGAGGGCGCGGGTGCGCACGAGGAGCAGGGCGACGTCGTCGCCGGGCTGGTGGGGCAGGACCGCCTTCAGGACGCTGTCGCACAGGGCGTCGAGGGAGTCGGCGGGTGTGGTCAGGGCCCGGCACAGGGCGTCGGTGGCGCCGTCGAAGTCCCGGTCGCGGTCTTCGAGCAGGCCGTCGGTGTAGAGCGCGACGACGGACCCCTCGGGCAGGTCCAGTTCCGTCGCCTCGAACGGCAGCCCGCCCACGCCGAGCGGCGGCCCGGCGGTCATGGGGACGGTCTCCGCGGTGCCGCCGGGCAGGACGACGGCCGGGGCCGGGTGGCCGGCGGCGGCCAGGCTGAGCCGGCGCGAGACGGGGTCGTAGACGGCGTACAGGCAGGTGGCGCCGAGTTCGGCGACCTCCTCGCGGATGTCGTCGCCGCTGTCCTCGGCGGCGAGCAGAAGAACCAGGTCGTCGAGGTGGGTGAGGAGTTCGTCCGGCGGCAGGTCGACGTCGGCGAGGGTGCGTACGGCCGTGCGCAGCCGGCCCATGGTGGCCGAGGACTGGATGCCGTGGCCCACCACGTCGCCCACGACCAGGGCGACCCGGCCGCCGGAGAGCGGGATGACGTCGAACCAGTCGCCGCCGATGCCGGCCAGGGAGCCGCACGGCAGGTAGCGGTGGGCGACGTCGAGCGCGACCTGTCCGGACAGGCCGCGCGGGAGCAGGCTGTGCTGGAGGGCGAGGGCGGTGCTGCGCTCCCGGGCGAAGCGGCGGGCGTTGTCGATGCAGACGGCGGCGCGGCTGCCGAGTTCCTCGGCGAAGACCGCGTCGTCGGGGCCGTACGCGTCGGGGTGGGCCATGCGGACGCAGACCGCGACGCCGAGCGTGGTGCCGCGGGCGCGCAGCGGCATCGCGAGCACGGAGTGGGCGCCCTCGCGGAAGGGGCGGCCCTCGGGCGAGCGGAGGTTGCGCTCCTCCAGCCACTTCACGAACTCCGGCTCAGCGGCCTGGCTGAGGACGGAGTGGCCTTCGCGCAGGGCACTGGCGAGCGGTGAGGAGGGTTCGTAGGCGTCGGCCTCGCCGAGGTGCACGGCCGCGCCGGGGTTGCCCTCGCGGGTGGAGCCGTGGGCGACGCGCCGGAGTGTGACGGGGCCGTCCGGAATCATCGGCGGCTCCTCCGTGCCGAGTACCCAGTCGAGGAGGTTCACGCTGGCGAAGTCGGCGTAGCGCGGCACGAGCAGTTCGACCACTTCCTCGGCGGTGCGGACCACGTCGAGGGTGGTGCCGATGGCGGCCGCGGCCTCGTTGAGCAGGACGAGGCGTGCCTGGGCCCAGTACTGTTCGCTGCTGTCGAGGGCGGCGAGGGCGACCGCGGTCAGGGTGCCGGACTCGTCGTGCAGGGGCCACATCTCGGTGGTCCAGGCGTGCTCCCGGTTGAGGGCGGGGGCGCCGGTGAAGCTCTCGTAGCGCAGCGCCCGGCCGGTCTCGGCGACCTGGCGCAGATGGGCGAGAAAGCCGCGGCTGTGCTCCACGTCCTCGACGGTCTCCAGGAAGTGCCGGCCGATCAGCGCTTCCTCGGGGACGCCCAGGACCTGCCCGGCGGCATCGTTGACGCGCAGGTAGTGCTGCTTGAGGTCGAAGACCGACATGGACATGGAGGCCTGCTCGAAGGCCTGGGCGGCCAGGGCCGTGGCGGGCGGGTGGGCCGTCACGACGAAACCGGCGGGCTCGCCGCCGGCGCCGGCCACGGGGAGCGCGGTCAGGGCCAGCGGGACACGGTGGCCGTCACGGTGCCGCAGGACGACGGTGCCGGTGCGGGCGGCGAGGATCTCGCCGGGGATGTCCTCGGCGAGCAGGCCGGCCGCCGGCCGGCCCACGACGTCCGCGGCCGGGCGGCCCGTGAGCTGCCGCGCGCCGTCGCTCCACCCGGTCACGGTGCCGACGGCATCGATGATCGCCACTGCGGCGACATGCTTCATACGCCCAAGGATGTTCCGATTGTTCCGGAGCATCAAGCGCGCCGTTGGCGCCGGGTTCAGCCCTGGTGGGCGCGCAGGGCCGCGAGGGCCCGGTCGGCGTGGGTGTTCATGCGCAGCTCGCTGCGGACGACCTCCAGCACGGTGCGGTCCTGGGCGATGACATAGGTGACACGTTTGGTGGGGGCGAGGGAGAAACCGCGCTTGACGCCGAACCGCTCGCGCACGGCGCCGTCGACGTCGGAGAGCAGCGGCATGCCGAGGCCGTGGGCGCCCGAGAATTCCTGCTGCTTGTCGACCGTGTCGCCGCTGATGCCGACGGGCCGGGCGCCGGCGGCGGCGAACTCGGCGGCGAGGTCACGGAAGTGGCAGGCCTCGGCGGTGCAGCCGGGGGTCATGGCGGCGGGATAGAAGAAGAGGACCACGGGCCCGTCGGCCAGCAGCTCGGTGAGCCTGCGGGTGGTGCCCGTCTCGTCGGGCAGAGCGAAGTCCTCGACCTTGCTCCCGACCTCGATGCGTTCGGTCACGACCGTCCCTCCTCGTCTCGGGCGACTGTGCGCCCCGCTGCGCCGGCCACACCGTGTTCCGGCTCCGCCGGCCTGCGGCCGGATATTACTGGACGGTAGAGGCGGCGCCCGCACCGCCGTCCCCGTACGGCGACGCCCGTCAGCCGGTCACCGGCGAGGCGGCGTCGACCTCCCGGCCGGAGTCCTCCTCGACCGTGTACGCGAGGAAGTCGTCGACCATGCGGTGGAAGAGCGTGGCCATCTGCCGCAGCTCCTCGGGACGCCAGCCGGCGAGGGCGAGTTGCATGCCCCGGGCGCCGGCCTCCCGGATCCGTCCGACGGCCTCCCGCCCGGCGTCGGTCAGCTGGATCCGCTGGGCCCGCCGGTCGTCGGGGTCCGGGACGCGGCTGACGTAGCCGGCCCGCTGGAGCTGCTGGACGGTCCGTGTCACGTGCGAGGCCTCGACGCCCAGGCGCTGCGCCAGCTCGCCCGGCCGCAGCGGCTCGGAGTCGGCGATCTGCCGCAGCAGCGCCACCGCGGCCCGGTCCAGCGGCACGCCGGCCAGCCCCATCAGCCGCTCGTGCTGCCGGGATCGCGTGCTGAGGTAGGTGACGCGCGTCAGAGCGCGCTCGATCTCGACCACCTCCGGGGAGGCGACGGGCAGCTCGGACAGCGATTCCGCGGGCATACCCGCCAGTTTACCAGCTCATTGCGTAAGTCAAGTAACTTCCGCTTCACCCTCAAGCGACTCCGGCCGACACCACCGGACGCGTGTCGTACGGACCGCCGCCCGCCACCCGCGTGCTGCAATCGGCAGAACCACGACCCGCCCCGAAGAACCCCGGAGGAACCCATGGCCTTCGCCGCCGTCGCCCAGTACCAGTGCGCGCCCGCCGACGCGGACACCGTGCGTGACGCGCTCCGCACCATGCGCGAGCTGGTCGCGTCCGAGCCCGCGAACCTCGCCTACGAGGCGCACGAGGTGGTGGACCAGCCGGGGGCGTTCCTGCTGTACGAGCGGTACACCGACCGCGACGGCTTCGAGGCGCACAAGCGGACGGCCCACTTCGCGGAGCTGATCCGGGGCACGGTGTTCCCGCTGCTGAAGGAGCGGACCATCACCTTCGCCGAGACCGTCTGACGCGGACACCCCCGAACACCCACCGGGACGTTCACCCGGACCGGCGCGGAGACGGGCGGCACGGCGGAACGCCGGTCCGCTCCGGCGCAGGCGGGCGGGGCCGCGGCGCGGGGATCCGTCCCGGGGGACGTCCCGGGTGTCCCCGGGGACGCCGGAACGGCATCGCGGCGGCCCGCCACGGAAACGCTGGCTGTCGTGATCACGGCTCGTGGTCACGAGAACGACAGCCGGAGGTTGCCATGATCCGACAGACCCTCAAGAGCGGTCTGCTGGCCACGGTCGCGGTCCTCGCGTTCCTGCCCACGGCGGCCGGGGCCGCACCCGCCGACACCGCCACCCCATACCCGGTATCCGCCGCGATCGGTCAGTACCACGCCCACCACATCCACCACGCCCCGTACCGCCTGCACCGGCACCACTCGTACCGCACCTACGGCCGTGTCACCACCGGCTACGCACGGCTCAACGTCCGCTCCGGCCCGGGAACCGGCTACCGGGTGATCGGCCACCGGCACGCGGGCCAGTACCTGCACCTCACCTGCCGGACGCGCGGCTCGTGGGTCCACGGCAACCGCACCTGGTACCGGCTCGCGCACCACCGGGGCTACGTCACGGCGCACTACGTCCGCACCCGCCGCGCCCTGCCCTGGTGCTGACGGTCCCTCACCGCCGCACCGCCCACACATCGAAGGCCCGTTCGACGACCTGCGAACGGGCCTTCGGTACGCCCACGCCTCACCTTCCTCATACCTCACCGCGTGTTGCGCTCGCCGCAGTCCCGGGAAGCCATTCCGACAACAGGGGCGAAACCCCCCATAGGGGAGCCCATAGCGGAAAAGGGAGTCGAGGACGCACGATGCGGCACCCTCAGGCATCGACAGCATCGACATCGACCACGCCGGACGAGCCATTGGTGGCGATACTGCGCGCCCTGAAGGACCGCACGGGACTGAGCCTGGCGGCGCTCGCCGCACGCACTCCGTACAGCAAGTCCGCGTGGCACCGCTATCTGTCCGGCGGCACGCCGCCGCCGCGGCCCGCCGTGGAGGCGCTGTGCCGGCTCGCCGGCGCCGATCCCGACGCCGTGCTCGCCCGGTGGGATCCGGCCGACGTGGGCGACGCGCCCCCGCCGGCACCGGACACGCCGGGCGCGGACCCGGCCGAGGAGTCCGGCCGGGTTCGACCGCGGGGCCGGCTTCGGTCACACCGCTCGTCCCGTCGCCCCTCCTGGCTGCCGCTGTCGGCGTTCGCCCTGTTCGGTGCGGTCACGGCGGTGGCCGCCACCGTGATCCTGGCCGTCCGCCCGGGCACCGAGCCCGCCGCACACACCCTGCCGGCGGTGCCGCGCTGCCACGCCCGCTCGTGCCAAGGCGAGTTGCCCGACGCCTCGGTGTGCGCCCGGGACGCGCGGACCACGAGCTCGGTCACCGACACCGCCTATACGGTCCGGCTGCGTTGGTCGGCGGCCTGCGGCACCGCCTGGTCCCAGGTCCGGCTGCGCTCGGCGCGGGCCCACGAGGTGTCGGTGCGCAAGGGGGAGGACGTGCTGTCGGCCAGTTATCCGGCGGACGACTCCGCCGGTGACAGCAGTCCGATGCTGTCGGTGTCCTCGCCCCGCGGCGTGGAGGCGTGTGCCGAGGTGGACGGGGAACTGGCGTGCACAGGGCGGGAGGTGACGCCGGCCGACCTGGGGTGACGAGTCGCCGCCCGCCGCCGCTGCGCCCGCCGCGGTGAGCGCGAACCGGATCGCGCGGACGCGCGGACGCGCGGGGCGCCGAACACGTCGGAGGCGCGGCCGGCGAGGAGCATGCCCACGATGCCGCCGAGGTCGAACAGCACCACGAAGGTCGGGGCGGAGCCGAGGTTGTCGCCCTCGCCGCGCGGAGTTCGGCCTTATACCGGGCCGCGAGTGCGCGGGCCTCGATGATACGGCCCTAGGCGACCAGGAAGCTCAGCGGCTCGGGCACGGCCGGGACTGCTGGGGACATCCCGGCCGGAGCGCCAACCGGATGCTGGCCCGCGTCGCACCGAACTGCTCGGCGAGTTCGGTCTCCACCTGCCGCCGGGCCGGTGCCGTCGCCGCGCAGGATCTCCTGCCGCGGCCGCGCGAGCGCATGCTGTTCGGCCGCGTCGTCCGGTCGCCCCGCCTCAGGCCGACCGGTACAGCTCGGTGAGCAGCTCGACCACCGCCTGCCGGGCCGGGTGCGGGTCGTCGCGCCACCAGGCGAGGCGTACGGCGACGGGTTCGGCGTCGCGCACCGGCCGGTAGACGATGCCGGGCCGCGGGTACTGGTGGGCGGTCGACTCCGCGGTGACGCCCATGCCGCGTCCGGCGGCGATCTCGGTCAGCCAGTCGTCGACGTCATGGATCTCCCAGACGGCCGGACGGGCGTCCGGCGGCCACAGGTCGACGGTGGCCGTGCCGGTACGGCGGTCCACGAGCAGGGTGCGGTCGGTCAGCTCGGCCAGCCGGACCGAACGGCGCCGGGCGAGCCGGTCGTCGGCGGCGAGCGCGCACAGCCGGCGCTCCAGGCCGACGATCGCGGTGTCGAACCGCCGGTCCTCCAGCGGTCTGCGGACGACGGCGAGATCGCAGGCACCCTCGGCGAGCCCGGCTGCGGGCGAGTTGACGCGCACGAGATGCAGGTCGATGTCGCCGTGCGCCGCGTTCCAGCGCCGCTGGAAGGCGACCGTGTGCCGGCCCACCGCCGACCAGGCGTAACCGACCCGCAGCCGGGTGTGTCCCGAGGTCGCCTCCCGCACCAGGTCGGAGACGTCCGCGAGCACCCGGCGGGCCTGGGCCACCACCCGCAGCCCGGTCGCGGTGGGGGTCACCTCGCGCGAGGTGCGGCGCAACAGCCGTACACCCAGGGCGCGTTCGAGGGAGGCGAGGGTGCGGGAGACGGCGGCCTGGGAGACGCCGAGGGCGATCGCCGCGTCCGTAAAGGTGCCCTCGTCGACGATCGCCACGAGGCAGCGCAGCTGGCGCAGCTCGATGTCGTGCATACGCTCAGCGTATAGATCGGCCGATGCATGCATTTTGCGCAAGAGTGCGGGTGACACACGATCCCGGTATGCGACGCGCTCTCCACCGCCCGGCCATGGCCGCTGCCACGGCCGTGACCCCGTCCCCGGCGCAGTCCGGGCCCCTGGCCGGTGTGGCCACCATGTTCGGCAGCGGGCTCTCCAACCAGACCGGCGCCGCCGTCGGGGCGCTGGCCTTCCCCGTGCTCGGTCCGCTCGGTGTGGTCGCGGTACGGCAGTACGTCGCCGCGCTCGTCCTGCTCGCCGTCGGCCGGCCCAGGCTGCGCGCCTTCACCTGGCGGCAGTGGTGGCCGGTGCTGCTGCTGGCCGTGGTGTTCGGCACGATGAACCTCAGCCTGTACAGCGCCGTCGACCGGATCGGTCTGGGGCTCGCCGTGACCCTGGAGTTCCTCGGTCCGCTGACCATCGCCCTGGCCGCCACGCGGCGCCGACTGGACGCCGGGTGCGCGGTGCTGGCCGCGGCCGGGGTGATCGTCCTGATGCGCCCGCGGCCCTCCGCCGACTACGCCGGGATGGCCCTCGGCCTGGTCGCCGCATGCTGCTGGGCGTCGTACATCCTGCTCAACCGCGTCGTCGGCCGGCGCATACCCGGCGTGCAGGGCGCCGCGGCGGCCGCGTCGGTCTCGGCGCTGGCCTTCGTCCCGGCCGGCATCGTGGTCGTCCTGCGCCATCCGCCGACGGCCGGGGCCGTCCTGTGCGCGGTGACGGCAGGCGTCCTGTCCTCCGCGGTGCCCTACCTGGCCGACCTGCTGACCCTGCGCCGTGTCCCCGCGCAGACCTTCGGCCTGTTCATGAGTGTCAACCCGGTGCTGGCGGCCCTGGTCGGCCAGGTCGTGCTCGGCCAGGGCCTGGGCGCGGCGGAGTGGGCGGGGATCGGGGCGGTGGTGGCGGCGAACGCGGCGAGCCTCGCGGCCAAGGGGTGAGCGCCCCGACGGGGCCGCTACCCCACCGCGTCCCGCCGGGCGCATCCCGCCGCGACGGCCTGGCGCCACGTCCGGATGGCCTTCGGCGGCATCCAGGTCGTACTGGTCGGACCAGAAGTACGGCGCCGGCGCGAACGGCTTGCGGGGCTCGGGGGCGAGCAGGTTGCGGGCCGCGGCCATGCCCTGTGCGGCGGCGTGGGTGCGGTGCTCGATCCGGATCCCCGCCCCGAACAGCGGGCGCCGTGGACGCCGGGCGCGGCCTGGCAGTACGCGTCGCACACCAGCCCGTCGGCGACGGTGAGCCCGCTGCCGGCCAGCCACTCGGTGTCGGGCGGCCAACCGACGGCGACCAGTACCGCGTCGGCCCGGATCCGCGTGCCGTCCGCGAGTCGCACGCCGCCCTCGCCCGCCCCCGCGACGGTGACACCGGTGCGCAGATCCACGCCCCACAGGGTCACCCGGGTGCCGAGGCCGCGCGCGACGGCGGCGGCCTCCGCGCCCAGGAATCCGGCGCCGACCACGACCAGGTGCCGTCCGGGCCCGAGCCGCGCGCAGGGCGAGGGCGTCCTCCACGGTGCGCAGCACGTGCGCGCCGTCGCCCGGCAGCCGGCGGAGCCGCCGCCGTCTTCGACACCGTCGTCGGTGCCGCCAAGTGGGGTGCCCGGCTGGTCATGGTCGCCGTGCAGAAGAAGGGCTCCGAGATCGATCTCGGCGGCATGCTGCGCGGCGAGCTGACGCTCATCGCCTCCCAGGGGTACCCGACCGAGATCTTCGAGGTCACGCCCCAACCGGTCGAGCACCATGGGCGCTTCGCCCGGCTGATCAGCCACCGCGTGCCCTTCGCCGAGGCCGGCCGCGCCTTCGAGCCGGCGCTCACCCCGGGGGCGGCGGAGAAGGTCGTGGTGACCTTCGATGCGTGAGCCGGTGCGTGAACTCCGGGTGCGGTGGCTCCGGGTGAGCGAGGTCCGGCGTGGACGACGCCGGAGCCGGGGGCCCGGGTCCGCGGGGTTCAGCGCGCGCCGCGCGCCACCGGGGCCAGCCACAGGCCGACGATCGCGTCGGCGAGCCCGTCGGCCGCGCCCGCCCAGGTGGCGCGCGGGGTCGCGGTGCCCTCGGCGAGGGCACGTTCCCGCTCGGCGCAGGTGTGCAGGATCAACTGCCGGACCATCTGGCCGCGTTCGGCTCGGACCTCGGGCGGCAGCTCGGGCAGGACGCGGTTCAGCGCCTCGATCGCGCAGCGCGGGTGAGGTCATGGACTCCTCGACCATGATCTCGTGCAGCGCCGGGTCGGTCATCACCTGCGCGCAGAACCGGGCGTACCAGGTGGGGCTGCCGAGCCCGGCCAGGTGCCCTGCTCCGGGAGGGCCCGATGCTGTTGCTGGCGTCGGCCGGGCGCGAGGTGGCCGCCGTCGTGGGCAGCGGGCCGGAGATCCTGCCGGCGCTGCTCGCCCAGCGCCCCGGCATCGCCGCCCTGGACGTACGGATGCCGCCGCACTTCCGTGACGAGGGACTGCGCGCGGCACTGGCCGCGCGTGAGCGGCTGCCCGGACTGCCGGTCCCGGTACTCTCGCAGTACGTCGAGGAGTCGTACGCGGCCGCGTTGCTGAGCGGTGGGGCCGCGTCGGGTGAGTTACCTGCTCAAGGACCGGGTGGGCTGTGTGGACGAGTTCCTCGACGCGCTGGACCGGATCGCGCGCGGCGGCACCGCCCTCGACCCCGAGGTGGTGACGGAGTCGATGACCCGCCACGCGGACTCGCCCCTGGACGCGCTCACCCCGCGCGAGCGGGAGGTGCTGCGGCTGATGGCCGAGGGGCACGGCAACACCACGATCGCCCGGACGCTCGTCATCACCGAGCGCTCCGTCAGCAAGCACATCGGCAACGTCTTCCTGAAGCTGGGCCTGCCGCCGAGCGACGGCGGGCACCGCAGGGTACTGGCGGTACTCGCCCATCTGCGGCACACCCGGCACGCCTGATCCCGCGTGCGCTGCGGGACCCGTTCGGGGGAACCGGCGGGCGAAGGCGCGTGCGGCCGGCGGAAGCGGTCGAGGACTTCAGCCGTGACCGCCGTCCCCCCGCGCCCGCCCCCGCCCCTGCCTCTCATCGCGCCGATGCTCGCGACGCCCGGCGGACTGCCGCCCGCCGCCCAGGACGCGCGCTGGGCGTACGAGACCAAGCAGGACGGCCAGCGGGCGATGGTGTACCTGCCCGGCGACGGCGGTGTCCTCCTGCGTGCCCGCTCGGGCGAGGACATCACGGCGGCCTATCCCGAACTCCGGCCGCTCGGCGCCGCCCTGGGCGCCACGCCCGCCGTGCTGGACGGTGAGGTGCTGGCCCTGGACGAGCACGGCCGGGCCGACTTCCAGCTGCTGCAGGGCCGGATGGGGCTCGCCCACTCCCCCGCGCGGGCGGCGCGCAGGGCCGCCGAGACGCCGGTCCACCTGGTGCTCTTCGACGTTCCCTATCTGGGCGAGTCCCTGGTCCGGCAGTCGTACGTCCGACGACGGGCGCGGTTGGCGGAGCTGGAGCTGGCGGGGCCGTACTGGTCGGTGCCGGGCGCCGTCGTCGGGCACGGCACGGAGGCGCTCGCGGCGACCAGGGAGCACGGTCTGGAGGGGCTGGTGTGCAAGCGGCTGGACTCGGTGTACGAGCCCGGGGTGCGCTCCCGCGCCTGGATCAAGATCCGGAACATGCGGGCCGAGGACGTGATCGTCGGTGGCTGGCTGCCCGGGAAGGGGCGGCTGACGGGACTGCCCGGGGCGCTGCTGGTCGGCCAGCGCTCGGGCGGGCGGCTGCGGTACGTCGGCGGGGTCGGCACCGGCTGGAGCGAGGCGGAGCGCCTGGAGCTGGCCCGGCTGCTCGATGCCGCCGCGAGCGGGCGGTGTCCCTTCGACCCGGTGCCGCGGATCGCGGGCGCCCACTGGGTGCTGCCGCGGCTGGTCGGCGAGGTCTCCTACAGCACCCGCACCCGGGACGGGCTGCTGCGCCAGCCGGTCTGGCTGCGGCTGCGCCCGGACCTTGCGCCCGAGGAGTCGGCGGCCGACCTGCCCGAAGACCTTCGATGAACGCCGAAGGTCTATCGTGTGCCCATGCCGGTTCCCGAATTGATCCGTATCGTCTCCCGCGACTCGCCCATGGCCCTGGCCCAGGTCGACCGGGTCCGGACCGAGTTGGCCGCACTGCACCCGGAGCTGCGCACCGAGGTCGTCCCGGTGAAGACCACCGGTGACAAGTGGCTCGGCGACCTGTCCCAGGTCGAGGGCAAGGGGGCGTTCACCAAGGAGGTCGACGCGGCCCTGCTGGCCGGGAAGGCCGACCTCGCGGTGCACTGCGTGAAGGACGTGCCCGCCGACCGGCCGCTGCCCGCCGGGACGGTGTTCGCCGCGTTCCTGAAGCGGGACGACATCCGGGACGCGCTGGTCCACCCGGACGGACTCACCCTGGACGAGTTGCCCGCCGGCACCCGGATCGGTACCTCGTCGGTGCGCCGGATCGCCCAACTGGCCGCCACGCACCCGCATCTGGAGTGCGTGCCGTTCCGCGGCAACGACAACCGCCGACTGGCGAAGCTCGCCGAAGGCGAGGCGGACGCGCTGCTGCTCGCGGTGGCCGGGCTGGAGCGGATCGGCCGGACCGACGTGATCAGCGAGGTGCTGTCCACGGAGACGATGATGCCGCCGATCGGCGCGGGCATCCTCGCGCTGCAGTGCCGGGAGGACGACACCGGCGTCATCGACGCGGTCAGCGGGCTCGGCGACCCGGACACGCACCGGGAGGCGATGGCCGAGCGGATGTTCCTGCATGTGCTCCAGGGCCACTGCAACAGCCCCATCGCCGGGTACGCGCGCGTGGACCGCAGCGGGGAACTCTCCCTGCGCGCCTGCGTGTTCACGCCCGACGGCAAGACCCGGCTGAACGCCCACGAGTGGGCCGGGCGGCTCGATCCGGCCACGCTGGGCACCTCGGTCGCGGTGGCGCTGCTCCGGCAGGGCGCCCGGGAGATCATCGACGGCATCCCGCACTGACGTCGTACGACGCGCGGGCCGACGGGATCAGGCGGAGCCCGGCTCCGTCTGGTCCCGCAGGAAGGCGCTGACCTGGTGGGCGAGGCCGCCCTGGTGGCTGCCCGCCGGGGCGGCCGCGGCGGGCTCCTCCTGGACACCGATGCCGCCGGCCCACAGCCTGCGGTCGGTCCACTCCTCCTCCACCCGCAGCTGCACCTGTACGTCCACGTGGGTCAGGGCGGCCTCGGGGGCGGCGGCGTAGAGCACGGCGGTGGCCCGGCGCAGCGGATAGACGTCGAAGCCCTCGATGAACTGGGAGTTGCGCCAGTCCATGAACGCGGCCTCGCCGTCCTGGCCGACGCGGACGTCGATCTGACCGTCCTCCAGATGGATGCCGTAGTGCCGCGCGCCGCGGTTCTCGACGGTCACCCGGACACTGAAGTACGTCAGCCCCACGGCGGCGTCGTCGCGTCCGCGCGGCGGCTCCGCGGCCTCCAGGCGGTGGACGCGGACCCGCAGACCGGCATGCTCGTCGTACTCGTGCCAGTCACCGACCACGTTCGGCTCGTACACAGTGCCCCTCTCGACCTATCGAGAGCTGCTGTCTATCTGTGCGCTCAGCGCACTGTCAAATGGGCAGAATGCGCCGTGGCCAGCGGGTTCGCCCGCTTTGATCGCTGATCAAGCGCTGCCCAGGAAGAATCCGTTCACGGTCCCTTCTCCGGGGGTACGCGCGCGTGCCGCACATCACGTTCGCACAAGATCGGCGGGCCGTGCGAGCGCGATCACCGGGCCAGGCGGCCGAGCAACGAGGAGGCGGCCGCGATGCCGAGCGCGGCGGCCACCGCCAGCACCGCGAAGTCGGCGCCGAGATGCGACGGTGTGCCGAGCAGCAGCCCGCGCAGCGCGTCGACTTGATAGCTCAGCGGGTTGACCTTGCTGACGGCCTGGAGCCAGCCCGGCATCACCGAAACGGGGTAGAGGGCGTTGGAGCCGAAGAACAGCGGCATGGTGATCGCCTGGCCGATGCCCATCAGGCGGTCGCGGCTCATCACGATGCCCGCGATGGTCATCGACAGACAGGAGAAGAAGGCGGACGCGAGCACGACGGCCGCGGCGACGCCGAGCAGCTTGAGCGGGTTCCAGGTCAGCGCCACGCCGAGGATCGCCGCGATGACGATGACGACGACGGCCTGGATCAGCGACTTCACACCGGCCGCGAACGCCTTGCCGGTGATGAGTGCCGAGCGCGGGGTCGGGGTGACGAGGAGCTTGTTCAGGATGCCGGCGTCGCGCTCCCAGATGATCTGGATGCCGTAGAAGATCGCGATGAACATCGCCGACTGGGCGATGATGCCGGGCGCCATGAAGTCGATGTAGGGGATGCCGCCGGTGGGTATCGCCCGGATGCGGGTGAAGGTCTGGCCGAATATCAGCAGCCACAGGGCGGGCTGGACGGCGCGGGTGTACAGCTCGGTGCGGTCGTGGCGCAGCTTCTGCAGTTCGACGGCGCACATGGCGACGACCCGGGCGGGCAGCAGCCGCCAGCCGGCGCGGGGCACGGGCGGGGTGAGCAGAAGATCCGTGTGGTCAGCCGACTCGGTGCGCGGTGCGGCGGGTGCTGCGGACATCGCGGAAACCTCCTTCGGACGCGTCGTCGAGGCCGCTGCCGGCGATGGCGCGGAAGACGTCCTCCAGGGTGGGCAGGGTGTCGGTGCCCTGGCGTTCGGCGAGTCCCTGGCGCAGTTCGGCCGGGGTGCCGAGGGCGCGGATCCGGCCGCGGTGCATGAGGCCGACCCGGTCGCAGTACTGGTCGGCCTCGTCCATGTAGTGGGTGGTGACGAGCACGGTCATGCCGGTCGCGGCGCGGACGGCGTTGATGTGCTCCCACACGCCGGTGCGGGCGATCGGGTCCAGCCCGATGGTCGGCTCGTCGAGGATCAGCAGCCGGGGCGCGCTGACCAGGGCCTGGGCGAGTTCGAGGCGGCGGATCATGCCGCCGGAGTAGGTGCCGGCGAGCCGGTCGGCGGCGTCGGCGAGGCCGACGGCGGCGAGGGCCTGGGCGACGCGGGCGGCGCGCTCGCGCCGGGGCACGTCGAAGACCCGGGCGAACAGGGCGACGTTCTCCCGGCCGGTGAGCCCCTGGTCGGCGGAGAGCTGCTGCGGGACGTAGCCGAGGAGCCGGCGTACCGCCATGCGTTCCTTCGCCGCGTCGTGGCCGAAGACCCGGACCTTGCCGGCGGGGACGGGCAGCAGCGTGGTGACGCAGCGGATGGCGGTGGTCTTGCCTGCGCCGTTGGGGCCGAGCAGTCCGAACACCTCGCCCTCGCGGACGGCGAGGTCCAGTCCGTCGACGGCCTTGGTGTCGCCGAACGCGTAGGCCAGGGAGGTACAGGAGACGGCGTCGGCGACGCCCTCGGCTCCTCCGTCGGCGACACCGGTGCTCTCGCTCGTCGTCGTGCCCGGACTCACGTCCCGTTCCTCGGGCTGCGTCATGGCTTCGCTGTCTCCTCGTGTTCCTCGTGTTCCTCGTGTTCCGCGTGCAGGGTGACGGCCAGCCTGCGCAGCGCCGGAAGGGCCGCGCGGAGGGCCTCCCGGTCGGCCTCGTCGAGCCGTGCGACGTGCCGGGACACCAGCTCGGCCCGGCGGCGCTGCCAGTCGGCGAGCCTCTTCTCGGCGACCCCGGTGAGCAGCAGACGGGCGGCCCGGCGGTCGGCCGGGTCGGTCTCGCGGACCAGATAGCCGCCCTTGACCAGCTGGTTGACCAGGGTCGACACGGAGTTGCCCGCCAGGTGCAGCGCCCTGGCGGCGTCCGAGATGCCGATGCCGGGCCGGGACTCGACCAGCCGCAGCAGCTCCACCTCGGCGCCGCGCAGCCGGGGCTGGGCGAGCCCGCCGCGCAGGCGGCGCCGGATCAGCCGCTGGATGCGCACCAGCGTGTCCGCCAGCTCCTCCGGGTAGCTCTCGTGTTCCACACTCGAAGATTACCTCTGCTACAGAGATATTTCCCCCGGACGGCGGTCGAAGGAGAGGCCGAGGAGCGCGAACCGGGCCGCACAGTGGACACTGGTGCCAGACCGTCCCCGACCCCAGGACGCGATCGCCATGAACCACAAGCCCCCCGCCGACGGTGGACCGCGCAGACGGGACGTCGTCTCCACGCACTCCGTCTTCGGCGCCCCCTGCTGGGTGAGCCTGACCAGCCGCGACCTCGCGGCCACCCAGGAGTTCTACACGGCCGTCCTGGGCTGGCGCTGGCGCGGCGTGAAACTGGGCGAGCACTTCCGCATCGCGCTGGCCGACGGGGTGCCGGTGGCGGGGATCGCGGCCGTCGCCGCGATGTGGCAGATGGCGGTGGCCTGGACGCCGTACTTCGCGGTGCCGGACGCCGACACGGCCGTGGCCCGGGCCCGCGAGCGCGGCGGTACGGCGGCCGTCGGACCGCTGTCCTTCCCGCCGGGCCGCGCCGCGCTGCTCGCCGACCGGGACGGGGCGACGTTCGGGATCTGGCAGGGGGAACTGGTCGGCAACTGGGAGGCCTGGCGCCGGGCGTCACCGACCTTCATCCGGCTGCACACGCGCGACGCCTTCGACGCCGCGCTGTTCTACGGCGAGATCCTCGACTGGGCGTCCGGGAAGCCGGGCTGCTGCGAGGTGGAGTACGAGGGCGGCGAGGTGGTGCTGCGCAGCCAGGGCGACATCGTGGCCCGGATCGACTCGGGCGCGGTGGAGTCGGCGCCGGATCCGTCCGTACGGCCGCACTGGCAGATCCACTTCGCCGTCGCGGACGTCCTGGGCTGCGCCCGCACGGCGGAGAAGCACGGCGGCAGTGTGCTGAGCGAGGCGGAGGACGAGGCGATCCTGCGGGACCCGGACGGGGCCCAGTTCACGGTGACCTCGCACCGGCAGCGCTAGGGCCTGTCGTCACATTCCCGTCGTCCGCCCGAAGGGCGGGCCGCGCGGCGTCCGGTGCGTGCGGCTGCACGGCGGAGGAGGGAGTCGACGCGATGCGGGCCCTCCCGCCCGAGCGAAGCCGAGCGCGGGGGAGTCGGCAACCGACGACAACGCGGCTGGGGGTGCCTCCTCTGGGGAGCGCGTGCCAGACGCCGCACGACAGGCGGAAATGTGACGACAGGCCCTAGGGTCGTCACCCGGCGGTGACGCGTGACGGCCTGGACAGTACGACCAGACTGCGTGCCTCCGTCCGCAGCCTCGTGCCCGCCTTGTGTTCCCGCTCGTCCGGGATGCCGTCCGCGTCGGCCGTGTCGATCAGGGTCGTCCAGCGTTCGGCGAACGCGGGGCCGGGCAGCCGGAAGACGACCGGTTCCCAGTAGCCGTTGACGAGCAGCAGGAAGGAGTCGTCGGTCATCCGGCGCCCGTAGGAGTCGCGCTCGGCGATGGCGTCGCCGTTGAGGAAGACCGTCACCGAGTGGGCGTCGCCGCGCTGCCAGTCCCGGTCGGTCATCTCGCGGGCGTCGGGCCGCAGCCACATCAGGTCGGGCAGCGGCTGGTCGGCGTTGGTCGCGGTCTCGCCGCGGAAGAACCGGCTCCGGCGCAGCACGGGGTGGGCGGCGCGCAGGGCGATCAGGTGCCGGGTGAACGCCGCCAACGACCGCTGTTCGCGGTCGAGTTCCCAGTCGACCCAGGAGATCTCGTTGTCCTGGCAGTAGGCGTTGTTGTTGCCCCGCTGGGTGCGGCCGAGTTCGTCGCCGTGGGAGAGCATCGGGATGCCCTGCGAGAGCAGCAGCGTCGCCAGCAGGTTGCGCTGCTGGCGGGCGCGCAGTTCGAGGATGCCCGGGTCGTCGGTGTCGCCCTCCGCCCCGCAGTTCCACGAGCGGTTGTGGCTCTCGCCGTCCCGGTTGTCCTCGCCGTTGGCCTCGTTGTGCTTGTCGTTGTACGACACGAGGTCGCGCAGCGTGAAACCGTCGTGCGCGGTGACGAAGTTGACGCTCGCGCGGGGCCGGCGCCGGCTGTGCTGGTAGAGGTCGGAGGAGCCGGTCAGCCGGGAGGCGAACTCGCCGAGCGAGCCGCGCTCGGCGCGCCAGAAGTCCCGTACGGCGTCCCGGTACTTGCCGTTCCACTCGGACCACAGCGGCGGGAAGTTGCCCACCTGGTAGCCGCCCTCGCCCACGTCCCACGGCTCGGCGATCAGCTTGACGCGGCTGATCACCGGGTCCTGCTGGATCAGGTCGAAGAACGCCGAGAGCCGGTCCACCTCGTGGAACTGCCGGGCCAGCGTGGCCGCGAGGTCGAAGCGGAAGCCGTCGACGCGCATCTCGGTGACCCAGTACCGCAGCGAGTCCATGATGAGCTGCAGCACGTACGGGTGGCGCATCAGCAGGCTGTTGCCGGTGCCGGTGGTGTCGTAGTAGTGCGCCCAGTCGCCGTCGACCAGCCGGTAGTAGGAGGCGTTGTCGATGCCCCGGAAGGACAGGGTCGGGCCCCGCTCGTCGCCCTCGGCGGTGTGGTTGTAGACGACGTCGAGGATCACTTCGAGGCCGGCCGCGTGCAGCGCCTTCACCATCGCCTTGAACTCGTTGACCTGCTGACCCCGGGTGCCGAAGGCGGCGTAGGCGTTGTGCGGGGCGAAGAAGCCGATGGTGTTGTAGCCCCAGTGGTTGGCCAGGCCCCGGTCCTGGAGGACGCCGTCCTGCACGAACTGGTGCACCGGCATCAGCTCCACCGCCGTCACCCCGAGCGAGGTCAGGTGCTCGATGACCGCGGGGTGCGCGAGGCCGGCGTAGGTGCCGCGCAATCGTTCCGGGACGTCCGGGTGGGCGCGGGTCAGGCCGCGTACGTGGGCCTCGTAGATGACCGAGTCGGCATAGGGCGTGCGGGGCGGGCGGTCGTCGCCCCAGTCGAAGTACGGGTCGGCCACCACGCCCAGCATGGAGTGCCCGGCGCTGTCGGCGGGCGCCGGGCCGTCGGGGGCGCGCTCGTACAGCGAGGGGTGGTTGTCGATCTGGCCGTCCACGGCCATGGCGTACGGGTCGAGCAGCAGCTTCGCCGGGTTGCACCGGTGGCCCAGGGACGGCTGCCAGGGCCCGTGCACCCGGTACCCGTAGCGGCGGCCGGGGGCGATCCCGGGCAGGTAGCCGTGCCAGACGAATCCGTCGACCTCGTGCAGCCGGACGGGGGTCTGCGCGCCCGCGTCGTCCAGCAGGATCAGGTCCACGCGCTCGGCGACCTCGCTGAACAGTGCGAAGTTGGTGCCCTGTCCGTCGAAGGTGGCCCCCAACGGATAGGGCTGCCCGCTCCACGCGGGCAGCCCCTGCCGGGATCCGGAGGTACGGGACGTCACCGGCTGCCCTCCAGGGTGTCGTCCGGGGCGCCCGCCGGGGCGGCCAGCCGCGCGACCGGCAGTGTGCGCGGCAGCGGGAGGCCCTGGCGCAGGGTGGGCGCGGGCGTGAGGGGCACCCGCGGGACGCGCTCGCCGGAGCGGGCGCGCTGGGTGAACCAGATGATGGTGCTGCCGCGGTCCGAGGTGCAGCAGCCCCAGCCGTCGCTCATGGCGGCGATGTCCGCGAGGCAGGAGCGCAGGTCCTGGTCGGGGCGCAGATCGGGGTCGTCGTCGCCGAAGGCGGTGATCAGGTGCTGTCCGTTCCACCACATCTCGATCGATGTGTGCCTGTCGGAGGCGTGCTGGTGGATCGCCCGCAGCAGCAGCTCGGCGCCGCGGCGGACGGGGTCCGCGAGATTGTCGAGGTCCCAGTAGCGCAAATGGGCGGCCAGGATGCGGCTGACCTGTCCCACCCGTTCCGGGCTGACTTCCACGTCGAGGTGGTAGTAGCAGGGCACTGCGGTCTCCATCGTCGCTTGCTCCTCACCGGCGAAGCTCGTGCGCCCCTCGCCTGTCCGGGAGGCTCCAGGACACACAGCGTGAGCGCCGATGGCTTCTGAGTCACCTCCACGGTGCGGGCACTACGCCATTCGTGCAACACGAGCACCCGACACACCACGCATGGTTGAAGCTCCAACAAGACGCTGCGTCGTCGTGCGTGCACCATAAGTGAAAGCCTCGATCGCCGTAACGGTGCCGTGCCCTTCCGTGCGCGGACGCCACCCGACCGTCGGGAACGCGCCCAGTCGAGAGCGTGAAAGGTGAAGACGGCGATGCTGCTCCCCGCCAAGGCCGAAGTGGCCCGGCAGTTGCGGCGTTACCGGGCGTGGGAGCGCGTGATGCTCGCCTCGCCCCACGACCGCGCGGTCCGGGCCACCTTCGAGGACTCGGGTTACACGCTGTGCGTGCTGATGGGCAAACGCTGCGCCCGCGAGGCGGCGGACGCGGCCGAGCGCTATCTGCGCACGAACCTGGTCACCTACCTGCGTGAGCAGAACGGGCGGCCGAAGCGCCGCCGTTCGGCGCGAAGCGCGCCGCCACCGGAGCGGCGTTCCACGGCGTCCAGCCCCTGAGCTGGCACCGTACAAGGCGTTCCCCCCGGGACCGACGTGAGTCGGCCCGTATCGGATCGCGAAGCCGGGCCAAGTGCCCGGCTTCGCGCACGGCGGAGGTGAGATACATGCGCGGGACCCCGGCCATCGGCCGTGTACCGGTACGTGACGTCCGGCCGGCCGTGGAGTGCGGCAGGCGCCCGGCGAAGGCGGTGGCCGGGGAGACCTTCCAGGTCACGGCCACCGTGTTCCGCGAAGGGCACGATGCCGTCGGTGCCAATGTGGTCCTGCGCGATCCGAAGGGCCGGCGCGGCCCGTGGACACCGATGCGGGAGCTGTCGCCCGGCAGTGACCGCTGGGGCGCGGAGATCACCCCGGACGCGACCGGCCGCTGGACCTACCGGGTGGAGGCCTGGTCCGACCCGCTGGCCACCTGGCGGCACCACGCGAGCGTCAAGATCCCGGCAGGTGTCGACGTCGGGCTGGTGCTGGAGGAGGGCGCCGAGCTGTTCGAGCGGGCGGCCGCCGGAGCACCGAAGGGTGCGGAGCGCGACCTCGTCCGGGCCGCCGCACGCGCGCTCGGTGACGACTCCCTGTCGGTGGGGGAGCGGTTGGCGCCGGCGCTGTCCCCGCAGGTGGCGGCGGTGCTGGAGCGGCATCCGCTGCGGGAGCTGGTCACGGCGTCCGAGGCGATGCCGCTGCT
>NZ_JBVHMR010000024.1:0-116409 GCF_055558375.1 Streptomyces sp. NPDC025793 | reverse complement strand
ATGGTACTGCAGGGGGGACCCTGTGGGAGAGTAGGACGCCGCCGAACAATTCTTGGGAAAGGCCCACGCCATCAGGCGTGGGCCTTTCTGCGTTTATGCTCGACAGCATGCGCTACGACCTGATCATCTTTGACAACGACGGGGTGCTCGTCGACAGCGAGCCCATATCCAATCGCCATCTCGCGGCCTATCTGACCGAGCTGGGGCACCCGACCTCGTACGAGGACTCCATCCGGGACTACATGGGCTCGGCGATGCACCGGATTCATGAGCTGGTGCTGGAGCGCACGGGGCAGCGGTTGCCGGACGACTTCGACGATGTCTTCCACGCGCGGGTGTTCGCCGCGTTCGAGCGGGAGTTGGCACCGGTGGCCGGCGTGGCGGACGTACTGGAGAAGCTGGCCACGGACGGGGTGCCGTACTGCGTGGCGTCCTCCGGGAGTCATGGGCGGATCCGGGTGGGGCATCGCACGACCGGGCTCGACCGGTGGTTCCCGGAGGAGCGGATCTTCAGCTCCGAGGACGTGGGGCGGGGCAAGCCGGCGCCCGATCTCTTCCTGCACGCGGCACGGCGGATGGGGGTGGCCCCCGAGCGGTGCGTGGTCGTCGAGGACTCCCCGCTCGGCGTGCGGGCCGCCGTGGCGGCCGGGATGGACGTCTGCGGGTTCACCGCGATGACGCCGGCGGCGAGGCTGAGCGGTGCCGATCAACTCTTCGGTGCCATGAGCGAGTTGCTTGACCTGCTGATATGACCTGAGCCATCGGTCGGGTCCTGACAATTGTCATGCGGACCTCCGGACGATCGTTTCTACTGGCGGACCCCCTGCTGCGGCGAAGCTGAGGGCATGACGAAGAACACGGGGATCCAGAACTTCCGGCCGCTGCTCCTGGACGTGGCCCTGCCGCTCGGCTCGTACTACCTGTTCAAGGACGCCTTCGGGCTGAGCACCTTCGCCTCCCTCGCCTGGAGCAGCGTGGCGCCGGCGGTGCGAACCGTGTGGGGCCTGGTGAAGGAGCGGAAGACCAACGCTCTGGCCGGTCTCATCCTGGTCGTCAACGTCGTCTCGCTGCTGCTCAGCTTCGTCTCCGGTGACCCGCGGCTGATGCTCGCCAAGGACAGCGGGGTCAGCAGTGTCATCGCCTTCGGGATCCTGGCCTCGGTCTGGTTCGGCAAGCCGATGATGACCGCCGGGATGAAGCCCTTCCTGGTGAAGGGGGACGCGGAGAAGGAGGCCGCCTGGCAGCGGCTGGTCTCCGGGGAGTCCGTTCGGTCGGCGGCCTTCCGGGGCAAGGAGAAGGCCTTCTCGGTCGTCTGGGGGCTGGTGCTGCTCGCCGAGTGTTCCGCCCGGGTCGTAGGTGCGTACACCATTCCTGTGGACACGATGGTGTGGCTCGGCACCGTCTTCCTGGTCGGCGCGATGGTGATCGGGTTCGTGCTCAGTGGTGGGCTGGCCGCCGGGCCGATGGAGAAGATCCTCGCCGCCGAGGTGGAGGACGGCAAGGCCACCCAGCGGAAGCAGCCGGAGCGGTCGGGACTGGCCGTCGCCGCCTGAGACCAGCTCGGTCAAGCTGAGGGAAATTCATCTTTGGCTGGATCTACCCACAGGTAGCCCGGGGCCCTACGCTCGCCGCCATGACTGATGTGCTGCGGCGCGGTAGGGCCTCGCTGGCGTTCAGCTTCTTCGCGCAGGGCGCCACCTTCGCGCTGCTCGTGACGCGGATCCCGGCCATCCAGGACCGGTACGGCGTCTCCGACGCGCTGCTGCCGGTCTTCCTGGCCGCCGTACCGATCCTGGCCGGGGTGGGCAGTGTGACCACCGAGCAGCTGGTGAAGCGTGTACGGCCGAGTCGGCTGCTGCGGTACTCCCAGCCGGTGGTGCTGCTGGCGCTGCTCGGGGCCGGAGCCGGCGGGCAGCTCGCCGAACTGGCGGTGGCGCTGGGCGTGTTCGGGCTCACGGTGGGGGCGCTGGACGCCTCCATGAACATGCTCGGGGTGAGCCTTCAGCGGTCGTACGGGCGCAGCATCATGCTCAGTTTCCATGCCGCGTACAGCCTGGGCGGGATCCTCGGGGCCTCGCTGGCCTGGGTCGGGGCGCACTGGCATCTCGCGCTGTGGGTGTCGTATCTGCCGGTGGTGGCGGTGCTGCTGCCGGCGACGCTGGTGGGCAGCCGGTGGTACGCCGACGGGGAACCGGCGGCCGTGGGGGAGGGCCAGGAGCGGGGGCAGGGCGCGGGGGTGGTGTTCAAGCTGCTGCTGCCGCTGTGTCTGGTGATGACCTTCGCCTACATCGGGGACTCGACCGTCTCCAACTGGAGCGCGAAGTATCTGAAGGACGTGCTGGGCAGCAGCGAGCAGCTGGCGACGGTGCCGTACAACGTGTACATGGTGACCACGCTGGTGGGGCGGGCGCTCGGGGACTTCGGGGTGCGGCGGTTCGGGGCCGTGGCGGTCGTACGGCTCGGGACGCTGGTGGCGGCCGGCGGGTTCGCGGTGGTGGCGTCGGCGCCCGGGGCGTGGGTCGGGATGCTCGGGTTCATGTTGGTGGGGCTGGGGTTGTGCGTGCTGGTGCCGCAGACGTTCGCGGCGGCGGGCAGGCGCGCTTTTGAGGAGCACGGCCCGGGGGCTTCGGACGCGGCCGTCGCGCGTCTGAACATCTTCAATTACGTGGGCTTTCTGGTCGGTTCGCCGTTGGTGGGGGCCTTGGGCGATGCGTGGAGTTATCGCGGGGCGATGCTTGTGCCGATGGTGTTGGTGCTGGTGACGCTGGGGTACGCCAGATCGTTCGCCGCTCAACCGGACCGATACGGTGGCGGGCATGAGCGGCCGCGCACAGCTGATGTGGGACGAGGCAGTAACGGGCTATGACTTCGGCCCGGATCATCCGATGGATCCGGTCCGGCTGGCACTGACCCGGAAACTGGTGGGTGCCTTCGGGCTCGACCGGGAGCTGGAGGTCGTCGCGGCGAAGCCGGCCGGTGAGTCGACGCTGATGCTGGTGCACCGCGAGGACTACATCGAGGCGGTGAAGGCCGCGTCGGCGGATCCGGCGGGGGCGCGCGGGCAGTACGGGCTGGGTACGGTCGACGATCCCGCGTTCGCCGGGATGCACGAGGTGTCCGCGCTGATCGCGGGGCAGTCGGTGGCGGCGGCGGAGGCGGTGTGGCGGGGGGACGTCGAACACGCGGTGAACTTCGCGGGCGGGCTGCACCATGCGATGCCGGGGGGTGCGTCGGGGTTCTGCATCTACAACGACGCGGCGCTGGCCATCGCCCGGCTGCTGGAGCTGGGGGCCGAGCGGGTCGCCTATGTGGATGTGGACGTGCACCACGGGGACGGGGTGCAGGCCGCGTTCTGGGAGGATCCGCGGGTGCTGACGATCTCGCTGCACGAGCATCCCCGCACGCTGTTCCCGCAGACCGGGTGGCCGGAGGAGGTCGGGGCGGGGGCCGGGGAGGGGGCCGCGGTGAACGTGGGGCTGCCGGCGGGGACCGGGGACGCGGGGTGGCTGCGGGCGTTTCACGCGGTGGTGCCGGAGCTGATCGCCGACTTCCGGCCGCAGGTGCTGGTGACGCAGCACGGGGCCGACACGCACTTCGAGGATCCGCTGGCCCATCTCGCCGTGTCGCTGGACGCGCAGCGGGCGGTGCAGGTGGCCTGTCATGAGCTGGCGCACGAGTACGCCGACGGGAAGTGGGTCGCGCTCGGCGGGGGCGGGTACGCGGTGGTGGAGGTCGTGCCGCGGTCCTGGACGCATCTGGTGGCAGTGGCCGCGGGCAGGCCGGTGGCGCCGGAGACGGTGATCCCGGAGGGGTGGCGCCAGGAGGTGTTCGCCAGGACCCGGCAGTTGGGGCCGCAGCGGATGACCGACGGGCGGTGGCCGGTGAGCTGGGCGTCGTGGGACGCGGGCTACGACCCCGCCGACCGGCTCGACCAGGCGGTCCTGGCGACCCGGCGGGCGGCGTTCCCTCTGCGGGGCCTGCTGCCGTAGGGGGTTAGGCCAACTGTGCGGAATTCCACCCATTCCTGACGCATCCTCATCCGTGATGCGCGAGCATCTCAGCCGTGGTGACCGCCGAGGCTCTGTGTGCGCATCTGGTGGCCGTGCGGCTGGCCGGGGAGGTGGGGACCTCCCGGGAGGTCAGCCTGCGGAGTTATCGGTTGTTCGCCGCCCGGGATCCGCGCGTGTTGATCGGGATCGATCCCGAAGGGGCGTGGCAGCAGCCGGAACTGCTCGCGTTGATGGCGGAGAAGTGTGGCGTTTCGGCCGATCCGCGGCACACGTCCGGCCCGGACGTGATCGATCCGGGGCGCACGGTGGCCGCGCTGGATGCCTTCGCCGAGCGCATCGGGGAGGCGGCCGGGCGCCGGGCTCCCGTGCTGTTCGGGACCGGGCATCCGCACCGCCTGCTCGGGTTCTACGCCGGCTTGGCGGACGCGCTCTCGGCGGCGGGGTGTGAGGTGCTCACCCCCGCGCAGGGTCACTGTGTCGACATATTGACCCGGTTCGGTCTACGTACCCATTACCTCGACTACGTACGAGGGGTTGCCTTGGTGCGGGAACCAGGAGCCGAGCGCCCCGGTTGTGAGCCGGGTGTCCACAGTCATTCTCCGCTGCCGGTTCGGGTCGTCCTGGAGGTCGCCGCGGCCGCCGGCGGACCGCTGCCCGCGCTCGTCGTCGGAGACCACGGCTGGGTCTGCGGTGCAGGTCAGCTGGGGTTCGAGGCCATCGGGCTCGGCGATGTCGACGATCCGGCGCTGTTCGTGGGAGAGGTCGAGGGAGCGCTGGCCGTCGCCGTTCCGGTTGATGACGGCGTGCGGTCCGCGTACTACCGCCCGCTTACCCGCTACGTACTCAAACGAGCGTGTCTGTCACAGTAGGCCAGCGATGGGTGCACCTCTTCCCCACTCGCATCACCCGCCCCTACATTGGGGAGTGAGCACGCAGCGACGAAGAGTCACCGGAAGGGGAAGCCGGTGGCCGTCGAGTGCGGAAGGTTCAGGTGTGTCATGGCAGCTGGCGAGAGGCCTCTGAACGAGGTCGTGTTCCTTACCGTGGCGGAAGTCGCCGCGGTGATGCGAGTGTCGAAGATGACCGTGTACCGGCTGGTGCACAGCGGTCATCTGCCCGCGATCCGGGTGGGGCGGTCCTTCCGCGTCCCGGAGCAAGCGGTACACGAGTACCTTCGCGACAGCTATGTGGGGGTGGAAACGGCCTGACGACGCCTCCGGAAAGATCCGGAGGACCCTCGATTACGACCTCAGCGCTCGGTTGGGTAGGCTAGCCCCTCGTAGGTCGTGTGGGCCCATGGCGCCCAAACAACCGAGTGATGAGAAGTGAGCGAGGGTAGTCGTGGGCTCTGTTATCAAGAAGCGGCGCAAGCGGATGGCCAAGAAGAAGCACCGCAAGCTGCTCAAGCGCACGCGCGTTCAGCGTCGCAACAAGAAGTAAGCGGCGCGCGAGAAGCGTGTCCCTGTGGCCCCCCACCCTGACGGTGGGGGGCCACAGGCATGTCCGGGCCGCCCAGCTGCGGTTCCGACCGGTGAAATTCCGTCACCTCGTGCATCGGGGGGTCATCACAGCGCAACGTCGACCCGCTAAGTTGGCCGCACGCACACCGTACGAGGGAAGGCGCTGATCTTGGGGAAGGTCGTGCTCGTCACCGGAGCGGCCCGCCAGCTGGGCGGCCGGTTCGTGCGGCGGATCCAACGGGATCCGGAGGTCGACCGGGTGATCGCCGTGGACGCCGTGCCCCCGGTGCACCATCTGGGCGGGGCCGACTTCATCCAGGCCGACATCCGGCTGCCGACGATAGCCCGCGTGCTCGCCGAGACCGGCGCGGACACGGTCGTCCACCTCGATGTGACGGGCACGGCGCTGGGCGCCGGCAGCCGGGCCATGGTCAAGGAGACCAACGTCATCGGCACCATGCAGCTGCTCGGCGCCTGCCAGAAGTCGCCGGCCGTCAAGCGGCTGGTGGTGAAGTCCAGTACGAACGTCTACGGCTCCGCGCCGCGCGACCCGGCCGTGTTCACCGAGACGACCTCGGCGAAGTCGCTGCCGAGCGGCGGGTTCGCGAAGGACACCGTCGAGGTCGAGGGATACGTGCGCGGGTTCGCCCGGCGGCGCCCGGACGTCGCGGTGTGCGTGCTGCGGTTCGCCAACATCCTCGGGCCGGCCGCGGACACCCCGCTCGCCTCGTACTTCACGCTGCCGGTCCTGCCGACCGTGTTCGGCTACGACCCGCGGCTCCAGTTCGTGCACGAGGACGACGTCGTCGAGGTGCTCCGGATCGCCTCGCACGAGCCGCGCCGGGGCACGCTCAACAGCGGCACGTTCAACATCGCCGGGGACGGTGTGCTGCTGCTCTCGCAGTGCTCGCGGCGGCTCGGGCGGCCGACCGTGCCGTTGCTGCTGCCCGCGGTCACCTGGGCGGGTTCGCTGGTGCGTACGCTCGGTATGACGGACTTCTCACCGGAGCAGATCCGGCTGCTCACGCACGGGCGGGTGGTGGCCACCGGCCAGATGCGCGAGACGCTCGGCTTCACGCCCCGGTACACGACGGCGGAGACGTTCGCGGACTTCGTACGCGGCCAGGGCCCCGGGCTGCTGCCGCCGGAGGCCCTCGCCGGGGCCGTCGACCGCATCGCCGCGCTGGCCGCCAAGGGCAGCGGTCACCTCCCCACGCACGGCGCCAACTGAGGAGCGCAGCAACGATGGCGGACGCCAAGGTCATTCCGTTCGACGACGACCGGTCCCGTGGGGGCGCCGCGGCGCGCCCGGCGCGGCGCCGGGGTGTGGGCAGGCCGCGCGGCGGGTCGGACGATCCCGGGGAGCTGGGCGAGGTCCAGCCGCTGCCGGGGCGGGCCCGGGTGCGGGAGGATGGGTTCGTGAGCCGCGCGCAGGAGCAGAGGGAGCCGGAGGAACCGCGGGATCCGCGGCCCGGTGCCGGAGGGCAGGGCGCGGGTCTGGAGCGACGTGTGGCGGCGGGGCTGGCGTTTCTGCGGCGCCGGCTGACCGGGGACTACGACGTCGACGACTTCGGCTACGACGAGGAGCTGACCGACCAGGTCCTGATGTCGCTGCTGCGGCCGGTGTACGAGAAGTACTTCCGGGTCGAGGTGAAGGGCATCGAGAACATCCCGGCCAAGGGCGGGGCGCTGATCGTCGCCAACCACTCCGGGACGCTGCCGCTGGACGGGCTGATGATGCAGGTCGCCGTGCACGACCAGCACCCCGCCGACCGTCATCTGCGGCTGCTCGCGGCCGATCTGGTCTTCGTGCTGCCGGTGGTGAACGAACTCGCCCGCAAGCTGGGTCACACCCTCGCGTGCGCGGAGGACGCCGAACGGCTGCTGGCGCAGGGGGAGCTGGTCGGGGTGATGCCGGAGGGCTTCAAGGGGATCGGGAAACCCTTCGGCGAGCGGTACAAGCTCCAGCGGTTCGGCCGGGGCGGTTTCGTCTCCACGGCGCTGCGCCAGGGGGCGCCGATCATTCCCTGCTCGATCGTCGGGGCGGAGGAGATCTACCCGATGATCGGCAACGCGAAGACGCTGGCGCGGTTGCTGGGCTTCCCGTACTTCCCGTTGACGCCGACGTTTCCGTGGCTGGGGCCGCTGGGCGCGGTGCCGTTGCCGACGAAGTGGACGATCCAGTTCGGTGAGCCGATCCCGACGGACGGCTATCCGCCGGAGGCGGCGGAGGACCCGATGCTGATGTTCAACCTGACGGACCAGGTGCGTGAGCAGATCCAGCACACGCTGTACAAGCTGCTCGTGCAGCGGCGGTCGGTGTTCTTCTGAGTGTCTGCGCGGCAGCGGGGCGCCCGCTCGGGTGGGTGCCCCGCTGCCGTGACTCTCGCTAGTTGGTGTTGTTCTCGCCCTCGATGCCCAGGCCCGGGAGGAGGCCGGGGAGGAGCGGGGGGAGGGTGACGTCGGGGGCAGTCGGGGTCGTGGGTTTGGTGGTGGGCGAGGTGCTGGCGCCGTTGCCCGTCTTCGGGGGACCGAGCAGGCCGCCGGTGTTGCCGCCGAGCAGGCCCTCGCCGTTGTCGCCGGTGAGCGAGCCGCTCGGGTCGTCCGTGCGAGCGTGCTTGCCGGTGGCGGGGGCCGAGCCGGAAGAGCTGGGCGAGGTGGCGCCGCGGTGGGCGCCCGAGCCCGTCGAGGCCGAGCCGGGGCCCTGGCGCGTGCCGGTGCCGGGGTGGGCCCCGGGCTTCGGCAGACGGGCCTCCAGCGGCGCGACCTCTTGGTCTATGGCGGCGAACACCGACGTCACCTGCTCTTTGACGTCCCCGAGCTGCACCGGCAGCTTGCCGCTCAGCGCGCTCCAGGCCTCGCGGTGGGACCGGGCGAAGGTCGACAGGGCCTGGATGGGGCCCAGGGAGTCCGGGTCGGCCTCGTACGCCTCGTGGAGCAGGCGGTGGCCTTCGGTGACGTCGCGCTGCATGCCGGAGAGCGTGCGGCGGATCTCGCCGAGGGACTCGTGGTCGAGGTGTCCGCCGCGGCCTCGCTCCATCAGCCGCCGGGCCTCGCTGAGCCGCGTGGAGGCCTGGTCGAGGTAGGTCTGGCCGCGCTGGTCGTCGCCGTCGGACAGGTAGTTGAGCTTGAACTCCTCGATGCCGCGTTTGAGGCCGTACAGGGAGTCACCGGGCAGGGCGTCCGAGCTGGCCGCGGCGACTCCGCCGAAGGCTCCCGCGGCCACGCCGACGCTGAGCCCGCCCGCGGCGAGTCCCTTGGTCAGCCGGCTGCGTGGGCGGAGTTTGCTCAACGGGCTCGCCCGGTGTGCGCCCCTGGAGTGGGAAGAACGTTGTTCGGGTACCAACGCGTCCGCCGCTCCGGTTCCCTCCTGGAGCATGGCCTCCATCGCGGCCACCAGCTGGGCGCGCTGGACGACCTTGACCTCGGGGTCGAGCTGTGGCTTGGGCAGTGCGCCGAGGCCCGAGGCGAGGGCGAGCAGCTCGCCCTGCCCGGACTCCTCGGTGGCCGGCGGTCCGCCCGCCGGTGCTGGCTGCTCGGCCGCCGTGTCCCGGTCGGACTGCTCATCCAGGGCCTGGGCGAAGGCGTTCGCCCGCCGGTGCGCCGATACGTTCGCGATCACTGGCGGCACCTCCTCTCGTCATCACGGTCGACTCCCCAGGGGGTCCTGAGGGTTGCACGCCCGTGACCGATCCACACGATCGAGTGATCAGGGTCGGCCAGGACGTGACCACAGGGAGCCTGTATCCCGCACAACGACTGGCGCGGCACTTGGGTTACGGACGGCGGATGGGCGGATCGGAAAGACAACGGGCTTTCACGCAACGTGAGTTGGCGGTCGCCCGCGGTCGCGATCGGTTCAGCGTGCGTCGTCCGGCAGGAGCCGGGCGAGGGTGCGGACGGCGCGGTACTGGAGGGTCTTGATGGCGCCCTCGTTCTTGCCCATGACGCGGGCGGTCTCGGCGACCGAGAGGCCCTGGAGGAAGCGGAGCGTCACGCACTCCTGCTGCTGGGGGTTGAGTCGGCGCACGGCGTCGAGCAGCGCGGCGTTCGACAGCGACTCCAGGACGGAGTCCTCCGGGGAGCGTTCGACCTCGTTGGCGTCGAGCATCTCGCCGGTGGTGACCTCCAGGCGGAAGCGGCTGGACTTGAAGTGGTCGGCGACGAGGTTCCGGGCGATCGTGACCAGCCAGGCGCCGAAGTCGCGGCCCTGCCAGGTGAACGTGCCGATCCTGCGGAGCGCCCGCAGAAAGGTCTCGCTCGTGAGGTCCTCGGCCGTCGCGCGGCCGCCGACGCGGTAGTAGATGTACCGGTACACCGTGTCGCTGTACTGGTCGTAGAGCCGGCCGAAGGCCTCGGCCTCGCCGGCCTGGGCGCGCTCGACCAGGTCCATCATCCGGGCGCTGTCGCTGTCGGCGGCCGGTCGGCGGGCGGTGGCCGCGCCGGTGGCGCGGCCTCGTCTGCCCACGGTGGCGCTGCCGTCGGCCAGTGCGTAGCACGGGCCGGCGGGCATGGCGGCGGCGAAGGCGGGGACGGCGTACGCGGTGGGGACGAGGCCGCGCAGCGTCTCTTTGACCGTTGCGAGTGTTGCGCGCAGCGTAGCCAGGCCCGAGGCGTCAACCCCGACGTGTGGGTACACGGGACTCCCAGAGGCAGAGCTTCCATCACGTGCAGTGCGGGACCGTTCACCCGTCGTAGCGACGGAGAGGTACCGGTTTGCGTCTGAGGAGAATAACGCTTCGTGCAGGCACTGCTACACCGAGTTGCTCAAATCATCGATTGCGTCGCTTCTGTTACCGATTGACGTCCTATCAAGTGCCGTAGCTTGATCGGTTGTTGATCGAAAACAGGCCTGTTTCGGTGAGGTACAGGGCGTGTTGAAATGGCCGCGGCATAATTCGGGCGCGCGCGGCCAGTGGGTGTCGTGCTGGGGTTCGGAGTGCGGGGGCGGTGCCTATCGGCGCCGTCGGCTGATCGCGATGGCGGCCGCCGTGCCGCCGGCGACGGCGCCGACGCCGGCCGCCGCGGGGATGCCCACCTTCGCCGCCTTGCGCCCGGTGCGGTAGTCGCGCAGGCGCCAGTCCTTCTCCCGGGCGTGCCTGCGGAGCTTGGCGTCCGGGTTGATGGCGTAGGGGTGACCGACCAGGGAGAGCATCGGGATGTCGTTGTGGCTGTCGCTGTACGCGGCGCAGCGGGCCAGGTCCAGGCCCTCCGCGGCGGCCAGCGCGCGGACCGCCTCCGCCTTCGCCGGGCCGTGCAGCGGCTCGCCGACCAGCTTGCCGGTGTAGACGCCGTCGACCGACTCCGCGACGGTGCCGAGCGCGCCGGTGAGGCCGAGGCGGCGGGCGATCACCTGGGCGATCTCCACCGGGGCCGCCGTGACCAGCCACACCTTCTGGCCCGCGTCCAGGTGGGCCTGGGCGAGCGCGCGGGTGCCGGGCCAGATGCGGTCGGCCATGTACTCGTCGTAGATCTCCTCGCCGATCGACTCCAGCTCGGCGACCCGGTGGCCCTTGACGATCGACAGCGCCGAGTCGCGGGCGTCTTGCATGTGCTCGGGGTCCTCGACGCCGGCCAGCCGGAACCAGGCCTGCTGCCAGGCGAACCGGGCGAGGTCGCGGGTCTCGAAGAACTTCCGCTTGTACAGGCCGCGGCCGAAGTGGAACAGCGCGGCGCCCTGCATCACGGTGTTGTCGAGGTCGAAGAACGCGGCTGCCCTGGTGTCGCCGATGACGGGGAACTCCGGTTCCTCCGGTGCGCCCGGTGGAGCCTCCTGGGCTGTCTGCGCCTCCTGCGAGGACTTGCGGGCGGCCTCTGCCGAGGCCTCGCCTGCCAACACGCTCCGCGCCGTGGCGGAGCGCCTACGGGGAGTGAGCCATCCGAGAGCGGCCATGTCGTGAGCATAGCCAGTTTGTTCGGTGCTTCCGGAGTCGAGAGGTTGGAAGGGGGTGAACTCTCCGCTACCGGGCCGTTAAGGGGGGCGGGGAAGGGCGGGAGAATGGCCGGCATGACTCCTCTCTTCCGACGCAAGGCCGCCCCGCACGAGCGGCTGATCACTCTCGTCCGCAAGCCGGGCTGTCATCTGTGCGACGACGCGCAGCAGGTGGTCGAGAAGGTGGCCGGCGATCTGGGGGTGCCGTTCGAGCTGAAGGACATCACCCACGACAAGGCGCTGCACGACCAGTACTGGGAGCAGATTCCCGTCGTACTCGTCGATGGTGAACAGCACACCTTCTGGCGCGTGAACGAGGAGCGACTGCGCCGGGCACTGACCGACTAGTCCAAACCGGCCCGAAAGTCGCTTAGGATCGACGGCGGTTTGGTCTCGGGGGCGGGATTTGTGAGGAGAGTGTGCGATTTTGCCCCCAATACCGAAGGAACGTGCGCGGGTGTGCGCCGGTTCCCGTCGAGGGCGCTCCGGTTGCGTGACCCCGGTCACTTCTGCCGGGCAAATCGGACACCATCTTTGTGCACGCGTTCACAAAGACATAGCCTGCATTCGACGGGGCGGTCTGGGGACGTATGACCGCCTACAGCCCCGCTCTACCCGCAGGAGCACCGTGGCAACTGGCCGAACACACCGACCGGCGACCCGTAGCCGAGGGATTCCCGAGGCCACCGTCGCCAGGCTTCCGCTGTACCTCCGCGCGCTGACCGCGCTGTCGGAGCGCTCGGTACCCACGGTCTCCTCCGAGGAGCTGGCGGCCGCCGCGGGGGTCAACTCCGCCAAGCTGCGCAAGGACTTCTCGTACCTGGGCTCCTACGGAACGCGCGGTGTCGGCTACGACGTGGAGTATCTCGTCTACCAGATCTCCCGTGAACTGGGTCTGACCCAGGACTGGCCGGTTGTCATCGTCGGTATCGGCAACCTCGGCGCCGCGCTGGCCAATTACGGCGGGTTCGCCTCCCGTGGTTTCCGGGTGGCCGCGCTGATCGACGCGGATCCGGCGATGGCCGGAAAGCCCGTCGCGGGCATCCCGGTGCAGCACACGGACGACCTCGAGAAGATCATCGAGGACAACGGGGTCTCGATCGGCGTCATCGCCACCCCGGCCGGCGCCGCCCAGCAGGTCTGCGACCGGCTCGTGGCCGCCGGGGTCACCTCCATCCTGAACTTCGCGCCGACCGTGCTGTCCGTCCCGGACGGCGTCGACGTACGCAAGGTCGACCTCTCGATCGAACTCCAGATCCTCGCCTTCCACGAGCAGCGCAAGGCCGGCGAGGAGCCCGCCCTGGAGACCGCGGTGGGCGACGGCGCGCAGCCCGCCGCCACCCCCCGCGAAGCGGCATCGACCGCCGCGCCTGCCGCATCCGCCGACCAGGGACCCGACGGGGACGTACCCGCCGTGATGCCGGCATGAGTCTCCTCGTCGTCGGACTGAGCCACCGCAGCGCGCCGGTGAGCGTGCTGGAGCGGGCCGCGCTGAGCATGGACGCCCAGATCAAGCTGCTCCAGGACACGGTCGCCGCCGAACCGGCCGGTGAGGCCGCGGTGCTCGCCACCTGCAACCGCATCGAGCTGTACGCCGACGTGGACAAGTTCCACGCGGGTGTCGCCGAGCTGTCCACGCTGCTCGCCCAGCACAGCGGTGTCGGCCTGGACGAGCTGACCCCCTACCTCTACGTGCACTACGAGGACCGGGCCGTCCACCACCTGTTCTCGGTGGCCTGCGGCCTGGACTCGATGGTCGTCGGCGAGGGGCAGATCCTCGGCCAGATCAAGGACTCCCTGGCCAGGGCGCAGGACCTGCACACCGCCGGCCGCCTCCTGAACGACCTGTTCCAGCAGGCCCTGCGGGTCGGCAAGCGCGCCCACTCCGAGACCGGCATCGACCGCGCGGGCCAGTCCCTGGTCACCTTCGGCCTGGAGCAGCTGGCCGCCGCCGCGGACGTCCCGGCCTGGGCGCGCGGCAAGCGGGCCCTGGTCATCGGCGCCGGGTCGATGTCCTCGCTGGCCGCCGCCACGCTCGCGCGGGCCGGGGTCGCCGAGGTCGTCGTCGCCAACCGCACCTTCGAGCGCGCCGAGCGCCTCGCGCAGATACTGACCGAGGCCGACGACAACGCGGTCACCGCGCGCGCGGTCGAGATGAGCGCCGTGCCGGGCGAGCTGACACGTGCCGACGTCGTCGTCTCCTGTACCGGGGCGACGGGTCTGGTGCTCACGGCGGAAGCGGTCGCGCAGGCGGTCGAGGGCCGCACCGGGCAGCCCGCCGTCGCCTCCTCCCCGGACGTGGAGCCCGAGATCCCGCTGCCGACCGCCGGCGCCGGTGACGAGAACTGCCCGCTGGACCTGGCCGCCGTACCGACCGGCTTCTCCGTCATGGGCGAGGCCGCCGTGGCCGGCATGGACGCGGCCACCCTGGAGCAGCACGCGGCCTGGGTCGCGGGAGGGACCATCGAGCGTCCCGGCCGCCGCAGCCCCGAGGCCGACGCCGAGCTGATCACCGCGCTCGCCGCGACCGTCGCCACGGTCGGCCGGATCCCCGAGCGGCGCAGGCCCGAGCCGCCGGCCGAGCGTCCGGCGCCCTTCTTCTTCCTCCTCGACCTGGCCATGCCCCGCGACATCGACGCGGCCGTGCACCGGCTGGCCGGGGTGCGGCTGGTCGACATCGAGTCGCTCGCGGAGTCCTCGGCGGACGCCCCGATGGCGGCCGACGTGGACCTGGTCCGGCGTATCGTCTCCGACGAGGTCGCGGCCTTCGGCGCGGCACAGCGGGCGGCGCACATCACGCCGACCGTGGTCGCGCTGCGCACCATGGCCGCCGACGTCGTCGCCGGTGAGATCGCGCGGCTCGACGGCCGTCTGCCCGACCTGGACGACCGCCAGCGCGGCGAGATCCGCCAGGCCGTGCACCGGGTCGTCGACAAGCTGCTGCACGCGCCGACCGTACGGGTCAAGCAGCTCGCGGCCGAGCCCGGCGGCACCGGGTACGCGGACGCGCTGCGCACCCTGTTCGACCTCGACCCCGAGACGGTCGCCTCCGTCTCCCGGGCCGTGGACAGCACAGACACGAAGGACCGACCGGCATGACTGAGAAGGCACTGAGGCTGGGGACCAGGCGCAGCAAGCTCGCCATGGCCCAGTCCGGGCAGGTGGCGCAGGCCGTCCGCCAGGTGACCGGGCGGCCCGTGGAGCTGGTCGAGATCACCACCTACGGCGACACCTCCCGCGAGCACCTCGCGCAGATCGGCGGCACCGGCGTGTTCGTCACGGCGCTGCGCGACGCGCTGGTGCGCGGCGAGGTCGACTTCGCGGTTCACTCGCTCAAGGACCTCCCGACCGCGCAGCCGGAGGGGCTGGTCCTGGCGGCCATACCGGAGCGCGAGGACCCGCGGGACGTGATCGTCGCCCGGGACGCGCTCAAGTTCACCGACCTGCCGCGGGGCGCGCGCATCGGCACCGGTTCGCCGCGGCGCATGGCCCAGCTGAACGGGTACGCCCGCGCGCACGGCCTGGACATCGAGACGGTCCCGATACGCGGCAACGTCGACACGCGCATCCGGTACGTCCGGGACGGCGAGCTGGACGCGGTCGTGCTGGCCGCCGCCGGACTGAACCGGATCGGCCGCAGCGACGAGGTGACCGACTTCCTGTCGGTCGACACGGTTTTGCCCGCCCCCGGCCAGGGGGCACTGGCGATCGAGTGCGCCGCGGACAACGCGTCGCTGATCGCCTCGCTCGGTGAGCTCGACGACCCGCTCACGCGGGCCGCCACCGCCGCCGAGCGGTCACTGCTCGCCGCCCTGGAGGCCGGCTGCTCCGCCCCTGTGGGCGCGCTGGCCGACCTTCTGGCCGACGGGCAGATTGTCAAGGAAATGCGCCTGCGCGGCGTCGTCGGCACGACCGACGGCACCCGCATGGTGCAGCTGTCCACCACCGGTCCCGTGCCCCAGACGGAGACCCAGGCGATCGCCCTCGGCCGCGACCTCGCGGCCGGGATGCTCGCCCAGGGCGCGGCCGGTCTGATGGGGGAGCGAGCACAGTGAGCCCCACCACCCTTCCCGCCGGCCTCGATCACGGGCACGTCACCTTCCTCGGTGCCGGACCCGGGGATCCGGGACTGTTGACGCTGCGCGCCGTGGAGGCGCTGTCGCACGCGGATGTCCTGATCGCCGAGCACGAGGTGCTGGACGTGATCCGGACGCACGCGCGGCAGGGCGTCTCCGTCGTACCGACGGACGCCTCCATGTCGCCACCGGGCACGGGCACGCCGCAGCTCACGGTCGTTGACGGCACGTCAACAACCGCCGCTGCCCCGTCTCCTGCCCGGGATGCGGCTCATCTTGTCATGGAGGCCGCGCGGTCCGGCAGGCGGGTCGTCCGTGCGGTGTCCGGGGACCCGGGACTTGATACGTACGCGGCCGAGGAAATGCTCGCCTGCGCCTCCGCCGGGGTGCCCTTCGAGGTCGTCCCGGGCGTGGCGGCCGCGGTCGGTGTGCCGGCGTACGCCGGTGTGCCGCTGCGGGACGCGCAGGGCGCGGACGTCCGGTTCGTGGACGCCCGTACGGCCTCCGACCGCTGCTGGACGGAGGTCGGCGCCTCCGACGGCACGGTGGTCGTGTCCACGACGCTGGACTCGGTGGCGGCAGCCGCGGGCGAGCTGGTGTCCGCGGGCCGCAAGCCGGACACCCCGCTGACGGTGACGGTCGCCGGTACGACGACGCGCCAGCGCACGTGGTCCGCCACCCTGGGCACGATCGCGCAGACCCTGAAGCAGGCGAAGGTCCTGCCGTCGCCGGACGGCGGCCGGCCGGTGATAGCCGTGGTCGGCGAGCGTTCCGCCGCCGCCCAGCGCGACCAGCTGTCCTGGTTCGAGTCCAAGCCGCTGTTCGGCTGGAAGGTGCTCGTACCGCGGACGAAGGAGCAGGCGGCCTCGCTCTCCGACCAGCTGCGGTCCTACGGCGCCGTGCCGCACGAGGTTCCGACGATCGCGGTGGAGCCGCCGCGCACCCCGCAGCAGATGGAGCGGGCGGTCAAGGGCCTGGTGACGGGCCGCTACGAGTGGATCGCGTTCACGTCGGTCAACGCGGTGAAGGCCGTCCGGGAGAAGTTCGAGGAGTACGGCCTCGACGCGCGTGCCTTCGCGGGCATCAAGGTCGCGGCCGTGGGCGAGCAGACGGCGAAGGCACTGGTCGCCTTCGGCGTGAAGCCGGACCTGGTGCCGAGCGGGGAGCAGTCGGCCGCGGGTCTGCTGGAGGACTGGCCGCCGTACGACCCGGTCTTCGACCCGATCGACCGCGTCTTCCTGCCTCGCGCGGACATCGCCACGGAGACCTTGGTCGCCGGGCTGATCGAGCTGGGCTGGGAGGTCGACGACGTCACGGCCTACCGGACCGTGCGCGCCTCGCCGCCGCCGGCGGAGACGCGGGAGGCGATCAAGGGCGGCGGCTTCGACGCCGTGCTCTTCACGTCCTCCTCGACCGTCCGCAACCTGGTGGGCATCGCGGGCAAGCCGCACAACGTGACGGTGATCGCCTGCATCGGCCCGGCGACCGCGAAGACCGCCGAGGAGCACGGCCTGCGGGTCGACGTCATGGCTCCGGAGCCGTCGGTGCACAAGCTGGCCGAGGCCCTCGCCGAGTTCGGCATGAAGCGGCGCGCGGCCGCGGTGGAGGCCGGCGACCCGGTGACCCGGCCGAGCGAGCGCCGGCCGGGGGCACGGCGGCGGCGGTCCACGACCTGACGAAGTACGGCGGAGTGCTCCTTGCCGGGGCACTCCGCCGGATCCTTTCCCCGGCCCTTCGCGGCGCCCGTCCCGAACTCTCCGTCACCGATGCGCGTGTCTGCCATGCTGGCCGGTATGACTGAGGGGGATCGGGGTCGGGGGCGTGAGCGGACGGCCTGGATACGGCGTCGTGCCGTCGCGGTGGTGTTGACGTGCATCGGGGTGGGAGCGGCTGTACTCCATGTCCTGGCGCCCGGCCTCAGGATCGACGGCGTCACGGTGATGCTGCTCGCGGTGGCGGTCGTGCCGTGGCTCGGAGACCTGTTCCGCAGTATCGAGGTGCCGGGCATCGGCAGGATCGAGTTCCGGGACATCGAGCGCAGGATCGACGCCGTCCAGCGGACGGCGAACGCGGCGCTCGTCGGTGACGGCCCTGAGGGCGGGACCGTGGACGACACCGCCGCCTGGGACGCGGTCCGGGAACTGGCCGCCGAATACGTGAACGTACGCCTGCAGCAGCGCAGCGGTCCGGCGCGCAACCACCGGATGGACCAGATCTTCGCCCGCCTGGTGCGCGTGACCCAGCGGGTGCGTGACTTCGACGCCGGTACGCTGCTCGGCTCCCAGGACGCCGGACTGCGCCTGGCGGCCTACGCGCGCCTGTACGCGCTGCCGGAGCCGGAGGTGCTCGGCGCGCTGGTGGACGCGGCCACCGGCGAGCCGCTGCCCTTCAACCAGTACTGGGCGCTCCAGGCGGTCGGCAGATGCGTGGACGACCTGGAGGCGGAGCAGGTTCCGCTCAGCGTGGTCCGCCGCCTGGAGCAGTTCCGTTCCGGGCTGCTCCGCGCCAACGACCGCAGGGAGATCGCCGATCGCGTGCTCGCGAGGTTCGGCGGACGCTGAGGGGCGGGTGGGAGCCGACCCGGCACCCACCCGCCCCCGATCCGGTCAGGCCGCCGTACCGCCCGCGTAGTCGCTCGCGAACGTCGTCTCGATCGTCTGGGCCACCGGCTGGGCCACGCCCGTGCCGGTGAGGATGATGCCCAGCTCCCGGTTGTTGCCGAGGGAGTTGCTGCTGATGTTCATGGAGCCGGCCTCGACCGCCTGGGTGGACAGGCCGTAGTCGGCGACCATCGCCTTGGCGTGGATGTAGAAGCCGTTGGGGTCGGAGTAGCCGACCACCGTGCCGCCCGCCGCCTTGATCTCGGAGACCTCGCCGGAGTAGCTGGAGGGGGTCTCCAGGACGACCCGGACCTTCACGCCGGCCTTGGCGCGGGCGACGATCGCGTTGACCACCGTGCTGTCGCTGAACTCCAGCTCCTCCACGTCGAGGGTCCTGGTCGCGGAGTTGACGAAGGACACCAGGCGGCTTCGGGAGTCCGTGGGGGACCACAGCAGGTGGTCGCCGTCGGTGGGGGTGATCGACGTGGCCGTGTAGTCGGCGTTGAAGACCTTCTCTATCGCCGCCACGTCCCTCGTGTCGTCGGTGAAGACGCCGTAGTCCCGGCTGGTCGTGTAGTACTGGGACGTCAGGTTCCCCGTCATGATCAGGGACTTCACGCCGTCGACCGTGATCGTCTTCTGGTGGGTGTAGACGTAGGCGGAGGAGGACCAGACGACCCCTATGCCCGCGTTCTTCAGGGACGTGTACGCCGAGCCGTTGGCGCTCTGGTGCTGGCGGTCGAGGATGACGCGGACCGTCACGCCCTTGTTCTTCAGGGCTATGAGGTCGTTGACGGCGGTCGTGTCCTCCAGCTCGTACAGCGTCATGTCGAGCGTGGTGGTGGCCGAGTTGATGAAGTCGTAGACGGCGGGCTGGCTGCCGCTCTGGGAGAAGGCGAACGCGGAGTAGCTCGCGGCGTTCGCGGGGATGGCGGTGGCGACGACGGCGGCGCCGGCGGCCAGGGCGACGCCCGCCCGGCCGAGGACCTTCCACAGCATGCGTGACTCCTGGGGTGAGCTCACGGGAGGGGGTGGCGCGTGCATGACACCACGCGCGTAGAACGCTGGGGAGGCGTGCGGTTCCAGGGACGTTCAGGGGAGCGCAAAAACTTGGTATCAGGGCGCCGCTATGCCCCGGTTGGGGGCCTCTTGGCGGCCGACACGGTGTTGGCAAAGGCGGTATCCGGGCGGGCGTAGCGTAGAAGGCATGACGAAGTACGGATCTTTTCCCGGTACGCGTCCCCGGCGGCTGCGGACCTCGCCCGTCATGCGCCGGATGGTCGCCGAGACCCGCCTGCACCCCGCCGACTTCATCCTCCCGGCGTTCGTCCGCGAGGGCGTCAGCGAGCCGGTGCCGATCGCGACCATGCCCGGGGTCGTGCAGCACACCCGCGACAGCCTGAAGAAGGCCGCGCTGGAGGCCGTGGAGGCCGGGATCTCCGGGATCATGCTGTTCGGCGTGCCGGAGGAGTCGAAGAAGGACGCCCTCGGGACGGCGGGGACCGACCCCGACGGGATCCTCCAGGTCGCCATCCGGGACGTGCGGGCCGAGGTCGGCGACGATCTGCTCGTCATGTCCGACCTGTGCCTGGACGAGACCACCGACCACGGGCACTGCGGGGTGCTGGACGCCGAGGGCCGCGTCGACAACGACGCCACCCTGGAGCGGTACGCCGAGATGGCCCAGGTGCAGGCCGACGCCGGAGCCCATGTCGTGGGCCCCAGCGGGATGATGGACGGCCAGATCGGCGTCATCCGTGACGCGCTCGACCAGATCGGGCGGGAGGACGTCGCCGTCCTCGCCTACACCGCCAAGTACTCGTCCGCCTTCTACGGCCCCTTCCGCGAGGCCGTCGCCTCCTCGCTGACCGGGGACCGGAAGACGTACCAGCAGGATCCCGCCAACTGGCGTGAGTCGCTGCGGGAGTTGGAGCTGGACCTGGCCGAGGGCGCCGACATGGTCATGGTCAAGCCGGCCGGGCCGTACCTCGACATCCTGGCCCGGGTCGCGGACGCCGTGGACGTGCCGGTCGCCGCGTACCAGATCTCCGGCGAGTACGCGATGATCGAGGCCGCCGCCGAGAAGGGCTGGGTGGACCGGGACCGGGCCATCGTCGAGACCCTGACGGGCATCAAGCGGGCCGGCGCCCGGAACATCCTCACCTACTGGGCGACCGAGGCCGCGCGGAAGCTGCGCTGACCTCACCCCCCTCGCCGGGCTTACCAGCCGGCGATGTCGTCCAGGCTCTGCTGCCAGTACGTCACCGTCAGCGAGCTGTCGTAGTAGACGCCCTTCGCCGGCAGAGCCGGGGTCGCGGTGGCGCCGCCGTCGCTGTTCGGGGTCATGCCCTGGAACATCAGCGTCAGCTTGCGGGCGGTCGTCCCGCCCTCGCCGCTGCCGTCGGCGGCCGACAGCCGCACGCTCGCGTACCCCGACTCGCCCGGCTTCAGCGTCGTCACCGCCTGCGGCTGGGTGTCCTTGTCCGCCTGCGGCGCCCACTGCATCTCGTCGAAGCGCACGATCGGGTAGTACGTCAGCTCGCAGGTCCTGCGGCCCGTGTTCGTCACCGTGAGCAGCATGTGGTTCAGGGGGCGGCTCATCGGCCGGGCGGTGACGCGGGTGTTCGCGCCGTTGCACAGCACGGGCGAGGAGCCGGAGGTGCCGGAGGATCCGGACGTGGTTGCGGACGTGGTTCCGCTGCCGCCGGTCCTCGTGCCGCCCGCCTTGCCGGTCGGCGTGTGGGCGCGGGTCGCGGGCGTGCCGGCGGACGTCTTTCCCGGGGCCTTGTCGGCCGCCGTCGCCGTCGCAGCCGTCGGCGGCACCGACCGTGAGGCGCCCTCGTCCTTCGTCCCCGTCCCGTCCGCACCGCACGCGCTGAGCGCGAGGGCGGTCACCGCGGTGCCGGCGGCGGCGAGCAGACGGATGTGGCGCATACGCATGGCAAGTCCTCTTTCGGGCTGGGGCTGTTGACGTGTTTGGATGAGTCACAGCCTGTGCGCGGTCCCGTCCCGGAGGCCACAGATCACGGCCGATCCGGGACGCTGGAACGCCGACATGGGCATTGACCTGCGAAAACAGTCCCTGCCTGGAACGCCGGGATGGGACGAGGGGGGAGGGGGAGAGGGTGGCGGACGGCAGTACGGAGAGCGGTTTCGCGGACCTCCTGCGGGAGTTGAAGAACCGCTCCGGCCACAGTTACGGAACGCTCGCCAAGCGGCTCCACATGAGTACGTCGACGCTCCACCGCTACTGCAACGGGGACGCCGTACCGGCCGACTACGCCCCCGTCGAGCGCCTTGCTCGCCTGTGCAAGGCGACGCCGCAGGAGCTGGTGGAGCTGCACCGCAGGTGGGTGCTGGCGGATGCGGGGCGGGGGCGGAGGGAACCGGCGCCGGTCCAGGAGACAGCGCCGGAGGCGGAGCCCGTACAGGAGCTCCATGAGCTGGTGCCGCCGGTGTCGGACGTCCCCGGGCCGGTGCCGGCCGATGGCCCCCGGCGCCGCACCCGGACCGTCCTCCTCGCCGCCGTCGCCGTCACGGCTCTGCTCGGTACGGCGGCGCTCGCCCTCACCCTGCCCTCCGGCGGGGCGGAGGCGGACGGCAGGGGCGCCGGGCCGGGGGCCGCGGCCGCCACGGGCTCCGACCCGGCACGGCAGCACACGCCGACGGCCGGTGTCCCGCACACCACCGGCTCCTCCCGCGAGGCGTCCGCCTCACCGTCCGGCGCCTCCTCCGCCGCCGGTCCGAGCGCCTCGCACTCCGCCTCCGGCGCCGCCGGCGGGACGGACAGCGCCGCCCCGCCCCTCGCGGTCACCACCCACCCCTACTCCTGGGAGAGCCCCTGCTCCCAGCACTATCTGATCGACCGGGCGCCGAGCGACGTCTCCCCGCCGCCGCTGGAGCAGGACGCGCCCGCCTGGGTGGCCGTGCACAAGGCGGTGTCGGCGGGGGAGCAGTTCGTCACGCTCACCGTGCAGGGCACCGGCGGGAACACCGTGGTCCTGGAGGGGCTGTCCGTGCGCATGGCGGGCCGGCGGGCGCCGCTCGCCTGGAACGACTACGCCATGGGCTATCCGGGCGTGGGCTGCGGCGGAGGCGTGCCGACGCGCTCCTTCACGGTCGCTCTCGACGCCCTGCGCCCCCAGGTCGTACCGGAGTCCGGGCACCAGGACTTCCCGTTCAAGGTGAGCCGGACGGACCCCGAGGTCCTCTACGTCACGGCCGACGCGTCGGCGTACGACGTCAGCTGGTACCTGGAGCTGGCATGGTCGAGCGGGGGCTGGCACGGCACGCTGCTGATCGGGGACGAGGGCCGGCCGTTCCGCACCAGCGGCGACAACGGGCGGCCCGCGTACGCCTTTCCGCTCGGCGGCGACGCCTGGAAACCGGCGGCGGGGGCGAACTGACCCGCCCGCCCCCCCGGGCGCCGGGGTCAGTCCCAGGAGAAGGTCCAGGTGTGGCCGCCGACCAGGCCCTTGGCGTACTCCCGCAGGCCGCCCGGGCCGCCCTCGGCGAGGTCCGGGCAGAAGGCGAAGTGCTCGGCGGCGAGGATCTCCGCGTCGGCGACCGTGGCGGGCGGGGCCGCGACGGACACGACCAGGACGTCGAAGCCGAGCCCGACCACCCGTATCCCGAAGCGGTCTTCCCAGGAGCGCAGGACCGCGCACGGCCGGGCCACGTCACCGTCGTGGTACTGCGGCCCGGTCCAGCCGATCGCCGCCGGTATGTCGGCGGAGCGGCGGGCCGGGACCAGGGCGAGATGTGCCTACTCGAACCATTCGGGCGCCTTGTCCGTCAGTGAGTCCGCCACCTGGGCCGCGCGCGCGTCCGGGTCGGCGGTCGGGGTCGGCGCGGGCGCGAGCCCCGGCCAGTCGGACCCGAACGGCTCGATCTGCCCGTCCGTCCCCTCCTCGGCCCAGCCCTCCTCCTCGGCCCAGTCCTCCCAGTACTCCGCGAGGACGTCCTCGGCGTCGTGGTCGCCCGGATACGAGGTCTCGCCGGGCAGCAGCCCCCAGTTCTGCGGGCCGCCCGCCTCGGAGCCGCCCAGGTCCACGAGCACGGGCAGCAGGCCGACCCGGGCGCCGGGCGCGCCCAGGGCCTTCCAGGTGCCGGGCGCGGCCGGCTTCTCCGCCTGCCACAGCAGGGGTTCGTGCCAGGAGCCTTCGTCGGTCGCGTCGACCAGCCGGCCCGGAGGAAGCCGCAGTCCCAGCGAACGGCCGCTGGGGTCGAGGGCCAGCTGGGGCAGAGGGTTGGGAAGAGTCGCCATGAGGGTGACTGTAGGGTGCCCCACTGACAATCCTGTTGGCGGACCGGCCCGATGAACCACCTGCTCCGGCAGCCCCTCTTAGCAGGTGGTGCGGTGACGGGAAGGACGGAAGCGGAACGTGCGGTTCGGGCATAACCCGGTGCGGTGGCACATCGTCCTGCTCACTTTGTGGACGATCGTCTGGTTCTTGGTGGCCGAACGCCACGCGCCCGTGTCCTGGCACTACCTCAGAACGGGCCAGCAACTGCTCTTCAACCAGAAGGCCGGCGGCGGGCTGGCCCTCTACGCCAACCACCCCGAACTCCAGATCGGCCCCGTCAGCTTCCTGGTCGCCGGGCTCTTCGCACCCTTCCCCCTCGCCGTCGGCGAGAAACTCGCCGACGCGTTCATGTCCGGCCTGGGCCTGTACATGCTGGTCCTGATCGGCCGGGCCGCCGCCGACTACAACCGGGGCACGGGCCTCAACCACAAACGCCTGCAACAACGCGTCCTGATAGCCGGTGCCGCCTTCATCCCGATGTGGGTGGAGGTCTCGGTTCGCTTCGCCCATCTCGACGACGTCATGGCCCTGTTCTTCACGACGCTCGCGGTCCGCGCGCTGGTACGCGGAAACGCGACGGCGGTGGGTGTCTTCCTGGCCCTGGCGGTCGACTCGAAACCGTGGGCGGTGGGCTTCCTGCCGCTTCTGCTGGCCCTGCCCCGCGAGGTCCGCCTGCGCTCGGCGGCCTGGGCCTTCGGCCTGGTGGCGGTGGCCTGGCTGCCCTTCTACCTGAGCCACCTGAACACCTTCGCGGCGGCCCGCTTCACCATCCCCAACCAGCCGGCGTCCGCCCTGCGCTGGTTCGGCGTGAACGACCCCGCGACACCGCCGTGGGACCGCCCCGCCCAGATGGCCCTGGGCCTGGCCCTCGGCGCACTGGCCGTACGCCGAGGCCGCTGGCCGGCGGTCGTCTTCCTCGCCGCCGACGCCCGCATCATGCTGGACCCGAGCGTGTACACGTACTACAACGCCTCGGTCCTGCTCGGCACGCTCATCTGGGACTCGATCGGCCAGCGCCGCCTGGTCCCCTGGGTCAGCTGGATCGCCCTGATCGCGCTCTACGGCAGCGTCCTGGTGATCCCCTCGGACTCCACCCAGGGCCTCATCCGGCTGGCCTTCTGCATCGGCTCGGCGGCGTACGTCCTGCTGTGGCCGCAGCGCACGCCACGGGGACGGCGGGGCGGCCGTCGGCCCCGCGACCGGGGGCCGGTCCCCGGCCAGGGCGGCGGAAACGAGATGCAGGGACGGCCGGTGGGAGGGGCCGTCCACTGACGGCGGGGCCCGGGTGGAACGCTCCGCCGCGCGCCCCCGCCGTACGGTGCCGTCACACGAGGGTCGTGATGCAGAACGGATGCCCCGCCGGGTCCAGCAGCACCCGCCACCGCTCCGGCTGCGGCTGGAACTCCGGCTTCGTGGCGCCCAGTTCGAGCACGTGCTTCTCGGCGAGGTCCAGATCGTCCACGCCCAGCTCGATGTGCGCCTGCTTCCCCTGCGCCGGGTCCGGCCAGGTCGGCGGGCGGTAGCCGGCGACGCGCGTGAAGCCGAGGCCGGACGCGCCCTCCTTGCCGAGGAAGAAGAAGTCGTCGGTGGAGAACAGGGTCGGGTAGCCGAGCAACTCACCGTAGAAGCGGGCGAGTTCGGCCGGGTCGGCGCAGTCGAAGGTGACGGCGGCGTAGCGGAACGCGGGTGCGTGAGTGGTGTCTGTGCTCATGGGGGAGACGGTAGGACATGACCAGGACAGTTCCGGTCCTGGTCATGCGCGACCGTGTGCGAGACTTCGACCGTGATCGCCGCGTCCGCCCGCCTGCTGCGGCTGCTGTCGCTCCTCTCCTCCCGCCCGTCCTGGACGTGCGCCGAACTGGCCGAGCGCATGGGGGTCACCGACCGCACGGTCCGCCGGGACGTGGCGCGGCTCCGGGAACTCGGCTACACGGTGGACTCCGAGGCCGGTCCGTGGGGCGGGTACCGCCTGCGCGCCGGGTCCCACGTCCCCCCGCTGATCCTCGACGACGAGGAGGCGCTGGCCGTGGCGGTGGGGCTGGGCGAGGCCGCGCTGGGCGGCGACCAGGCGGCCCTGTCCGCCATGCTGAAGCTGCGCCAGGTGCTGCCGCGCAGGGTCGCGGACCGCCTCGGCGACCTGGACGACGCCTTCGTACGCCTGCCGGGCACCGACGCGCCCCCGCTCCGCCCCGGCCTGCTGCTGGAGCTTGCGGCGGCGTGCCGGCGCGGCGAGCGCGCCCGGCTGTCGTACACGGACGGGGAGGGCCGGTCGACCGTCCGGGAGATCGATCCCTACCGCCTGGTCCACACCGGCCGGCTCTGGTATTTCGTCGCGCGGGACGTCGCCCGGGACCAGTGGCGCACCTTCCGCGCCGACCGGGTCGACCGCCTCCAGGCCACCGGCCGGCCGGCCGACCTCACCGACGCGCCCGACCCGGCCCGCCTGGTCTCCCGCAACATCGCCACCGGCCCCTACCCGCTGACGGCGACCATCCGCCTCCCGCTCCCGCTGCGCGGGGCGCTACGGCTCGTCCCCGCCACGATCGGCACCCACCACCCCGACGGCCCCGACGCGACGACCGTCGAGATCGGCGGCCCGGACCCGGACGGCCTCGCCCGCTATCTGCTGACCCTGGGAACGCCGCTGCGGGTCCTCGCGCCGGAGTCGGTACGGGAGGCGCTGGCGCGGCGGGCACGGGAACTGGCCGAAGGGAACGCGCAGGCGGGGGACACGGCTTCCGGATAGCCGCTGGCACGGCTTTCCGGACAGCCGCGTCCGATCACGCGTGCCCGTACGGGTCAGAGCTTCTCCGGCGTCCTGATGCCCAGCAGGGCCATTCCCCGGTGCAGGGTGCGGGCCGTCAGGTCGCAGAGGAAGAGGCGGTTCTCGATCTGCTGCGGGGTGTCGGCCTTCAGGACCGGGCACTTGTCGTAGAACGAGGTGTAGAGGGACGCCAGCTGGTACAGGTACGCCGCCAGCTTGTGCGGGGCGTACTCCGCCGCCGCCTCGAAGACCGTGTCGCCGAACGCGTCCAGGTGCAGGCCCAACGCCCGCTCCGCCGCGTGCAGTTCCAGCTCCGCGTGGGCGGCGGGGCGTACCTCTCCCGCCTTGCGCAGGATCGACTGGATACGGGCGTACGCGTACTGGAGGTAGACGGAGGTGTCGCCGTTCAGCGAGACCATCTGGTCCAGGTCGAACTTGTAGTCCCGGCTCGGCGACGTCGACAGGTCCGCGTACTTCACGGCGCCGATGCCGACCTGGGCGGCCCGCTCCTGGATCTCGTCCTCGGTGAGGTCCTGAGCCTTCTCCCGCACCACCTCGGCGGCCCGCTGCACCGCCTCGTCGAGCAGGTCCTCCAGCCGTACGGTCTCGCCCTCACGCGTCTTGAACGGCTTGCCGTCCGCGCCCAGCACCGTGCCGTAGCCCATGTTGTGCGCGGTGACGTCGTCGTTCAGCCAGCCCTGGCGGCGGGCCGCCTCGAAGACCATGCGGAAGTGCAGCGACTGCCGCACGTCGACCACGTAGAGGAGGGTGCTCGCCCGCAGGTCGAAGACGCGGTTGCGGATCGCCGAGAGGTCGGAGGCCGCGTACCCGAAGCCGCCGTCCGCCTTCTGCACGATCAGCGGCACCGGCTGGTCGTCCTTGCCGCGGATGTCGTCGAAGAAGACGACGAGCGCGCCCTCCGAGCGGACCGCGACGCCCGACTCCTCAAGGAGCCGCGCCGTCTCGGCCATCATGTCGTTGTACGCGGACTCGCCGACGATCTCCTCGTCACGGATCTCCATGTCCAGCTTCTCGAAGACCGAGTAGAAGTAGACCTTCGACTCGTCCACGAACTGCTGCCACAGCTCCAGCGTCTCCTTGTCGCCGGACTGCAGGGCGACGACCCGCCTGCGCGCCCGATCCTTGAACTCCTCGTCCGCGTCGAAGACCGCGCGCGAGGCCTTGTACACCCGGTTCAGGTTCGACATGGCCTGCTCGCCGTCGACGTCGGCCGCGGGGGCCAGCTCGCCGGGGTTCTCGAACAGGTACTGGATGAGCATGCCGAACTGGGTGCCCCAGTCGCCGATGTGATGCCGGCCGATCGTCTTCTCGCCGGTGAAGTCCAGCATGGCGCGCAGGGCGTCGCCGATCACCGCGGAGCGCAGGTGGCCGACATGCATCTCCTTCGCCACGTTCGGCTGCGCGTAGTCGATCACCGTCGTGCCCGGGTGTGCGGCGAGGGGCACGCCGAGGCGGCCCGTGTCGTCCGCGTACCGCGCGGCCAGGTTCGCGGTGATCGCGCGGTCCGCGATCGTGAGGTTCAGGAAGCCGGGGCCCGAGACCTCGACGTCCTTGATCAGCTCGTCGCCGGTCACCACCTGGGCGACGACCGTCGTCGCCAGCTCCCGCGGGTTCGCCTTCGCCCTCTTGGCCAGGGCCAGGATCCCGTTGGCCTGGAAGTCGGCCCGGTCGCTACGTCGCAGCAGCGGGTCCGCTCCGGCGGCCTCCGGCAGGGTGGCCGAGAGGGCGGACGCGAGGTGCTGCTGGACGGAATCGCTGAGGGACGTGACCGAGGCCATAGGAATGGGTGCCGTTCTCCTCGTGGGGATGGATACTCCCGGCCAGTATCCCACGGAGGGTAAAGGGGTTTTCGCGGGCGCGATCCGGTCTGTGAGAATGAGGTGTCACCCCGATCAGATGGAGTGCCTCCCCGTTCCAGAAAGAAGGACGTGCCGATCGTGGCTCAGAGCACCGAGACCGCCGACTGGGTCTCCCGTTTCGCGGATGACGTCATCGAGGAGTCGGAGCGCCAGGCCCCCGGCAAACCCGTGGTCGTCGCGTCCGGTCTCTCCCCCTCCGGCCCGATCCACCTGGGCAATCTCCGTGAGGTGATGACCCCGCACCTGGTCGCGGACGAGATCCGCCGCCGCGGGTACCAGGTCCGGCACCTGATCTCCTGGGACGACTTCGACCGCTACCGCAAGGTCCCGGCCGGTATCGCGGGCGTCGACGACTCCTGGGCCGAGCACATCGGCAAGCCGCTGACCTCGGTCCCGGCGCCCAAGGGCTCGTCGTACCCGAACTGGGCCGAGCACTTCAAGGCCGCGATGATCGCCTCGCTCGCCGAACTGGGCGTCGAGTTCGACGGCATCAGCCAGACCGCGCAGTACACCGCCGGTGTCTACCGCGAGCAGATCCTGCACGCCATGAAGCACCGCGCCGACATCGACGCGGTCCTCGCCCAGTACCGCACCAAGCCGAAGACCGGCAAGAAGCCTCAGCAGAAGGCCGTGGACGAGGCCGAGCTGGAGGCCGAGGAGGGCTCGGGCGCGGCGAGCGAGGACGACGGCTCGTCCGGCTCCGCCGGGTACTTCCCGTACAAGCCGTACTGCGGCAGCTGCGAGAAGGACCTGACGACCGTCACGTCGTACGACGACGAGACCACCGAGCTGGCCTACACCTGCACCGCCTGCGGCTTCACCGAGACCGTCCGGCTGAGCGAGTTCAACCGCGGCAAGCTGGTCTGGAAGGTCGACTGGCCGATGCGCTGGGCGTTCGAGGGCGTGATCTTCGAGCCGAGCGGTGTCGACCACTCGTCCCCGGGGTCGTCGTTCCAGGTCGGCGGCCAGATCGTCGGGATCTTCGGCGGCAAGCAGCCCATCGGCCCGATGTACGCGTTCGTCGGCATCAGCGGCATGGCGAAGATGTCGTCGTCGCGGGGCGGCGTGCCCACGCCCGCCGACGCGCTGAAGATCATGGAGCCGCAGATCCTGCGCTGGCTCTACGCCCGCCGCAGGCCCAACCAGTCCTTCAAGATCGCCTTCGACCAGGAGATCCAGCGCCTCTACGACGAGTGGGACAAGCTGGCCGGGAAGGTGGCGGACGGCTCCGCGCTGCCGGCCGACGTCGCCGCGTACACCCGGGCCGTCGGCACCGCCGCCGGTGAGCTGCCGAAGACCACGCGCCCGCTGCCGTACCGCACGCTCGCCTCCGTCGCCGACATCACCGCCGGTCACGAGGACCAGGCCCTGCGCATCCTCTCCGAGCTGGACCCGGAGCAGCCGCTGGCCACCCTCGACGAGGCCCGGCCGCGCTACGACAAGGCCGAGTCCTGGATCAACACGCACGTCCCCGCCGACCAGCGCACCATCGTCCGGGACGAGCCCGACACCGAGCTGCTGAAGTCCCTCGACGAGGCCTCCCAGCAGTCCGTACGCCTGCTGCTCGACGGCCTCGCCGAGCACTGGTCCCTGGACGGGCTGACCCACCTCGTCTACGGCGTCCCGAAGGTGCAGGCCGGCTTCTCCGCCGACGCCACGCCGAAGGAACTGCCGCCGGAGATCAAGACCGCCCAGCGGACCTTCTTCGCCCTGCTCTACCACCTGCTCGTCGGCCGCGACACCGGCCCGCGCCTGCCCACGCTGCTGCTCGCGGTGGGACAGGAGCGGGTGCGGCGCCTGCTCGGCGCGTAAGGGCCCGGTACGTAAGGCCGGATCAGTAAGCAGGTAAGGAAAAGGGGCCCTCTTCCCGGAGGGCCCCTTTTCGATGCCGGGTTTCGACGCCGGTTTTGATGCCGGGTTTCGATGCCGGTTAAGCGATGTGGTCCTCTTCCAGTTCCGCGGTGTGGCGGTTGGTGAAGCGATTGACCATCCGGTTGGCGTCGTTCGCCGCGAGCGTGATGCCGAACGTCGCCTCCACGTCGTCCTTGAACTGCGCGCCGGTCGGGTAACTGCCGTCTATGGACTTGCGGAAGACCAGGTAGAAGTCCTCCTCCGTCGGCTGCGGCTCCGGGGTGCCGCCGCCGTCGCCCAGCTCACGGGTGCGGCCGGGGCTCACCGGGATGGGGAAGCTGCCGGTCTCCTCCGGGGAGGGCTGCTGGAAGTCCTGCGGCTGCTGCTCCTCGTACCACTCGCCGTACTCCTCCTCCGGCACGTACTGCGGCTCCGGAGGCGGCGTGAAGGCGGGGTCGTAGCCGCCGTGGTACTCGGCCTGCTGCTGGGCCTGGAACCAGGGGCTCTGGTCGTCCACGGGGGGTTCCTGGCGCTGGTTGCCCGCAGGCGCCGCCTGCTGCGGAACGGGCACGGCTGCGGCCACGGCCGGGACGGCGTCGGTGGCGGCCGCGACCGGCCCGGCCGCCGGCAACTGCGGCTGCTGCGGCACCGGAGGCAGCAGCACCGGTTCGATACCCGCCGCCGCGAGGCCCGCCGGAGCCGTTTCCGTCAGCGGTACGCCGTACCGCGCCAGCCGCAGCGGCATCAGCGACTCCACCGGAGCCTTCCTGCGCCACGCGCGGCCGAAGCGGGAGTGGAGGCGGGCCTGGTAGACGAGACGCTCCTGCTCCAGCTTGATCACCTGGTCGTAGGAGCGCAGCTCCCACAGCTTCATACGGCGCCACAGGAGGAACGTCGGCACCGGCGAGAGCAGCCAGCGCGTGATGCGGACGCCCTCCATGTGCTTGTCGGCCGTGATGTCCGCGATCCGGCCGACCGCGTGCCGGGCCGCCTCGACGGCGACCACGAACAGGATCGGGATCACCGCGTGCATGCCCACGCCCAGCGGGTCCGGCCAGGCGGCCGCGCCGTTGAACGCGATCGTCGCCGCCGTCAGCAGCCACGCCGTCTGCCGCAGCAGCGGGAAGGGGATGCGTATCCAGGTCAGCAGCAGGTCCAGGGCCAGCAGGACACAGATACCCGCGTCGATGCCGACCGGGAACACGTAGGAGAAGTTCCCGAAGCCCTTCTTGATGGCCAGCTCACGGACCGCCGCGTACGAGCCGGCGAAACCGATGCCGGCGATGATCAGGGCGCCGGACACCACCACGCCGATGAGTATGCGGTGCAATCGAGTCAGCTGCGGTGGCGCGGCCACTCGTACTCCCCTCCCCTTGCCTGTTGTTGCGCGCAACAGGGTGGCACACGCGTACGGAGAACGTGGCACCGGTCGGGAGATCCGCCGCTCCCCGGCCGGCGGCCACAGGCCGGGGAGGACGGGCGAAACGGGCCGGCGATCAGCCCTTCTTGCCCGCCGACTTCGACGGGGACGCGCTCGAAGAGGGCGACGCGGACGACGAACCGGACGACGAGGAGCCGCCGTTGGCCTTCGTGACCGACGCGACCACTTCCTTGACCGCCTTCGTCGCCGACTGCGTCAGGTCGTCCGCGTTCGGGGTCTGGTCGCCCGCGAGACCGGCGCCGTTGTAGTCGAGCGTGATCACCACGTTCTCGACCCTGGCCACCACCGTCTGCTGCTTGAAGAGGCCTTCCTTCTTCTGCAGGTCGTAGCGCACCGCCGTCGCCTCCGAACCCGTGCCGGACAGCGGCACCTCCTTGGTGTTCTTCGCGCTGTCCACCGCCTCCGCGTCCTTCACCTGCTGTGCGAAGTACGTGTGCGCCTGCGCCTCACCGGTGCCGCGCGTCGTGTCCGAGTCGAAGCGCAGCAGCGACACGTTCAGCCAGCGGAACTGCGAGCCCTTCACACCGTTGTTGTCCAGGCTGCTCCACGAGCAGGAGGAACGCGACGACGTGTCGTCCGAACCGCCCTTCTTGCCCGACGTGCCCTTCGGCACCAGATCCGACAGCGTGCCCTTCGACAACACGCCGCACGGGTCCGGAAGGTTCTTGTACGCGGCCGCCTGCACCGTCGGGGACGCGCTCGCCGACGACGAACCCGACGCGCCCGCCGACTGCTTGGCGCTGCTGTCGCCGCCCTTGCTCTTCGCGTCGCCCGAGCCCGACGAACAGGCGGCGGTGATCAGCACCGCGGGAACGGCTGCCGCGCAGACAAGCGCACGGCTCAGGCGCTTGCCACGCCTCACTGTCTGGGCACGGTCGTCTCGCTGGGCTGCTCGCTGCATGGTTCCTTCACTACGCTCGGTGTTCGTGCGGGTTCCTGCGGGGCCACCGTACGCGGTGAAGGAGCCGTGCGGTTTCCGTTCACGTTCTTTGCGAGCGAGGGAACAACGGACGCCCAGGGACGTCAGCCGCCCAGCGTGTCATCCAGCTTGGAGGCCAGATTACGGGCCCTGTCCTGCATTTCCTTGCTGTCCGGGGCCGCCCCCGTCGCCATCGGCTGCTCCTCGTACACAAGCGTGACAAGGACGTTGGACGTGCGGAACACCACAGTCACCGTCCGCTGCTGAGCCGTCGAACCGGACGACGCGAGCTGGTCGTCCACATACGCCTCGTCACCGAGATCGGTCAGCACCCTCGGCTGGAGATCGGCCGGAGTGCCGGAGGGGGACGCCGAGCCGGACGGGGAACCCGAGGGGGTGCCGGAGGGGGTGCCGGAGGCAGAGCCGGACGGCGAGGGGGAGCCGGAGGGGGAAGCGCCGGCCGACGGGGACGTGCTCGGCGTCGGCAGGTCGGCGGCCGACTCCTTGTCCCCGAACAGCTTCTTCGCCTGGTCGTCGTCGCTGACCGCGTTGTCGTACGACACCACGCGCTCGAAATCCACCGACAGCCGGTCGGTGGCGTCCTCGGAGTCCACCTTCCAGTGGCAGCCGACCTTGCGATCGGTGTCGTAGGTCAGCTCCGCGTCGCCCTGGTAGGCCTTGTCCCGCTGGTCGGGATCGGTGATCTGCCTGATGCCCGGCAGCAGCGTGTCGAGGCTGTCATGACCGACCGCGCCGCACGGCTCGGGCAGCGTGCGGTACTTGCCCGGCTGCGCCGCGACCGTCGTCGTGCCCGCGCCGCCGGGGTTCGCGTTGTCCGTCGTGCCGCTGCCGCCGGAACCGCTCGTGCAGCCGGCCAACAGGGCCGCGAGGAGGGCGGCTGCGCCGGGTACGTACGCCTTCCGCTGCACGGTCGGGCTCCTCTCGGATGGGTGTGCGCTCGCTTGATGCTCCAGTGTCCCCGCTGGTTAATCGCTTGCCGCAGCGGGGCGCCCCCTGGAGACAATGTGTATCGCACGCACTGCCGCGCCCGCCGGTTCCCTGTCCCATTTCGCCGACCATCGCGCTGCTTTTGCGCTTTATCGTTTTTGTCGCTTCTAAGTCTTTTGTTATCGCCAACGGGGGAATGAGGAACGTATGTCGTACGTGGAGATACCGGGCGCGAAGGTCCCGATCCGGATGTGGACGGATCCCGCGACGGTGGAGGACGTGGCCCTGTGTCAGCTCCAGAACGTGGCGACCCTGCCGTGGATCAAGGGTCTGGCCGTGATGCCGGACGTGCACTACGGCAAGGGCGCGACGGTCGGCTCGGTCATCGCGATGGGGGGCGCGGTGTGCCCGGCGGCGGTCGGGGTGGACATCGGCTGCGGGATGTCGGCGGTCAAGACCTCGCTGACCGCGAACGACCTGCCGGGCGACCTGTCGCGCCTGCGGTCGAAGATCGAGCAGGCGATCCCGGTGGGGCGGGGGATGCATGAGGATCCGGTGGCGCCGGGTGACTTCCATGGTCTGGCGACTGCTGGGTGGGACGACTTCTGGGGGCGGTTCGACCGGGTCGCCGATGCTGTGAAGTTCCGCCGGGGGCGGGCGACTCTGCAGATGGGAACGCTCGGTGCGGGCAACCATTATATCGAGCTTTTGTTCGATACCGAGGGGGTTGTGTGGCTCACGCTGCACTCCGGTTCCCGGAACATCGGCAAGGAACTCGCCGAGCACCACATCGGCGTGGCCCAGAAGCTCCCGCACAACCAGGGCCTGGTCGACCGGGACCTCGCGGTCTTCGTCTCGGACACCCCGCAGATGGCGGACTACCGCAACGACCTGTTCTGGGCGCAGGAGTACGCCAAGTACAACCGCACGCTGATGATGGCGCTCCTGAAGGACGTGATCCGCAAGGAGTTCAAGAAGGCCAGGCCGACCTTCGAGCCGGAGATCTCCTGCCACCACAACTACGTGGCGGAGGAGCGGTACGAGGGCATGGACCTGCTCGTCACCCGCAAGGGCGCGATCCGGGCCGGCTCCGGTGAGTTCGGGATCATTCCCGGCTCGATGGGCACCAGCTCGTACATCGTGAAGGGGCTCGGGAATGAGAAGGCCTTCAACTCGGCCTCCCACGGCGCGGGTCGGCGTATGAGCCGTAACGCGGCGAAGCGTCACTTCACGACCAAGGATCTGGAAGAGCAGACCCGGGGTGTGGAGTGCCGCAAGGACTCCGGGGTGGTGGACGAGATCCCGGGTGCCTACAAGAACATCGACCAGGTCATGCAGCAGCAGAGTGACCTGGTGGAAGTCGTGGCGAAGCTGAAGCAGTTCGTCTGCGTGAAGGGCTGACGCGAAAGGCCCCCCCCGGTGGCGGGGGCCTCGTCCAGTTGGTCACCGGTCGGGTTACTTCCCGTGCCGCACCGCGTAGATCATCACGAAGGCCACGATGTGGATGCCGAAGAGGAAGTAGCCGAGGAACCACCAGACCCGGCGTTCGTCCTTCTTCTCCTGGGCCAGGCGGCGTTGTTCCAGGGACTTCTCGAAGGAGTCGAGGGCGTCGGCGGGCTCGGGCGATTCGGTGTTGTCCGGCATCACGGCTCCCGGTGGACCTTCGTGTTGGAGGCCTGGGCGCGGGGGCGCACGACCAGGAGGTCGACGTTGACGTGGCTGGGGCGGGTGACCGCCCAGGTGATCGTGTCGGCGACGTCGTCGGCCGTGAGGGGTTCGGCCACGCCTTCGTAGACCTTGGCGGCCTTCGCCGTGTCTCCGCCGAAGCGGGTCAGGGCGAACTCGTCGGTCCTGACCATGCCGGGGGCGACCTCGATGACGCGGACCGGGCGGCCGACGATCTCCAGGCGGAGGGTCTCGGCGAGGACGTGCTCGCCGTGCTTGGCGGCGACGTAGCCCCCGCCGCCCTCGTAGGTGCCGTGGCCGGCCGTGGAGGAGAGCACCACGATCGTGCCGTCGCCGCTCGCCTCCAGCTTCGGGAGCAGGGCCTGGGTGACGTGCAGGGTGCCGATGACGTTCGTCTCGTACATGGTGCGCCAGTGCTCCGGGTCGCCGGTGGCCACCGGGTCCGCGCCGAGGGCGCCGCCCGCGTTGTTGACCAGGACGGCGATCGAGGTGAAGGCGCTCGCGAACTCGTCCACGGCCGCTCGGTCGGTCACGTCCAGCGGGTACGCGGTCGCGGAGTGGCCCGCCTTCGTCAGCTCCTCGGCGAGCGCCTCGATGCGGTCCTTGCGGCGCGCGGTGAGGACGACGCGGTACCCGGCCTCGGCCAGCTGCCGGGCGGTGGCGGCTCCGATGCCGCTGCTCGCACCGGTGACGACGGCGATGCGGGACGCGGGGGCCGGGGCCATGGGCTGCTCCTGTGCTCGTTCGGGGGGTCCGGTGGCGGTGCTCCGTCCAGCGTAAGTGAGGGTCAGCCGCCGTTTCGTGGGGCCCACATGATCACGGCCATGCCGGCGAGGCAGATCAGGGCGCCCGTGAGGTCGTACCGGTCGGGGCGGTAGCCGTCGGCGACCATGCCCCACAGGATCGAGCCGGCCACGAAGATCCCGCCGTACGCGGCGAGGATGCGGCCGAAGTGGGCGTCGGGCTGGAAGGTGGCGACGAAGCCGTACGCGCCGAGGGAGAGGACTCCGCCGGCCATCCACAGCCAGCCGCGGTGTTCGCGTACGCCCTGCCAGATCAGCCAGGCGCCGCCGATCTCGAAGAGCGCGGCGACGACGAACAGGGCGGCGGAGCGGAGGATCGGCATGCCGCCCAGCTTGTCATCCGCTTGTCACCTGTTGGAGGGCGCCTGGGCGGCGGCTGCGGTGGCATACATCCCTGCGACAGCCAGGGCGGCCGGAGTGCGAGGTGAGTGGCGTGCGGATGCGGGCTCGGGCAGTGGTGTCGGGGGCGGTGTCGGGGGTCGTGTGTGCCGGGGTGGTGCTGGCGTGCGGGGGTGCCGTGGCCGCTCCCGGGCGGACTCCCGTTCCCGAGGCCGATCTGGCGTTCCACGGGGTGGCGCAGCTGGACGGGGGCGCGGTCGATCTGCGGCTGACCCCGTGGAACGGCGGCCCCGCCGCCGTGCCGGACGCGACCGTGCGGCTGCGCTGGTCGGTGCCGCTGGCCGCGGCGCAGCAGTTGCCGGCCCGGTGTGTACGGGAGGACGAGCGCACGCTCCTGTGCGCGACGGGCGCGGTGGGCGTGGACGCGGCGGGGGAGCCGCTGCGGGTGCCGGTGCGGCTGGGCGAGCGGTCGTCGGAGGTCACGCTGGAGGTCGACACGGCGTGGGCGGGCGGCGCGGTGGACGGGGACCGGTCGAACGACCGGCTGAAGGTCCTCGTGCTGGACACCGGGGACGCGTACACCTTCTGAGGTCCGGCTCGGCGGGGTGTCGACGGGGGTGGAATACCCGAGGTTGGGTGGCCGTTCGGAAAGCTAAGTTTAGCGGTCAACAACCTAGAGGGTGAGCGAGCCATGCAGTTCGGGATCTTCACGGTCGGCGATGTCACGCCGGACCCCACCACGGGGCGCACCCCGACCGAGGCCGAGCGGATCAAGGCCATGGTCGCCATCGCGCTGAAGGCCGAGGAGGTCGGCCTGGACGTCTTCGCGACCGGTGAGCACCACAACCCGCCGTTCGTGCCGTCGTCGCCGACCACCATGCTCGGCTACATCGCGGCGCGGACCGAGAACCTCGTCCTGTCCACGTCCACCACCCTGATCACCACCAACGACCCGGTGAAGATCGCGGAGGACTTCGCGATGCTCCAGCACCTGGCCGACGGGCGCGTCGACCTGATGATGGGCCGCGGCAACACCGGCCCGGTCTACCCCTGGTTCGGGCAGGACATCCGCCAGGGCATCAACCTCGCCATCGAGAACTACGCCCTGCTGCACCGCCTGTGGCGCGAGGACGTCGTGGACTGGGAGGGCGAATTCCGTACGCCGCTGCAGGGCTTCACCTCGACCCCGCGGCCGCTGGACGGCGTGCCGCCGTTCGTCTGGCACGGCTCGATCCGCTCCCCGGAGATCGCCGAGCAGGCGGCCTTCTACGGCGACGGCTTCTTCCACAACAACATCTTCTGGCCGGCCGACCACACCAAGCGGATGGTCGAGCTGTACCGGGCCCGGTACGCCCACTACGGGCACGGCACGCCCGAGCAGGCGATCGTCGGGCTCGGCGGCCAGGTGTTCATGCGCAGGAACTCGCAGGACGCGGTGCGCGAGTTCCGCCCGTACTTCGACAACGCGCCCGTCTACGGTCACGGACCCTCGCTGGAGGACTTCACCGAGCAGACCCCGCTGACCGTGGGTTCGCCGCAGCAGGTGATCGAGAAGACGCTGGCGTTCCGTGAGTACGCCGGTGACTACCAGCGCCAGCTGTTCCTCATGGACCACGCGGGGCTGCCGCTGAAGACCGTGCTGGAGCAGCTCGACCTGCTGGGCGAGGAGGTCGTACCGGTGCTGCGGGAGGAGTTCGCCAAGGGGCGGCCGGCCGGGGTGCCGGAGGCGCCCACGCACCGGTCCCTGCTCCCCGCGGAGGCGGCGTTGTAGTGGCCGGTTTTTCCGTTTTTCCGCCCGCCCGTCGACCCGGCTCGGCCGGCTGTGAGGCGGCCCTGGCGGGCGGGGCGGAGATGGTGAGAGGACGGAAAGGGGCGGGGTCGGGTTCCACCGTGACGGTGAGAGGGCGGTAAAAAGGGTGATCGTAGGCCCGCCCGCCTCGACCGAACCGCCGCAGGCCTTGGCAAACTGGGGGCGTGCCCCAGACTGTGCTGCTCGCCGAAGACGACCGTGCCATCCGCCATGCCCTGGAGCGTGCGCTGACGCTGGAAGGGTATGCGGTGACGGCGGTCGCCGACGGCGTGGAAGCCCTGGCCCAGGCCCACAAGACGCCGCCGGACGTCCTCGTGCTGGACGTGATGATGCCCGGCATCGACGGTCTGCAGGTCTGCCGTGTGCTGCGCGCCGAGGGCGACCGCACCCCGATCCTCATGCTCACCGCCCTCGTGGAGACCGCCGACCGCATCGCGGGCCTGGACGCCGGCGCCGACGACTACGTCGTCAAGCCCTTCGACGTGGAGGAGGTGTTCGCTCGGCTGCGTGCGCTGCTGCGCCGTACGCTCCCGGTGCCCGCCGGGGCGAACGGCAGCGGTGGCGGGACCGACTCCGTGCGGGCCGACGTCCAGATCTCGGACCGGCAGGTCGAGGCCGCCGGCATCCGTATGGACCTCCAGGCCCGCCGTGCCTGGCGCGGCAAGCGCGAGCTGGAGCTGACCCGCACCGAGTTCGAGCTGCTGGAGCTCCTCGTGCGCAACGCCGGCATCGTGCTCGACCACTCCACCATCTACGACCGGATCTGGGGCTACGACTTCGGTCCGGGCTCCAAGAACCTCGCCGTGTACGTCGGCTACCTGCGCCGCAAGCTCGACGAGCCCGGCGCCCCGCAGCTGATCCACACCGTGCGGGGCGTGGGTTACGTGCTGCGGGAGGACTGAGTGGGCCGTCTCAAGCGGCTCAAGCGGTCGCTGGCCGGGCGCCGGCCGGGGCTCGTCTCCCTGCGCACCACCTTCGTCGTCTCCTTCGCGGCCGTCACCGCGGCGGTCACGATCCTCGTCGGCATCCTGTCGTACAGCTCCGCCGCCCGGCTGGTCCGCGTCGACCAGCAGTCGGTGTTCTCGCAGGTCGTGCAGGACGTACGGGACGAGGTACGGCAGCACGAGATGGTGCCGGAGGACTTCTCGTCGTCCCGGCCGGGGCATGACCTGGTCCGGCCGGCGCGCACCGATGTCCAGGTGCTGGGCGCGCAGGGCCAGATAGTGGACCACGGCAGTCCGAGCCTGCCCGTCACCTCCCGGGACAAGGCGATGGCCCTCGCGCAGACCGCCGGGAAGGTGGTCCAGCACAAGGACGTGCCGGTGGACTCCGACCTGTACCGCATCGCCACCATCTCGCTCGGCGACGGCCGGGGCGCGGTGCAGATCGCCCAGGAGTTCAGCGACACCGAGGACCTGCTGCGCACCCTTCAGCGGCGCACGCTGATCCTGATGGCGGCGGTCGTGGTGGCCGCCGGTCTGTTCGGCTGGTGGCTGGCGCGCCGGATCACCCGGCGCCTGGTGATCCTCACCTCCGCCGCCGAGGACGTGGCCCGCACCCGCCGGCTGGGTATCGAGGTGCCGGTCACCGGGCTGGACGAGGTGGGCCGGCTGGGCCGTGCCTTCGACCGGATGCTGGGCCGGCTCGCGCAGTCCGAGGAGGACCAGCGCCGGCTGGTCCAGGACGCGGGGCACGAGCTGCGCACCCCGCTCACCTCGCTGCGGACGAACATCTCGCTGCTGCGCCGTATCGACGAACTCCCGCCCGAGACCCGTGAGGACCTGGTCGCCGACCTCGGCCAGGAGGCTCGCGAACTGACCGACCTGGTCAACGAGTTGGTCGACCTGGCCGCCGGGCAGTCCGACACCGAGCCGCCGCAGCGCGTCGACCTCGCCGACATCGCCGAGGAGGTGATGGGGGTGGCCAAGCGCCGTACCGGGCGCGAGATCGTGCTCCGTACGAGCGGCGACACGACCACCGACGGCCGGCCGGGGATGCTGCAGCGGGCCATGTCCAACCTGGTGGAGAACGCGGCCAAGTTCGACCGGGACCGCACGTCCCCCATCGAGATCAACATCACCGGGCCGGCCCGCTCGGGGACGGTACGGGTGGAGGTGCTGGACCGGGGGCCGGGTATCGCGGAGGGCGACCTCATCCGCATCTTCGACCGCTTCTACCGGGCCGCCGACGCCCGCTCCCTGCCGGGCTCGGGCCTCGGGCTGTCCATCGTCCGCGAGGTCGCCATGGCGCACGGCGGAGCGCCGTTCGCCTTCCGGCGCGAGGGCGGCGGCTCGGTCATCGGGTTCACCGTGGGCGGCGGGATCGCGTGAACGGCTGAGGACCGACGCAAGCGGCGGACCGTCGGCCGCTGCCGCCGGTCCGCCGCCGCTCGGCCGCTCCCTACGACTTCCCGCCCATACCCGGCAGTTCGAGGAACCCCTCCGCCCGGGCCGAGGCCAGACCGATGCGCGGGATGTCGCTGGACTTGGCGAACAGCAGGAACCGCGGTTCCCAGACCGGGCGGTACTTGGCGTTGGCCCGGTACAGGGACTCGATCTGCCACCAGCGGGAGAAGAAGGTGAGGACCGAGCGCCACAGGCGCAGGACCGGACCGGCACCGAGGCGGGCGCCGCGCTCGAAGACCGCGCGGAACATCGCGAAGTTCAGCGAGACGCGCTGGACCCCCAACTCCTTCGCCTGGAGCAGGAGTTCCACGACCATGTACTCCATCAGGCCGTTCTCGCTGTCGCGGTCGCGGCGCATCAGGTCCAGGGACAGGCCGTGCTCGCCCCAGGGGACGAAGCTGAGCAGGGCGCGCGGTTCGTCGTTCGCGTCGCGGCACTCCAGCATCACGCAGCGGCCGTCCCCGGGGTCGCCGAGCCGGCCGAGGGCCATGGAGAAGCCGCGTTCGGTGGCGCCGTCGCGCCAGTCGTCGGCGCGCTGGACGAGCCGGTTCATCTCCTCTTCGGGGATGTCCTCGTGGCGGCGGACCCGGACCGTGTAGCCGGCCCGCTTGACCCGGTTGTGGGCCTGGCGGACGACACGCATGGCGCGGCCCTCCAGGGTGAAGTCCGCGATGTCCACGATCGCCTCGTCGCCGAGTTCGAGGGCGTCCAGGCCGTGGCGGGCGTAGATCGTGCCCGCCTCCTCGCTCGCGCCCATCACGGCCGGGGTCCACGCGTGCCGGCGGGCCTCCGACAGCCAGGCGTCGATGGCGCCGGGCCAGGCCTCGGGGTCGCCGATCGGGTCGCCGGAGGCGAGGGAGACGGCGCCGACGACGCGGTAGGTGACGGCCGCCTTCCCGGTGGGCGAGAAGATGGCGGCCTTGTCGCGGCGCAGCGCGAAGTAGCCGAGGGAGTCACGGGCGCCGTGCTTGTCGAGCAGCGCGCGCAGCTTCTCCTCGTCCTCGTCGGTGAGCAGCCGGCGCCCGCGCGGGGAGCGGAAGCAGGCGTACAGGACCAGGCAGAAGGCGGCGGCCAGCAGGACGTTGACGATGATGTCGACCCAGCGGGGCGCGTGCACGGAGTCGACCCGGTCGGCGAAGGGGCCGACGCTGACGCCGCGCAGCAGGGTGTAGGCCAGCTCCTCGTACAGGGGACCGCCGCCCGGCACCTTGTTGGTGGCGTGCACGAGCAGCGTGCCGAGACCGCCGGCCACCAGGATCCCGCCGACGCCGGCCGCCAGCGCGAGCTTCGGGTTGGAGGGGTCGCCGACGGCGTTGAACTCGCGGCGGCCGATCAGCAGCGCGACCACGAAGAGGCCGGTGAGGGCGGTGGAGACCCAGTTGAAGACATGGCCGCTGAACGGGTGCTGGGTCAGCGCGAGGACGTACAGCACGAACAGGGGGCCGGCCATCAGCATGTTGACGACCCACGCGGCCCGCTTGCCGCGCCGCATCACCAGCGCCAGGAAGATCGCCGCCGCGGCCGCGGCCAGACCCGCGGTGGCCAGGTACGGCGTGAAGAACTGGCCGGCGTGGTGCGTGTGCGCGTGCACATGGCGGGCGGTGAAGATCTTGCCGTCGTTGTGTTCCTGCACTTCTTTGCGGAACGGCACCGACAGCACCGCGATGATGTTGAAGACGGCGATCAGTCGCAGGTACCAGACGGTGGCCGAAGCCGCCGCCGCGCGCAGCCGGGGGCTGGGCGCGGGCAACTGGAACTCGCGGCGGCTGCCGCGTTGGCCGGGGACCTGCGCGTCGATCACGGTCGACTGCTGTGCGGGCATGGTGACTGGTCACCTTGGGTGGGGAGGGACGGGGAAACGCCGACCCTACAGTTCGTAGGGTAAGCGTGGGTGCGCGTGGTGCGCGGCCCCGATGCGGCGGCACTCACCGGATTCACACGGAGCGGACGGCGATGGTCCGGGCGCCGGGGCTACCGGGAGCGTACCGGCATCCGCTCTTACCTGGATCTGCCTGTTCCCGCCTTCCTGGGAACTCCCTGTGCTCGCCTTACCCGGCCCTTTCTGTGTCCCGGCTGTGCGTCTTACCGGAAATCAACCGGATTTACCCGTGCCGCGCCGGGCCGCCGCCAGGTGCCAGGCCAGGTTGCCCACCGCCGCGCCGGCCGCCACCGCGGCGACGATCACCCCGCCGGTGGCGAGGCCGTCACTGAACAGGTGCGGGCGCCGGTCGAGGCTGTGCAGGCCGAAACCGCACAGCTCGTACACGCCCACGGCGGCGACGATCAGGCTGACGACCAGCAGGGTCACCGTGGGCGCGAGACTGCGCGCACACGCCTCCTCGCCGGTTTTCGTCTCGCTGTCCTGCATGGGTCCCCCGTTGAACAGGCGTGTGGCCGCTGGCGGTTGGGAACCTACAATACGTAGGGTTTCCGGGTGGTCGCGCCGGGCCGGGGTGTCACCGGTGGGGGTGGTGGCCGTTCTCGTGATCGGTTCCGCGGCGAGGTCTCACGTGTGCGACGGCGCCGAGGGCCTCGCGGTGGCGGTGGCGGTGGCATGTGGCGGTGCCGGTCGGGACCGGGACCCCGGCCCCGACCGGCACTTCGCGTGCTAGTCGACGGTGACCGGGCCGTCGTCGTCCGAGGAGCGGCCCTTGCCCGCGCGCAGCTGGAGCAGGCCGCTCGGGTTGGTGCCTCCGGCGGTGCCCGCGGTGCCGGTCTTCTCCTTGTCCTGGCCGCCCAGGTTCTGGCGGACCGAGTCGAGGATCGTCAGGCCCTGCGAGACCAGGCCGGCGGCGATCTCGCCGAGGCCGTCGGCGCCGTTGAGGACGTTGACGTTGGCGCCCGCCAGGCCGCCCGCGGCCTCCTTCACGATCTGCGGGAGCTGGTCGATCAGCATCCGGTCCAGCGCGACCCGGTCGTAGGAGGCCGCGGCCTCCGCCTGGATCTTCATGCGCTGGGCCTCGGCGGCGGCGAGGATCCGGACCCGCTCGGCCTCGGCCTGGGCCGGCTTGACGACCTCGGCCACCAGCTGCTGCTGCCGCAACTCGGCCTGCCTCTGGGCCAGTTCGGTCTGTGCCGCGAGCACCTCCTGCTGGGCGTGGGCCTGCGCCAGCGGACCGGCCTGGGAGGCCTGCGCCTGCGCGCGGTCGACCTCGGCCGAGTACTCGGCCTGGACGACGGCGGTCTGCCGGGCGTACTCGGCCTGCTTGCGGGCCGCCGCCTGCTCCGCCTCGACCGAGGCCTGGGTGGCCTGCGCCTGGGCGATCTGGGCCTGGCGCTGGATGGCGGCCTTGTGCGGGGCGGACATCGCGGCGATGTAGCCGGTGTCGCCGTCGTCGATCGACTGGATCTGGAGCGAGTCGACGATCAGGCCGATCTTCGCCATCTCGACCTTCGAGGTGTCCAGCACCTCGGCGGCGAGCTTCTGCCGCTCGGTGACGATCTCCTCGACGGTCATCGAGCCGATGATGGCCCGCAGGTGACCTGCGAAGATCCGGCCGGTCAGCACCGACATCTGCTCCTGGTCGGACAGGAAGCGCTGGCCGGCGTTGATGATGCTCTCCTGGTCGTTGCCGACCTTGAAGGCGATGACCGCGCGCACGTGCAGGGAGATGCCCTGCTTGGTCACACAGGTCTCGGTGACCTCCGCCTCACACATCGACAGCGTGAGGAAGCGGACCTTGCGAAAGACCGGAAGCACGAACTTGCCGTGGCCCGTGACCACGCGGAACGGAGCGCCCCCCAGTCCCCGCCTGCCTCCCGAGATCAGCATCGCCTCGTCGGGAGCGGGAACGCGGTATCCGAACATGCCTGTACTCCTCAGCTTGCGCCGGCGGTGTCTCCGTCGAGCGCGTCCAATGGATCCACCCACTCGATGACGCCGACCTCGCGGCATCCGCGTGATTCGATCACGAGGACCGTGGAGCCTGCGGGCAGGGGATTCTCGGACCAGGCGAGAAAGGTCTCGGAGCCGCCTCTGACCCGCACGAGCACCTCGCCTGGACCGGCGGTTCCGCGGGTCCCGATGAGCACCTTGCCCATGCAGCCGATCACGGCCTCGTCCTGCGACATCACCGGCCGTCCTCCTCGTCCTGGCCCCAGGATTCCGACGATAACCCCACTACGGCCGGTTCCCAACGGGCAGGAGGGCGTGGCGTACCGGGCGGGCCCGGGGGAGGCGGTACGGCGGCCGGAGCGCCTCGGCGAGGGCCGTTCCCGAAGCGCAGCCGCCACGGGCAGGTTCCCCCGCTCGTTGCGGCTCGCTACGACGACAACGACCGCCAGGGGTACGGGAGTTGATGCGGTTGTCGTCGGCTGACTCCGGGCGGCGGCGAGAACCGGTCCGGTCGGGCCTCGGCTGACGGCGTACGCGTTGTACACCGCTGTGGTCGAGCCGTCGCCGTGGGTGTCGGTGACCGTCGAGCGCAGGCCTCCACCTGCCGCCGGAGAGCTTCACGGCTGCGGCGCGCCAGATCGTGCCGTCGTCCGTCGCCCCTCAGCCGCCCGCCGTGGTTCGGGCCCCACGAGCAGGAGCCGCTCGGCGACGAGCAGTTGAACGAGAAGCCCGCCTGTCCGCTGCCGGCGAGGCCCGAAGACCCCGCCCGATCCGCAAGAAACCCCAGCTCAGGGCCGATCAGGGCCACACAAGGCAATACGGCTGATGCCCCGCCTCATGCAGCCGGTGGCTGAAGTCCTGCCACTCGTGCAGCGAATGGGAGGGGTGCGGGGCTGAGCTGGCACTTCTTGGGCAAACGTGCGGTGACCTGCGGAATTACCTCTCGGTAGTTCTCACGGGTCAACGCTGCTTCCCGGGCTCGTGTGCCCTGGATGTGCCCTGGGACGCTGTTGCCCTGCTGGCCACCGCCTGTGAGGCGATCCGGTGATTACCCCCGGCCGTGCAGGACGGTTCCACACAAGCAATCAGGCTGACGTTTTTCACGTGCGGACGCTGAATTGACCCGGTATTTTCCTACCGAGATGGTGGGAATTGAACCCACGACCTCTTCGTCCCGAATGAGGTTCGATTAATGATCTTTCCTGCCGGGATTGTGTTTACACAGTTCGGGTGGGTGGTTCCGGTTGGTCTCGGGTGGTGTGGAGGGGGTTTCGGGAGCGAGTCGGCTCCCAGATGGCTCCCAGAGCCGAGCACGGCGCCGATGTCCCTACGCCTGGTGCGACAGGCCGTCCAGAAGGAGATCGAGGATCGCTTCTTTATGGAGCGCGACGCCGGGCGCGGTCAGCACGACCGAAGCCGCGGCCTCGCGGACCGTTCTGTAGCCCGGGCCAATGACGGTCAAGGCCGTTCATGCCGGCAAGGCGCGGAGGGCTACGCGTTGATGCTGTGTGCGAGGCACTCTCGACTGTGAGCGGTATTCGGTCAAACCTTCACCGATCCAGGCAGGTTGAGTGCATTGTCGCGTTTGCGGTCTGGTGGTTCCGGGACTTCACCATGATGATGCCCGCCGTGTCAGTGAACGGGGGGCGGGAATGGGGTTCGGTCGGGGACTGCGTGTACGAGAGGGGCGTGCCCCGGAAGGGATGGTCGATGGGCCCGCGGTACCGGTTCAGGCCGGGCCTGTCCCCTCTCGCGGTGGCGGCTCTGGTGAGGTGGACTCGACCTCGTCGGAGGTGACAAGGCTGCTGTGCCAGGCCGTCTACACCCGTCCCGACCGGGTCAAGGCCGTCAAGGCGTGGTGGAGCAAGATCCAGGGCAAGGATCAGAAACCGAACAAGCCGCGGCGCAGTACTCGTAGACGCATCTACTTGGAGGGCAACGACGACTGCCCTCCCCTGGGTGAGCCCATGGCCCAGTGGGTACGTGATCACGTTCTCCACGGCCCGCCGTTGCCTGTTCCCTCGTACGGATTCGACCTAGTGCCCGTCATCGCGCACAGTCTGCGCGCACGGAGACGGCGTCGGCTGCGGCGAACGCTCGTCCTGCTCTTTGCCGTCGGTGTTGCGTACGAGGTCCCCCGGGCAGCCGTCGTGTGGGGCGGCGCCGTTTTGCTGGCTTGCCTCATGTGGTGGGCCGGGCTACGGGCAGCCCGCAAGGGCAAGAAGTCGAGGCTGGCGCCCTCACCCCGTCTGGCGTACCTCGTTCTGTGTGTCCCCTGGATACTCGCCGTAGTGCCCTACGAGCCGATACGCGGCGAGGCGGTCACCCTGCGAACCGGACTGCTCCTGCTGCCGTTCGCCCTGCTGGCCGGAGCCGTACTCATCTGTGCGGGAGATCGCCTCATGGCGCGGGCGGGGTTGTCCAGGATCGTCCGGGACGGCATCGCGTCTGACCGCCTGCCCTGGACGTCGGCGAAGGCCATGCGTCGGATGGCTCTCATCGGCAACGAGCAGACGCGGCTCGAACTGCCCTATGACCATCCGGAAACCTTCGTCGGAGCCGGACGCTACGTATGGGGCGTGGCTGACATCGGTATCCCACTCAAGCCCAAGGACTCAGAGGTATCGATCAAGCCCTTCGGCGAGCGGGAACTGCTGCGGCAGATGGGCGACGCCCTCAGGGAACTGGGCCGTGGCGCACGGGAGATCACCGATCCCCTACCCGGCTTCTCCGTCACGGAGATTCTCGGGCTGCCGTCCGAGCTGTGGCTTCGACGGACCCGTGCCGCGAAGTTGGAGCTGCCGGACCTGCGCGGCCGGGGCCGCCGGTCACCGTCCAGCGTGCCGGACCGGCTCTATTTGCGGGCACAGTGCGTCAGTTGGGACGGCCAGGTCGTGGTCACCCTGTTCGCGCATGCCGCACTGGAGGCAGGCGAACTACGGCTTACCCTGCGCCCGCACGTTATGACGCCTCTCTACAACGAGCTGAGGGTGACGGACTCACCCGTCGTCAAGCGCGGAGCGAGACTTTACGGCTGGGTGGTCGTGCAGTCCCTGTTGGACGCCGTCCACGGCCCCCTCGCACTGTGGCGGCTGGTGACCCGGCTCGCCCTCGGAGCGCAGTCGGAAGGTGGTCGGGCTGAGGAAAAAGATCCGGTCAGCCTCCGGGACCGGTACTCCACCGAAGAAGTCACCGACATGCACCAGGCCGACGATGCGAAGCGGCACGTCGTCCTCATGCAGACCTGCGTCTTCCGCACGGTCTCCGCCTACCTCGAAGAGCTGGGCGTCGACATCGTTGCGTACGAGCGCCAGGTGGCCGCGGTCATCACCAACATCCAGGTCTACGGCGACAACAACGCACCCATCCAGAACGTCGCCGGCAGCGGCATCAGCAATGTCGGCCAGGACAACAAGACTCAAGGAGGGAGAAGTTGATGGTTGTAGGACGTCGCTGCCCCGAACCGGAACAGGGACGGGGCTCGGGCATCAGCATCGGCGGTAACAACATCGCCCCACTCCAGAACGTGGTTGGGCAGAACATCTCGAACGTCCACCAGTCCGCGTCCGTCGAGAGTCCCGCTGTCAGCATGGAAACCGTGCGCGACCTCCTTGCCGCATTCCGAACCGAGGTGGATCAGAACGGATCGGTCCTGCCGAACGCGCAGGTGTTCCGCGCCATGGCGGACTCCATCGACACCTCGCTGACAGCCTCGGATGCACCGGCGATTGGGGCGCTGCGCGGGGCTGTGCAAGCGTTGCCGGCTTTGGTGGCGGGGACCGTGGTGCAGCAGGGGGGTGACGCGCTCGCTCACGCCATTGCTGGATGGCTTGGCTGAGGTGGCGGCTGCGCCAATTCCTGGCTGGTCCGATCGACGATCCCGGTGGTCGGTATCGTCACCGTCTCACGCGACAGCTTGCGGTACATACTTCGCAGGCGCAACTAGCCGAGCCCTTCAGGGCTCGTTGCAGCCTCGGCGACCGATCAAAGCCAGCACTCTCTTCACCATGTTGTCGAGATTCCTCAGGAGGTTCGCGGTCATCCGGACAGGGAGCCGCTCAACCCGGAACGGGCACGAGGGCTCTCTTGTGACGGCTGAAACCACACGGTATCGGCCAATGTCGCGTGAGGCACCTGAAGAGATGGCGTGGAGTTACCGCCTGGAGACTTGATCGCTGGCAGGATCGGTGCCTCTGAGCAGCGTGCACACGCGTACGAATCGAAGTGGTAATGGGGTGGGGGCGGTATGTCCAGAGGGCCGGAGGCCAGGGAGCGCGTTCGCCGGGAGCTCTGGAGGCTGGCAAACGGCATGTGCCAGATATGTCGGCGGGAGTTGGACCCTGGGACTGCCGGACGCACCCCAACGGCTCAGACGGCACACAACGTGGCACTCAGCGATCATGGGCCCCGAGCGGACCCCACCCTGCCGATCGAGGCCAGGAACGCCGTATCGAACCTCCTGTTGTTGTGCTCGACCTGCCACGACATCGTCGACAAGAACAATGGAGAGGCGTACACCGTTGAGGAGTTGTCCAGACTCAAGGCGGAGCACGAGACCTGGACCGCCGCCCTGAGGAAAGCCGGGCAGGCGTGGAGGATGAGCTACAGCAGCATCGACTACCTCAACGTGCCGAGAGTTGCGATGCTTCCGGGCGGGGATGTCGTGCAACAGGCGGCTCAACGTGCCGGCCTCGACCCGACGAGGCAGTTCTCTGGGCAGGGGTTCGCCCCCGGAATGTTCGTCGGGACTGTGCGTCCCGTCTTCGAGTCGTGGCGAGGGCACGCTGTGCCTCTCGGCGAAGCACGTCTGGACGCGATCCGGCAGGGGATGTACGTGGCGTTCAACGCGCCGATGCGTAGCCGCAACGTGTCCAACCGGCCGTTTCCTCGGCCGCTCACCGGAACATGGCAGGACGACCCCTACCTGTCCTTTCGACTGGGCGGACGTACGGTCATGATCCGGTATGACCCGCAATGGCTCACCACCACTACCGCCGGCACGGACTTGGTCAGCGCGGCGACAGAGCAGGCCACCTATGCGGGGATCGGCCTTGTCGTGGGTGAATCCGCCGATGCGATTCGGATCTCCGCGCTGTTCTTCGGGAAGCCGCAAACCGCAGAAGGGGCGTTCATGAAGTACGTCATTCAGGGCGAGGACGAGACCGTAAGGATGGTTTCTGTCGACGACTTCGAGACAGGGTTGTCGTCGCACGGGTCGGGATCGCGGCTGCTGGGCGCTACTCGTGACCCGAGCAACGACGACGTCACTGTGGCACTGCACTTCAACGAACTTGAGGTCGACCCGGGGCAGATCCAGCGTGAGACGTTCCGGCAGCTGATGCGGGTGGTGCCGGAGTTCCGGCGTGATCTCACGGTCGCCGTGGGCAATCTCGTCACCCACTCGGGGCTGACCGGCCTGCCGAAGCCGCTTGACATCGCAGCGGCCCACTTGGCGGGTGAGCCCAAGGTGTGGTCGACGCACTCCATCAACGCTCTGGGCACTCTGCTGGCGGACGTGGAAGTGGCCCTCGCCCTCGTCCGTGGCGTGCGCAGAGGCCAACTCGATGACTTGCACCAAGCGCTCCTGGCTGAGTCGGAGAGCTACCTCGGGGCGGTCGAGGTGAATCTTCGGCGCCCGACACACCAGCATTTCTACGGCGTGAGCCCCCGCTATCGACTCATCGAAGCGGATCTCCGATTGCTGTACAGCGCCAAGGAGTACTACGGGGAACTCGGCGACTGGGATCACAGACCTCACGAACTGCTTGATGAGTGGGAATCGGAGGAGATCTTCAAGAGCGTGGCCTGGGAGGAGGACAAGGAACAAAGCGCTGCTGACGAACGCCAGGCTGAGGAAGAGATGTCCGGGTGGTTGGCCATGATCGACCCGGACGAGGCAGCAGCGGATTGATGGCCCCTGACCCCGTAGGCGTACAGCACTCCCCGCTCGCACCTTGCCGTAGACAGATCCTGAGGACCGTGCTCACCGGTGGCCGGTGGCACGGTGTCCTCCACGGCGAGCACCCGGGGTAGTCCACGGACTATGGCTCGCACCGTGGTGGCCGTGGCCCGGCCAGACGCAGGTCTGACAGGACTTGGTGAGCCAGTTCGAAGGGCTGGTTGCGGGGGCCGTGGGGTACGGAGGTGGCGGATTCGAAGCCGCGCTGTACGGCGAGGGCTCTGGGGCCTACCAGCCCGGTGAGCCGGTAATGCCGCCAGAGGGGAATCGGCCGACGGGCATCGACCACGATGAGGTCGGGCCGACGCCAGACGACCAGCGCCCAGGCTCCCCCGCCGGAGTCCGAGCCCGAGTCGGCCCAGGCCCCGACCAGGGGCGCATCCTCGGCGGCGCCGACTGCTTCGAGTGCCACCAGCGCGGGGTTGCTGAAGCGGCCGATGACATGGAGCAGGAGTCGTCCGTGGCGGTGTACGTCGCGCCCCTTCTCGGCGAGGGACCATACGGCGTCGACGAGGGGATCGTCCTGGACGATGTCCGACGCAACATCGAGCACGGCGGCCTGATCGACTGCCGGGCCGAAGGCTGTGTCGAGCAGCGTCGTGTACTCCGTGACGTACGCGGAGTCCACGGCGGGAAGCAGGTGGCCGACTGGCTGGGAGGCTTCGTTGAAAGCGAGTGTCTCAGGGGTGATCTCGTAGCGTGGGGCGTGGCTTCGGAGCACGGCGAGGGCGACTGCGGCGAGGCTGCCGACCTGGGGCTCGATCCGCTCGGGAAGATCGTTTCGGTTCAGTGCGCGGACGGCCCGGGAGAGCAGCGGGAGCCAGTCGGTGTGTGCCGGAGGCCAAGCGCCGGCCGCAACGGTCCACAGGGTCAGCCGGACGACGAGCATGCGCTCCGGAGGGCCCAACTGGGGAGCGAGGGCGACGAGGCGCTCCACCCAGCGCCGGTATCTACGGCGGACTTCCTGGTCGGCCTGCCGGAGGTCGGGCAGGGTGGCGGTGCTGCTCGCTTCGGCACCGACTGCCTCGGGGTCGTGCTCTGCTGCCACGGCCTCCGCGTCGTCATCGTCGAGGGCGGCTTCGATGTCATCGATGAACCGCTCGTCCCAGGAGACGGGCAGCAGGTCCTGAAAGGGCGTGCTGATGTCGGTGGGCAGGGGGAGCCCCAGCGCGAAGCGCGTGAGCGGATGTCCGACGCGTCCGGCGCATTCGTCCAGATAGCGCTCCCAGCCGTCCTCGTCGCCGTCCAGCGGGGCCGTCGTGACCGCACCGCCAGTGCTGCTGCTCGCGGATACGCCCGCCGGGGTGGGGGTCAGTCCCGTACGGAGGGTTTCCAGGTCGCTCAGGAATCGTTCGGCGAGCCGGGGATCCGCGAACAGGTCGGGAGGCCGTGTCGTGGGGGCCTGGGACTGTGCCGGGGTCATTCGGCGCAGGGCGCGGTCAGGGTCGACGACGAACACGATGTTGCCGAAGCTTGGTACGCCGTCGCTGCCGACTACCAGCAGGCGCACACGGCTGCCCGCATCCGCCGGAGCTGTCACCGTCACCGTGGCCTGGCCGGGCGGGATGTCGGCGATGCGCTCCCATGCCTCCGGCGGTGCTGCCGCCTGAGACAACTCGAGGTGAGCGGTGTCGGAGAGCGGTCGGGCCACGCTGATCTCCAGGCCGTCCGATACGCGTAGGGCACCGAGCAGCAGCGGTCCATTGCCAGCGATGGGGCGAGGGAGGGGCGGGGCCGTGTGCAGCCGGGCGACGGGCTCGTCGGTGCCGTCCGGAAGGAGGGTGGTGGGGGTGGGCGTGATGATGCCGAGTTCGCAGTTGCCGCCCTCGCCCTGGGAAAGCAGCAGGGCCGCGGCGGAGAGATTCGGGCTGCCGGTCAGGGCCCACCGCTGCCCTTCAGAGACCCACTCGACGAGTTTCCCGTGGCGATACCGTTGGTCGTTGTCGCTGATGACGCGTCCGTCGTACTCCTTCACGAGGGCGGCGACCGACGGGCCGTCGAGGTCGCTGAGCCCGGGCTGGTAGGCGAGGGTGAACCGACTCGGACGGAAGCGTTCGAGCAACCGCCGCAGTGCCATGGAGCGCTGGTCGTAGAAGGGCGCGAACACGGCCAGTTCCTCGACGGGCCCCTGCGTCAGCTAATCGATGATCGGCGCACGCAGACTGCTGACGACGCGGACCTGTGGCGCCGTGGGTGTCCTGCCGCGGTGGAGCCGGTCCAGCAGTGCTGCAACCCGGCCCAGCGCTTGTGGCACGCCGGCGGAGAACCTCACCCTTTCCCGGAGGTCGCGCAGCCATGCCGACAGCTCCGGAACCGCGGTGGGACTCTGCTCGCCGTCCACCCGCAGAACCGTCCACAGTTCGGCGTTGGCCTGCCAGCCTGCCAGCGTCGTGTTGCCGGAGCCGAGGGCGATGGTGGCGTGCTCCGGTCCGGCGAGGACCATCAGCTTGGGGTGGAACGCGGCACCGTGTGCGTATGCCAGACCGGCGAGGTAGCTGCGGCCGGCCCGCCGGACGGACCGGGGATCGTTCCGCGCCATGGAGACATCTCCCACCACCGTGACGCGTGCTCCGGTGGCCTGGGTGACGCCGAGGGCGACCTCCTCCAAGAAGCCGAGATCGGCGGTGAAGCTGAGGAAGAGCGCTTCTTCCAGGCTCCGCCCGCCCGTACGCTCCTCGAGGATGAGGGTCAGCGGAGAGGCGAACGCGGTTGGTGGCTCCACCACTCCCGGTGCCGATGCGGCCTCAGTCAACGAGAGCCCTCCCGCTACTGGTCACTGACCAGTGCTGGTCGTGGTACCGCAGTACGCCGCAGGTGGCCAGCACGGTTCCGAGTTGATTCAGCCGTAGCCCGACGTCATCGCGCCCCTCCTGGCTCGTCCGGTACAGCATCCCGCCGCGCTCATGCAGCCGGGTCGGTAACCACAGCGTGCCGTCAGCACGTCGGCGGGCCTTGGCCAGCGCGATCCGCTGCGACCGCGCCACCAGGTCGTAGGTGAGTCGGCGGGCGACATCGGGCAGTTTCATGCGCCGTGCTTCGTCAAGCCGCCGCCGGACCCATTCCGGGCCGAGCTCGACACCGCGCTGGCCAAGGAACGCGTCCCGGACCCGACCGGTGAGTTCGTCCACCCGACGGGCACTCGCGGCGAGCACCCGCAGCTCGGCGACAGGCAAGGGATCACCCGCCCACCGCAGGTCGTGCTCGGCGGGCAACGGCGTTCCGGCAGTGCTCTGCGTCGCGGGTAGAGAGGACAGGAATGCGTCCACCGTCATGTCGGGCAACTCCGCGGCGAAGCGGTCGGCCACTTCCTCGATCGGTACCAGCCCGTCGACCTGCTCCACGAGCCAGGACCACAGACGGCGCCACGCTCCGACGGAGTAGTTCCGCAGCACCACTCCGCGCCAGGCACCGGCCGCGTCGATGCCGCTGGTCACGGCATCGGTGGTCAGGAAGTCGCCGAAAGCGAGCACATGGCCGATGTCGCGGGTGAAGTATCGGACGGGATGTGTGGCGACCACACGAGCCAGAAGCTGAATCGTCTGTCGCCGTGTGGCCGAGCGGGAGCCTGCTTCGGCCGGTGCACCGGGCTCGCACATGAGGTTCGCCAGCCACGCTCCGTCAGGACGCTCACCGCCCGCGCACACGCACAGCCGGTCGCCGAAAGAGGCGAGATCATCCACGTTCAGCGTGTCTTCGGCGGCCAGTTCGAGTAGCCCGCCCAGTCCGGCTCGCAGTGCCGCGGTCTCAAGCCGCGGCCCGGGAACCGGCATGGGGCCGGTGCCGAGGATGCCGAGCGGGACCTCGGATCCGGCGTACGCCTTCCAGAACCCCCACGGGTTGCGTACGTACCCGTCCTTGCCCGGGATCTCGGCCTCGGACATGGTGACCGTTCCGGCGTGCAGCCTCCGGACCAGGGCATCGATTCCATGAGCACGCGGCAGCCACTCCAGAGGCTGTGGATGATGCGCGAACGACACGGCGGCCAACGCCACTTCCGCGCGGCGCAGCAGAGTTTGGGAGGCCGGGACTGTCAGGTCTTCCGCATTGGCTTGCGCCGCGATCAGCCCGTGCAGAGCGTAGTACCGCGCATGCGGAGTCGCTGTGGTCACCCCGGGCACCAGGTGATCGACCATGCGCATCACGTGCCGCTCCACCGAGAGCGGATAACGGCTCGCTGCGATGTCCAGTCCCGGGCGGCTCCAGCCCGGTCCGTCCACGAGCTCCGGTGTTTGCGGCTTCCCACCGACGGCGACCATGCGCTCAACCATCGGACCGAGAGCAGCTGAACGCCGCTGGCCGGTGGGTGCGCCGCGCAGTGAGCCCTTTTCGGCAAGACGGTCCGCGGCTGTGCTCGACCATTTCCTGCTGCCACCCCCTCAGTGCTGTTCAGTCGGGAAACTGATCCGTCATTCTGGCGCATCTCTCGGGAGCAGTGGCACTTCGGATGTGAATCACCCAGCCAGACGAGGCAGCTCGAAGGGGCGACCCTGTATCCAGGTCTGATAACCATCATTATCAAACGAAGGTGCACTTGCGTAGCCGGGGTCGGCGTATCGTCTTGTGGCGTCGAGCGAGAATCCGCTGCAAGCGGAACCGCGACGCAAGACAAGGCCCGGTCTGACGGGCGAAGCGGCTGATGTGACGATAGATGAGTGGGGGAGGGATGCACACCGTGGTCACTGGTCTGCCTGACCCGGCACTCCGCTCCCCAGGGCCGCTGTCCCTCCTGGTGTCGATGTCCGACATCGCGATGTTCGCCCGGGTGAAGCGCCCTGTCGTGTCCACCTGGCGACGACGCCACCCGGACTTCCCCGCCGTCGTGTCCGAGAACTCGGGACGGCCGCTGTTCGACGGCGCACAGGTGACCGACTGGCTGATCGCCTCGGGCCTGGGCAACGCCGCCCCGCAGGAGTTCCGATCCGAGCTGGCCCTTTTCGGCATCATCGCGCTGCGGGACCGTTTCACGCCGTGGCAGCTGGTCGAGACGCTGGGCAGCCTGCTGTGCCTGCGCCGGCTCGACGGCCGGCCATTGGCCGACGACGCGAACGTCTCCCCAGCCTCCCAGCCCGGCGCCGACGCCGACGACGCCCTCTGGTCCGCGCTGCTGCGCCGAGCCGAACGGATAGACGCCGAGGACGATTTCGTACTCCGCGAGCTTCGCTTGATCGACGCCAAAGCGGCCCCGCTCGCCCGCCTCGCCGAGGACCTGATCGAGTCCGCTTACGACGAGCGCGGCGCGTACGAGTGGCTGCTCGCCGCCCGCTCCCGGCTTGGACTGGACTCCCTCGCCGCCGACGCGGTCACCCCGGAGCTGCGGAGCCTGCTCACCCAGCTCACCGACCTCCGCGTCCGCCTTGAGCGAGGCGAGGCCCTTACTCTCGCCGACCCGCACGCCCGCGTCGGCGACCTGCTCGCCGCGCTCCTCGACGACACGGAGGACCGCGAGCGCGTCACCGTCCTCGCCGCCGACCCCGACGACCGGCTCACCCGCATCACCCGCCGCCGCCTCCTGCTGGCGGGCGTCGGCGAACTCGACCTGGACGTCCAGACCGGCCCCGACCTGGAGGAGCGCTTCGCGGACCCGGACCTCGTCGTCACCCAGCTCCCGTACCGCCCCGGCGAGGACCGCTCGGTATTCGCCGCCCTGACGGAGCTCGAACGCGTCGCCTACCTCCTTCGCCCCGGCTGCACGGCCCTCGTCCTCGGACCGGCCGACGCGCTCGTCGACGAGCTGAAGAGCACCGAGGCCGCCCAGCTCCGCTCGGCCCTCCTGCGCGAGAACATCGTCGAGTCGGTCATCGCGCTTCCTGGCGGGGTCCTGCCCTTCCGCCCCGGCTACCGTCTCGCGCTGTGGACGCTCACACGTGGTCCCGTCCGGGAGGCGGAGGGCCTGGTCTTACTGGCCGACATCAGCTCGGAGCAGCTCACGCCGGGTGTGCGCATGCGACTCGTCGAGGACGTCCTCCTCTGGCGATCGGAAGGCTTCCGAGGACTCGACGGTCACGACCCGCGCTACGGCCGTGTGGTCCCCGTCGCCGACCTGGACCGGGCCTTCGGCGGTCCGCTGACCCCGCCTGCGCCGCCCGCCTCCGCGATCTGGTCCGACAAGGTCACCGAACGCCCCGCCCTGATCGCCGAGGCCGAGGCCCGCCTGGAACGCGCGACGGCGGACACCCACACGTACGAGGACGAGCGAGGCCCTTACCGAGGGGCCGTAATGCGCAGGGTCGGTCGCCTGCCCAAACGCACCACCCTCGACAAGCTGATCACCGCACGCAGAGTGACCCGCCTCCCCGGCCACCGTATCGACGAGAAGCACCTCACCCGGGACGGCCACCACACCGTTCTGGGCCCCGAGGAGGTCACCGGCGAACGGCCCATGGGTGACCGCCGCATCGACCGTCTGCTGCTGGCGACAGCGTACGAACGGGCGGCGCTCACCGAGCCCGGTGACGTCGTCTATACCCTCGCGCCCCGCCTCGGCGTGTACGTCGACCACGACGGCTTCTCGGTCGTCGCATTCCCGGCCCGCGTCCTCCGGGTCAACGCCGACGCCCCCCGTCCGCTCACCCCCCGGGTCCTGGCGGCCCTGCTCGGCGCGGCCCGTGGCACCGCGCGCAGCCCCAGCGCCGTACGCCCCGCCCGCCGTATCGAGGACTACCAGCTCCCCGACCTCGACCCGGACGAGGTGCTGCGCTTCGACGCCCTGCTGGCCGAGACCGAACGCCGGGAACGCCTGCTGCACGCCCAGACCAAAGCCCTCGCCGAGGCCCGCCGCCTGACGATCGCGGGCCTGGCCGACGGCACCCTCACCCTCGGCGAAACCCGAACCATCAACCGTACGTAACCCCCAGACCCACCCACTGACAAGTCGGAAGAAGGAACGATGCCTCCCCGCAAGCGAGCCGCGGCAGCCGCCGGACAGGGCGAACTGCTCAGTGTCTCTAGCACCAAGGAGATCCAGGACATCCTGTGGAAGGCCGCGGACAAGCTCCGCGGCTCCATGGACGCCGCCCAGTACAAGGAGTTCGTGCTCGGCCTGGTCTTCCTGAAGTACGTCTCCGACGCCTTCACCGAACGACGCGAGGAGTTGGCCGCCGACCCCGAGCTGGCCCAGATCCCCGAGCACCGCCGGGCTGCCTTCCTTGAGGAGAAGGACGAGTACACGGAGAAGAACGTCTTCTGGGTGCCCCCAACCGCCCGCTGGGACCACATCTCGGAGAACGCGGCCAGCGCGGAGGGCGGCGTCGGCAAGCTCCTCGACGAGGCCATGGACGAGGTGATGAAGGCCAACAAGACCCTCACCGGCGTCCTCCCGAAGATCTTCAACCGCGACAACGTCGACCAGAAGCGCCTGAAGGAACTCGTCGACCTCATCAGCGACGCGCGCTTCACGGGGCACGGCGACCGTCCCGCGCAGGACATCCTGGGCGAGACGTACGAGTACTTCCTGGAGCGCTTCGCGCGGGCGGAGGGCAAGAGGGCCGGCGAGTTCTACACGCCAGCGAGCGTGGTCCGCCTGATCGTCGAGGTGTTGGAGCCGTACGAAGGGCGGGTGTACGACCCGGCGTGCGGCTCGGGCGGCATGTTCGTGCAGAGCGGCAAGTTCGTCGAACGGCGCAAGGGCAAGGACCATACCCACGACATCGCGGTCTACGGCCAGGAGGCCAACGAGCGCACGTGGCGCCTGGCGAAGATGAACCTCGCCATCCACGGCATGGACCCGAAGGGCGTCGGCGACCGTTGGGCGGACACGTTCGCAGACGACAAGTTGCCTGATCTGAAGGCCGACTTCGTCATGGCCAACCCGCCGTTCAACATGTCCGACTGGGCAAGGAAGTCGGACGACAGGCGGTGGCGGTACGGCACGCCACCCCAGTCGAACGCGAACTACGCGTGGCTCCAGCACATCGTGTCCAAGCTGGGGGACCGGGGCAGCGCGGGCGTGGTCCTGTCCAACGGCTCGATGTCGTCCAAGCAGTCGGGGGAGGGTGAGATCCGCGCGGCGATGGTCGAGGCGGACCTGGTCTCCTGCATGATCGCCCTGCCGGGCAACCTGTTTCGTACGACGGCGATCCCGGCGTGCCTGTGGTTCCTGACGAAGGACAAGTCCCCGCAGGGGGCGAGGGCGCTGGAGGACCGGCGGAGCCGGGTGCTGTTCATCGACGCGCGCGCGATGGGCACGATGGTCGACCGCACGGAGCGGATCCTCACGAAGGAGGACCTGGAGAAGATTTCCGACACGTACCACGCGTGGCGGGGCACCAAGTCGGCGAGGGACAAGGGCCTTTCATACGAGGACGTCCCGGGCTACTGCTACAGCGCGACGCTGGAGGAGGTCGAGAAGCACGACTATGTGCTGACGCCGGGGCGGTATGTGGGGGCGGCGGAGGTCGAAGAGGACCCGGACGCAGAGCCGGTGGAAGAGCGGATCGCTCGGCTGACGAAGGAGTTGTTCGAGCAGTTGGATGAGTCGGCTCGGTTGGATTCGGTGGTGCGGGAGCAGTTGGGGAGGCTGGGATGACCGAGTGGCCGGTGCGTGAACTAGGAGAACTTTGTACGCGGATCACTGTGGGGCACGTGGGGTCTATGGCCTCGCGATACGTGCCCAAGGGGATCCCGTTTCTGCGGTCGCAGAATGTGAAACCCGGTCGACTCGACCTCGCATCACTCAAGTACATCGATCAAGACTTCCACGATGAGCTGTCCAAGTCGCAGTTGCATGAACGAGACTTGGTCATCGTCCGTACGGGCGAGCCAGGCGTCTCCTCTGTGATTCCAGGCGGGGTGGGATCCCTGAACTGCGCTGACCTCGTTATTGCAAGGCCGGGGCCTGGCGTGGAGCCGTGGTTCCTGTGCTATGCCATTAACGAGACAGCGCGGGAGTTCATTCAGGCTCACACGGTGGGAGCCGTGCAGCAGCATTTTAATGTCGGATCGGCAAAGCGGTTGACGCTGAGACTTCCACCCCTAGCGGAGCAGAAAGCAATCACGGGAGTGCTGCGCGCGCTGGACGATAAAATCGACTTGAACGAACGCATCGCCTCGACCTCTAGTGCACTGGCGATCGCCCGAGGGCAGTACGTGGCGGAGAAAGAGGATGGCCCTGAAGTTACTCTTGCCGACGAAGCCGTCGTGGTTAAGGGGAATTCTTATCGGAGTGCTGATCTGGGGCAGGGGGGAGACTGGCTCGTCTCATTGAAATGCGTGGGACGTAACGGCACGTTCTCCCATTCGGGTCTCAAGAGATTTTCGGGCGACTTTAAGGAGTCGCAGATTCTCGACGATGGGGATGTGGTAGTTGCTCATACCGACTTGACGCAGAAGGCAGAAGTGATTGCCAGGCCCGTGCGTGTGGCAAGTCTTGGCGTAAGTGGTCGACTCGTCGCGAGTTTGGATCTCGCTATTGTTCGCCCCCGCGCCTCGCTTACTCGCGAATATCTGCTGGCGCTGCTTTCGACTCCGAGGTTCCGCGACCATGCTATGGGTTACTGCAATGGCACGACAGTGCTCCACCTGAGCGTGAAGGCGCTGCCCGCCTTCAGGTTTGCCATGCCGGAACAGGATCGGGTCCTTGCGCTTACGGACTGGATGTCGCCGCTCCTTGCGCGGTCGGATCGAGCAAAGGTGGAATCCCGCAGCCTCGCCGCCCTACGCGACACCCTCCTCCCCCAACTAATGTCCGGCAAGCTCCGAGTCCGAGACGCCGAGAAGATCGTGGAGGACGCCGTATGACCACCGAAAACGGCAGCGAACCCACGCACACCCCCGCCCACCTCGACGCCAAAATGACCGAGTCCACTTGGGAGCACCTCGCCCTGGACGAACTCGCCCAACTCGCCTGGGAAACCAAGCCCGGCAAAGACCTAGCCCCCGGCACCGGCCACCGCCGCGACTGGGACGACCTGATCCTCCACGACGAGCTCCAGGCAGCCATCGAGAGGCTGAACCCGGAGCTGACCTCCACCGCCGTCCACGAGGCGACGCGCATCGCCACCGACCCCACCTCCCGCGAGGCGTACCCGGAGAACAAGCAGGCGCACGAGTACCTCACCACCGGCATTCGCCTCACCTACACCGACGAGTTCGGCGCCGAGCAGACCCCCACCGTCCGCCTCGTCGACTGCACGGACCCCGAGGCGAACAGCTACCTCGCCGCCAACCAGGTCACGGTCAGGGACACCGACGGCAGCCACCGTCGCTTCGACATCGTCCTGTACGTCAACGGCCTGCCTCTCGCCGTCGTCGAACTCAAAAGCGCCTCCGACGAGAACGCGACCCTCAAGTCCGCGCACGCCCAACTCCAGACGTACGTCTCGGAGTTCCCGATCGCGTTCCGCTACAACGTCCTCTGCCTGGTCTCGGACGGCATAACCGCCAAGTACGGCACAGCATTCACGCCGTACGAGCACTTCGCGCCCTGGAACGTCGACCACGAGGGTGAACGCGTCGACACCAACGAGCCCGGCTACGACGGCCTCGACGCGCTGAACCTGGCCCTGCACGGCCTATTCACGCAGGACCGGTTCCTCTCCCTCACCCGCAACTTCATCAACTTCCCCCCGCCCAAGCCGGGCGAGCCCCTCTCCGGCAAGCGCATCGCGAAGCCGCACCAGTACTTCGCGGTGAACAAGGCGGTGGACGCCGTCGTCGAGGCGTCACGGACGAACGGCCAGGCCGGCGTGGTCTGGCATACGCAGGGCGCGGGCAAGTCGGAGGAGATGGTGGAGACGGCGGCGCTCGTCGCCCGTCACCCGGCCCTCAACAACCCCACCATCGTCGTCATCACCGACCGCAACGACCTCGACGACCAGCTCTACGAGACCTTCCTCGACAGCGAGACCCTGCTCGGGCAGAAGGCGCATCAGATTGACACGCGCGAGGAGTTGCGCACCGAGCTGACGCAGCGCAACGTCGGCGGGATCGTCTTCACCACCCTCCAGAAGTTCGGCCTGAGCAAAGAGGAGAAGGACGCCGGCAAGTCGCACCCGCTCCTCTCCGAGCGCCGCAACATCCTGGTGATCGTCGACGAGGCCCACCGCTCGCACTACGACAGCCTCGACGGCTACGCCCGCCACCTGCGCGACGCCCTGCCGTACGCCACCCTGCTCGCCTTCACCGGTACGCCGATCTCGAAGGCCGAGGCTGACACCCGTGCCGTCTTCGGCGAGTACATCGACATCTACGACCTGAAGCGCGCCGTAGACGACGGGGCCACGGTCCGCGTATTCCACGAGCCGCGTGTCATCAAGGTCGACCTGCCCAAGGGTGTCGACCCGAACACGCTCGACGAGCAGGCCAACACGCTCACCGAGGGCATGGATGACGCCGAACGCCGCCGCGCCATCCAGTACGCCACGACGATGAACACCATCTACGGCTCCGAGGACCGCTTAGCGAAGCTCGCCGACGACCTGATCGCCCACTGGGAGCAGCGCCGCGAGCTGGTCAAGCCCGACATCGGCGCCCCCGGCAAGGCGATGATCGTGTGCGCGACCCGCGAGATCTGCGTACGGGTCTTCGACGCGCTGGCCAAGCGGCGGCCCGGCTGGGCCAGCGACGAGGTCGGCAAGGGCGTCATGAAGATCGTCTTCCACGGCGACCGCTCCGACCCCGAGCACATGCGCAAGCACTCGCTGCGTAAGTCCCAGCAGAAGGTCGTCCAGAAGCGAGCCAGGAACGCCGACGACGAGCTGGAACTGCTCATCGTCCACTCGATGCTGCTCACCGGCTACGACGCCCCGCCCATCCACACCCTGTACATGGACCGCCCGATGCAGGGCGCCAACCTGATGCAGGCGCTCGCCCGCGTCAACCGCCGGTTCCGCGGCAAACAGGACGGCCTGCTCGTCGGCTACGCACCCCTCACCGACAACCTCACCAAGGCCCTGCGCGAGTACTCAGACCAGGACCGCAAGGACCAGACCCTCGGCGCGGACATCGAACGGGCCGTCACCGAGGTCAAGAACGAGATCGCCACCATCAAGGGGCTGCTGGTCGGCAGCCATTGGAAGGAGTGGCTGGCCGACACCGGCCGCCCCGACACCCGCAAGCGCGCGCTGCGCCTGACCGCCGACTTCCTGCGCGACCCGAAGAACCCGGGCAACAAGGTCGAGCCCCCCGCCAAGCCGCTCTCCGTCCGCTTCAAGGACAGCGCCGCCCGGTTGGACCGCTTCTACCGTGTCTGTGCAATGAGCAAGGAGATCGCCGAGCGCTGCGAGGACCTGGACGACTGGCGTCGTGACATCTCCTTCTTCAGCGAGGTCCGGGCCTGGATGATCAAGCTCGACGCTGCCCAGCGCGAGGCGAGCGGGGAGCCGCTCAGCGCCGAGGTCCAGCGTTACCTGCAAGCCCTCGCGGCCTCGGTCGTCGACGCCGACGAGATCACCGACCTGTACGCGGAGGCCGGGATCGGCCGGCTGGACATCACCCGCCTCAACGAGGCGCAACTGCGGAAGCTGGAGAACTCCGAGACCCCCCACCTGGTCACCGAGGCCCTGCGCCGCATGATCCAGCAGAAGATGCGCGAGGTGACCAAGCACAACGTCGTCCGCAACGAGAGCTTCACCGAGCGCCTGAACGACCTGATGAAGCGGTACATGCTCCAGCAGCTCACCAGCGCCCAGGTGATCGCCGAACTCGCCGCCCTGGCAAGGGAGGTGTCGGCGGAAGCCCGCCGCGGCGAGCGGTTCGACCCGCCGCTGACCCACGCCGAGCTGGCTTTCTACGACGCCGTCGCGCACCGCGACATGGCCGAGGCGATGGAGGGCGGCGACGACACCCTCGCCAAGATCGCCCGTGCCCTCGTCAAGGACATCCAGAAGAACCTCTCCGTCGACTGGCTCTCCCGCGAACCCGTCCGGGCGAAGCTCCGTACCCGCATCCGCCGCGTGCTGGCGATGTTCGACTACCCGCCGGAGGAGGAGCGCGAGGCGGTCGACCTGGTCCTCAAGCAGATGGAGATCGTGGCCGCTCTGTGGGCGCCCGCGGCGAAGTAGCAACGCGTACGGGAGGGCGCTACCAGACGCGCCCTCCCGTCACGGCCAGGAGCGCTCAACACGGTCGTGCCGTACGGCGTAGGCCGCCGGGCCGCCCTTCTCGACGGCTCGGTGGATGGCGTCACGATGTGCGAGGAGACGCTCGACCATCTCGACGCTGCGAAGCTGCTGGTTGTCCAGGTAGAACAGCACCGCCTCGCGCTCCAGGACGGGCTGGATCTCCAGATCCCGGGTCTTGATCCGCCCGTCCTTCGACAGTGGGACCCAGGACCGGTCGAGACCGTAAGTGATCCACTCCTCGTCCGGAACGTCCTGCCCGTCGTCAGGAAAAACGTCCCCGATGCGGTGAACCGTCCACCCGCAGGCTCTCAGTCCTTCCGCGACACGGCGACCGAGGTTCCGGTCGAGGAAGAACTCAGGCGACAAGGTGCACCACTGCCCGGCAGAGCGCGTCCACCTGCTCGGGTGTCATGTCGTAGTCGTACGCGATGTCCTCGACGGTCTCCCCGGCCTCCCACAGGTCGGTGATGGCCTGGACCGTGACGCGGTTGGCGGCCACCACGGGGAGACCGTGGCCGAACCTCGGATCGATCACGACGGGGACGGAATCCGGGTACTGCCTCAGCCGCAGGCTGGAGGGGAAGTCGTCACCCGGCTCCCAGGTGAGGTATCGGAGATAGTCGGAGACCACTTCGTGGATGGGGACCTGGCCGTCGCGGGCTCTGCGGAGATCCCCCCAACCGTGCTCGATGAAGATGTCCACGCCGTCCGTGGCGATCCGCTTCGACACGAGGCCGTACGGGGTGTCGAAGGCGTCCCGTACAGCGCCGGCCGCCTCCCTGATCTCGCTCATCCGCAGCCCCAGGGAACGCAGAGAACGAAGAACATGCGCCTCGGCCACCGCGATGAACGGCACCGAAGGCTGCCCCCTCCGTACCGGCTCGACCTGGTGGACCAGTGGTGCTCCGGCGGCCTTGCCCTTCAGCCACGAGGTAAGGGTCGACTGCGGAATCTCAAGGTAGGAGGCGGTCTCTGCGGGCGTCAGCAGTCCGTCTTTGAACCTGTCGACCATGCCCCACCTCCTCTTGGCGCCGGATTTCGCATCGTGCCACATCGAGCCTCCCACCTGCAGGTGGACCGCACACCCAGTCATCGGCTCAGCCAGCCACAGGGAGTCGGTCTTTGGCTTGGCAGTCCCGGCAGCGTTCAGTCCATTTGAGAGTGTAATTCTCGATAACTAGGGTTATCGCTGAAATCTTGGAGTCAAGAACTTCTCCGCTTCTACCGTCGGTTCTGTCACACCGGGCTCGCGCAAAGCGAGAGACTCACCCCTCTCGCCCACCGCACGAGCCCGGCCCCGGAACCGACCACGGAGGGCGGAGAGCACCATGACGGAACACCCCGCACAGAACGAGCCGAACGCATCCGATCATCAGGTCGATCACCGCCGAGGCGCCTCCTCGACGCTCTCCCGCTTGACCGCCCGCCTCGAAGGCTCGGCGCTCGCCGAGGCACCCCAGGAACTCCTGCGAGAGGCACTGAGCGCCACCGCGACGGAGTCGTCCGGCACCCCCGCCGCTCCGCACCCGGACCAGCGGGTGTTCCTTGACTCGATCAGCGTCAACGGCTTTCGCGGCATTGGCCGAAAGGCGCGTCTGCCGCTGACCGCGCAGCCTGGCGTCACCCTCGTCGTGGGACGCAACGGCTCGGGGAAGTCCAGCTTCGCCGAGGGCGCCGAGACGGCACTCACGGGCCGGACCGCCCGCCTGGACAAGCAGCGGGGAGAGGTGTGGCGCCGACACTGGCGCAACCTCCACGACGGGGCCGACGCGAAGGTCGAGGTCCGCCTCGCCATCGCAGGCGACCCCCGACTGTCCACCCTCACGTGCACCTGGCCCGGCGACGACGTCAACGCCCCCGATGTCGAGATCAGACGGCCGGGCCACGGCCGTCGGCCCTTCGCTGGCATCGGTTGGGAGCGGGCCCTGAACGACTACAGCCCCTTTCTGTCGTACGCGGATCTCGACAAGGTCCTCAACGGCAGGCCCAGCGAGCAGTACGACTCGGTCGCCGCCATCCTCGGGCTCCGCGAACTGACTGACGCGGACGAGCGGCTCCAGGGCATCGAGAAGGCGCTCGACTCCGCGCTGAAGCAGGCCGAGGCGGAACGGCCCGTACTCGCCGAGGTGTTGTCCGCGCCGGACGACCCGCGGGCGGTACGCGCGCTCGCGGCCGTCGGCAAGGCGGGCGACCCCGACTTCGCCGAACTCGACGCCCTCGTGACTGCACTGCCCGACGCGGACGCGGGCCGTCTCCGGGAACTGCGGACGACCGCCGCGCTGACTGGACCGGACCTCGGCGTGGTCGGCGCGGCCGTGGACCGGCTCCGCGAGGCCGTCGCCGTACTCGACGACGTACGTGCCTCGGGCGCCGAGGACGCCCACCAGCGCGCGGAACTGCTGGCCAAGGCCCTGGAGCACAGTCGTCGGCACCAGGACGAGAATACCTGCCCGGTGTGCGGGTCCGACCGGACGCTCGACGAGGCGTGGGCCGAGCGGGCCGCCGAGCAGGTGGCAGCCCTGCGGCGGGAGGCCGCGACTGCGCGGGAGGCCCGCACCGGGCTGCGGAACGCGGTTGACGCCGTCCGCTACCTCGTCACGCCGGTCCCCGCGTGGCTGCCCGCCCCGCTCGTGGACCCGTGGGAGGAGTGGCAGGCGTGCCGGGCGATCGACGACGCCGAGCGGCTCGCCGCCCGCGCCGAGACCGCCGCTCTTGTACTCGCCGACGCCTGCGCCGCGCTGCGCGAGGAGGCGCTGCGGGAGCTGGAGAAGCTCGACGAGGAGTGGCGCTCCTGTGCCACCCGCCTCGCGGGCTGGCTCGACCGGGCCCGGCCCGCGTACGCCGGCAGGTCCCGGCTGTGCCAGGTCAGGGCGGCCCGTAAGTGGCTGAAGGAGGCGCGTGCCGAGCTGCGCGAGGAGCGGCTGCGGCCGTTCGAGGACCACTCGCAGCGGATCTGGGAGGAACTGCGTCAGCAGAGCAACGTGGACCTGCGTTCCGTACGCCTGACCGGCAGCGAGAAGGCCACCGTGCGCAAGCTGGTGATGGACGTGTCCGTCGACGGCACGGAGGCGGCGGCCCTCGGCGTCATGAGCCAGGGCGAACTGCATTCCCTCGCGCTCTCGCTCTTCCTGCCGCGTGCTGCCGCGCCGGACAGCCCCTTCGGGTTCGTCGTCATCGACGACCCGGTGCAGTCCATGGATCCCGCCAAGGTCCACGGCCTCGCGAAGGTGCTGCACGACCTCGGGGAGACCCGGCAGGTCGTGGTCTTCACCCACGACACGCGGCTCCAGCGGGCCTTCACCAACCAGGAACTCCCGGTGACCGTACTGGAGGTGGAGCGGGCGGGCCGGTCCGTGGTGACCGTGAACCGGGTGACCGATCCGGTCGGTCAGGCACTGGCCGACGCACGCGCCCTCATCCGGACGCGAAACCTCCCGCCGGTCGCGATGACCCATGTGCTGCCCAGCCTCTGCCGCGCCGTCCTGGAACGGGCCTTCTCTGAGGCCGCGTGGCTTCGGCTGCACCGGGCGGGGGTGGCCGAACACGAGGCGGAGAAGACCGTCGCGGGGGCCGTCACGCTGATGGACATCGCCGCCCTGGGGCTCTTCGGAGACCCGTCGAAGAGGGCCAGTGACGTCTACCGCGAGCTGCGCAGGCGGTGCGGCCCCGGGGCGGTGGACCTTGTCCGGCAGTGCCAGGAGGGTGCCCACCCGTCGGGCACCTCGATGCCGGACCCCCACCGGTTCGTGGACGACATCAAGGCCGTCGCCCTGACGGTACGCAAGCCCGAGGAGGGGCCGTGAATCAGACCATTCGCCAGCTGCTCGACACCGCCGACCTGCTCCTCACGGACATCGGCGAGCCCGCCACGCCCGCTGCCACGACCGTACCCACCACGTCCACTGCCGCCACGGCGAGCCGGTGTCGAGGTGCAGCCTTCGCCCTCCGGGTCGCGCTGGAGAGCGCGGTCGCCGACCGCCTCACCGCCCACCGGGCGCCGCGCGCGATCCGGGAGGGCACCCAGCGGGCCGCGTTCCTCTGGCTTCGCGGTTGCGCCGAAGCCGGAACGGCCCGCCGCGCGAAAGCCGTGTGGACCCAGCTCTGTCTGGGATGCCACTACCACCAGTACGAGATCGGTCCGACGGAGGACCAGGTCCGCGCGTGGCACACCGAAGTCGCGGCGCTCGTCACCCTGTTGACCCCCTGATCAGCATCGGCGCCAGGAGAGGCGCTGCCGGGAGGAGACACCCGTGAGAACAACACCACGAGGGCGGTTATCGCCACCGTCCACAGAGAGCGGAACGAGGAGCAGCACGATGACGGCCCGTACGTCCAAGCGAACCCTGTACCGGCTCAGGGGCGTGCCTCCCACTGCCGACGCGATGTTCGACGCACTGGACGCTGGCCAGTTGGAAAGGGTCCACGCGGACTTCGACGTCCCCGAGAACCTCGGTGTGCCGGCGGTCCTGGTCACCGGCAGCTTCGAGCAGTCCGTCGCGAGCTGGTGCGACGAGATCTTCCGTACGACAGGTATCGAGGTGTCACGGCCCGTCAATCGCTCGGCCGGCCTGCTGATGCTGGCCGTCGACGGTGAGGTATACGCGATCGGTTACGACCAGGGCTTCCGCCTGGTGCCCGACCGCCTGAAGGACCACCGCTTCGGCCTGAGCTTCGCGTCCCGCCGAGTGGACCCCGCGAAGATCCGGGACCTGGTGTCGCACACCCCCGGCGGAGGACGCACCGATATCACCCTGATCCCGAGCGGGGCCTCGGTGTGGAGCCTGGGCATCGTCGAACACGCCCAGATCGTGCGCCGCCTCGGCGGCCACCTGGACAACATCCCGCTCACCATCTCCCGGGACAACCCGGGGAAGATCTCCAGTGCCGAGGGCGGCGCCGGCCTGTGCATGCGACTCGGTGTGGAGGGCGCCGACCTGATTGCCGACATCCGTGCGATCGCCCGCGTGTTGCGCGAGGAGAAGCCGAGTCCGGAGCTGGAGTTCGTCGAACACGTCGTGCCCGTCGACGATCCCAGCCTTGTCACCCGCCTGGAGGCCGTCTTGGACGACCTTCTGGGACAGGAGCCTGGCGGGAGAATCAGCGTTGCTGTCCCCGCCGACCATTGGGACGACTACATGGCCGCCCGGGCGTTCAGGGCCAGGATCAACAGCTACGCGGCCGGCCGGTCGACCGACGACTTCGACCTTGAGTACGTCCTCTGCCGTGCGCGCATCCAGCGTGCGGGCAGCCGCGTGGCCGCGCTCCGGGAAGGAACAGTCACCCTCTATCGGCACGACCGCGCCGACCGGGCCGACGAAATCTGGACGTCCAGCGCTCTCCGGTGGATCGAGGCGGAGGTGTTTCTCGACTCTCGCCGGTTCTTCCTGATGGACGAGCACTGGTACGAGATCGATCAGGAGTATCTGAAGGCGATCCGCTCGCACGCCGAGCGGCTGATCTCCGACACCCCGTCCGTCGACCTGCCCCCGTGGGTCCTCGGGGAGAAGGAGCGCACCTACAACGCGTCCGTGCCGGACCAGCGGCCCGGGTACGTCTGCTTCGACCGCGACAACGTGCAGACCGCGCTGCACCGCGGGAACGGCGTAGAGATTTGCGACCTGCTGAGCCCGGATGATGTCCTGATCATGGTGAAGCGCGCCAAGGGTTCCGACGCGCTGAGCCATCTCTTCAGTCAGGCCCTTGTCGCCGTACAGACGTTGCGGAACTCCCCGGAGGGGAGGGAACGGTTCGCCGAGAAGGTGGCTGCCGCCCGGCAAGGGCGCGGTCTACCGGAAGACTTCCGGCCTTTGAAGGTTGTCTTCGCAATCCTGCTGAAGGACGGCACCGACCTCACCGCCGACACCCTGTTCCCGTTCTCGCAGGTCACTTTGGTGCAAACGGCCAGGACACTCGAAACATGGGGCGTCCAGGTCGAGGTCGTCGGCATCGCCTCAACTCCTTGGGTTGTCACTTCGACTGGAACCCGACGGCTGGTGGCGTAGCCGCCGCGCACCGTAGCGTCGTACGCCGACATTGTGCAAAGCCTGGAGAGGCGCCGTCCCAGTAGGCGCTCATGTGGTCAGCCGTCGTCTCACCGTCCAAGCAGGCGGGCCTATTCCCTCCTCAGCTGGGTGAACCCCTCCATGCAGGCGATCGCGCTTACCAGACTGCGCATCGCCGCCTTGGTGAAGAGCAACGGCCCACGGCCGACGTCCTTGGAGTCTCGCACTGCCGCGTACTCGTTCAGTTCCGCGACTTCTACGCAGTCGTTCGCACCCCCGCTGTACGTGCTCTTCCGCCAGTGCGCACGTGCGAGGTCGACGTCGTGCGGAGCTGCCGTGACGTCGTGCGGGGCGGCCATGCTGGGCGTGCTCACTCTTCGAGCTCCTTGCTGATGCGTGCGATGCGGGTGCGAGTCTCCGACGGGTCGAGGGCGTTATCCCGCAACTGATCGAAGATGTCCGTGTAGTTGGCTACGTCCTCCGGGGACTCCAGATACACGGAGTTCTTGGGGTTCTCCAGCCACACCAGGTCTGGCGTGGGGCGCGGGAAGGTCAGGATGACGAAGGGGCCGTACAGCCCGGGATGCGCTCCGAGTGAGAAGGGCAGCAGCTGCACGGTGACGTTCGACTGCTCGCTTGCCGCCACCAGCTTCCGCAGCTGGTCGCGCATCACTTCTACAGAGCCGACCGTCCGGCGCAGCACGGCTTCGTCGAGGATCGCCCAGAGTCGGGCGGGGGTCTCGCCGTCCAAGCGGCTGTTCTGCCGCTCCATGCGGACCCTGACCAGGGACTCGACCAGCGGCGGGGACAGGTTCTTCCTCATCCGGGAGATCACGGCACGTGCGTAGTCCTCGGTCTGGAGCAGCCCTGGCACGAGCATCGGCTGGTAGCTGGCGAGGTGTGTCGCGCCGGCCTCCAGCGCGAGGTATCCGTCGTAACGGGTCGGGGTGAGGACCGTCGAGTACTTCCGCCACCAGGGCTTCTGCTGCTCCTTGTCCGCTGGCACGAGGTCGAGCACGTCGGCGCGCCGATCCTCGTCCTTGACGCCGTACAGGTTCAGCAGAGCGCGGACGAGGACCGGCGTCGTACCGCGTTCGCCGTTCTCGATCCGGCTCAGTGACCCCTGGTTGACCTCCAGCTGGTTAGCGACCTCGGTGAGGGTGAGCCCGGTCGCGTCACGCAGTTCCTTCAGCCGTGCCGCGAGCTGTCGCCGGTAGACCGACTGCGGGACCAGGCTTCAGAAGAACTCCTTCCGGCTGTTGACCTGGTTGACCCGTTTCGAGGCGAACTGCCGGTGGAGTTCCGTCTCCAGGCCGACCGCGTCCTTGCTGAAGATCAGCGCGTGCACGTCGAAGCGGAAGGGTACGGCCGCGCCACTCAACTCGTAGACGCGCTCCAGAGGTTCGAGCCGACGCGTCATGCCGATCTTCACCATGCGATCGCCGAAGGCGCCGATGTTCGAGATGACGTACACATAGCCGGCGCGGATGTTCGCCGCGCGGGACTCGACGTCCTGCAGAGCGTTCTCGATCTCGGCCAGTTTGGCCTCCATCTCCGCCACACCCGCCTCGTCACCGCGCTCGCGCAGACGGTCAAGTGCCGACTGGTAGTGGCCGAGTTCCTTGTTCAGCTTCTCGCGCTGCCGGTCGAGTTCCCGCTAGACCGCCGCCTCCTCACGCTCCCGGGCCGCGTACCTCGCGCTGGGCCTCCTTCTCCTCTTCCTTCTTCTGCAGGAAGTCGGCGGTGAGTTCCAACTCCCGTACGCGCGCGTTGTGGGACTGGTCGGTGATCCGGATGTGCATGGTGGCACCGAGCCGGGCGATCGTTTCGCGGCTCTTGTAGAGCCGGTCGACGAGGGAGCTCAGCCGGTGCGGCCGCATGGACCGCACGGCGTAGTCGGCTTCGGCGTTGTAGGCGCGCAGCATGAGCTTGGAGAAGTCGCGGACCATTTTCTGGCCCTCGCGCTTGGAGCCGTTGACCGTCCAGTCCGTGGCCGCCTGGACGGCGCGGCCTGCACGGGCGAGTGCCTTGATCTCGTTCTGCAGTGTGTCGAGCCGGCTGCGGTAGGCGATCGCGTCGTGCAGCGCGTGCCGGTAGGCGTAGATCCCGGCCTCCTGCAGCATGGCGGTCTCGTCGGCGTTGACGATCCGGCCTTGCAGTTCGGCAAGCCGTCGTTCGGCGTCGAAGGCGTCCTTGCGGTGTCGGTCGGCCTCCTTGCGGACCCGCTCGGTCTCCTTCGCCGTCCGGCGCGCGTCGCCGAGAATCTCCTTCGCCGTCTCACGGGCGTCCTTGAGGATCCCCTCGGCCTCCTCGGCGGCTTCGGCGGACGTCCGCTCACGCAGTGCAGCGGCCTCCGCCTCGACCTGCCGCACAAGACCGGCGACCCGCGCGGCATCCAGCCCCTGTGTCCTTGCGATCCACGCCCGCAGTTCTTCGGCCTCGGACACGGCATCCGAACGTCGACGCCCGAACAGCCCTCCCTTTCGAGGCGCCGGCACAGCGGTCGTACTCCCGGCAGCGGCCGTGGCCGGCACCGCAGAGGCTCCCGTGGCAGGGTCGACAGCGAGGGCATCGCTGGTGGAGTCGGCCTCAGGAACCCACAGCTGCCATCCCGCCGGCATCGGGGGCCACGTGGGGTCGGGCCGCCAGTCCGGCGGCGGCATCCATCCCGCGGGTGGCACAGGCCAACCCGGCGGCGGATTGAAACGGTAAGTAGTCATTCCCCACCCCCTCGCCCCTGAGGCTCCCCAGCACATAGGGCGCCGGATATTCCCGGCAAACGTAGAGTGTCATTTTCTTGGTGATCAGCCACTTGATCACCCGCATATTCCACCTCGTAACCATCCTGTAACTATGCGTGAGGGTCTCTCCCGGGGAGGGGCACGGGTTCCAGGTGGAAACGCGACGAAGGCCCCGGCCGGTGAACTGGTCGGCGAGCCACTGAGTCTCGTATGCGGAGGGAGCGTCGTCTGGTGAGTAGCGCTACGAGGGACAGCGCGGATGGATGGCCGGACGTGCTGCTGTGCCTCCGTGTGGTCGCTGCCAGGGCGAAGCTGTTTCGCGCGATGCTTCGCAGAGAGGCGTCAACCTGGTGATGAGGAGCTCGCGCCGGTAGTTATGGCAAACGCCCAGTGATGGATCCAACCGACCTGGCTCAATAGACACATGGAGATTGGCGAGCACTGGGCCTACCGCGCGAGGCCGAAGGAGCTGGGCGGTGCGGTTCGTCAGGTGGAGGTCGTTCGCGTGGGCGGCCCTGGCAGGTCTGGCTGGGTCCACGTGCGGTTTCTCGAAGGCGATGCCGCCGGCCTGCAGGAGTGGGTCAATTCCGGCTCCCTCGTAGCACCGTGGGCGGATGTCGATACGTTCCGCGCGGACGACGCGGCGGAGTTGGCGCTGGTGGAGTCCTCGCGCCACGTCGGGGGCAGCACGGAATTCGAGGCCGCCCGCATGATCCTCGGATTCGTTCGCCCGAAGAACAGGTTGCGACTGCGCCGAACGGTGGCGGACGCAGGCGTTCTGGAGCTGAGCCGCCTCGACGAGACTGCACCGCTCATCAGTTTGGACGCCGCCGAACTACGCGGCGACACCATGGTGTTCGAGAACCACCGCGGAATGTGCCTGGCCGGGTGGCCGGTCACCGAGCGCATCGCCCGCCACGTGGCCAGCCGCCTCGCCGACGAGATCCTTCCGGAGGTGGACCGCAAGCAGCAGGACATCGAGCAGGAACGTGCCCAGCCCTCCTGGTACTCCTACAGTAGGCGTGACGAGCGCAAGTTGGACGCCGAGGCGGCCGTCCTTCGAACCGTCCGGGCGTGGTGCGGCCAGGACAAGGCCGACCGCTACGACGAGTTGGTTGCGCTGCGCACCGAGGTCATCCGGCTCGGAGAACTGGTCGAGAAGGCGGTCAAGGCCCTACGCGACCGCGGCCACGGCGTCATCGCCTCCACCATTGAGCGCGACCTGGGCGTCCATATCTCCAGCCTTGATCCTGACGTGCGTCGATGAGACCGCGCCACGGATCTGGCTCCGTCTTGGGCGGCGCTGGTTGAGTAGCGGGCTTCGTCTCCTTCTCCGGCCGGTGTGGGTGCCAGCCGTCGAGGAACGGCCGCAGTTGATCTCCCGTCGGCTCCGCATGGAAGTTGAGAGAAGCCAAGCCGTTGCCGCTGAGGGTGGGGTCGAGCCGGTCGGCCTCGGCCTTCCCCCAAGCCGACCACTCTCGCAGCCTCTCGGCATCGAGGGTGTCTTCCGGTGCCGCGGCGGCTTCATCCAGAGCGGCGCAGAACATCCGGATCTCCTCCGCGGCCTGCCACTGCTCAAGGGCCGTGCCGAAGCGCTCGGCCCGCACCGCGTGAACCGCCTTGATCGAAGCCACGCTGACGGCGGCTTCCCACTCCCGCCGCTCGCGCTCCTCTCGCTCCGCTTCCAGGCGCCGGCGCTCGGCCTCCTGCCGCTCCTGCTCCTCCCGCAGGCGCTGCTGCTCCGCCTCACGTTCCAGTCGAGCCCGCTCCTGTTCCTCCGCGCGCGCCTTCAACGCCCGGAAGACTGAACCGGCCTGCTCCTCCAACGGCTTCTTGGCCGTGTCGGCCCATTCCTTCTTCCAGCCGTAGCTGTAGCCCGACTGCTGGCTGACCAGCAGCTCCAGTTCGCCGGACGGCTCGAACTTCTGGGCCGGGGTGACACGCTGCCAGTCGTACGTACGGCGGCCCGGCTGCTTGGGGACGTACCGGACCGGCTTCTGCCGTTCGCGGAAGCTGACCTCGTACGTCCTGCCGTGGACGGTGAGCAGCGGCCTCGGCTGCCTGCGCTTCTTCGACACCGCGATCTCGCCGTGGCGTGCGAGGGCTTCCTCGGCGAGGAGCCGGAGCAGCGAGAGCACCCGGGGGAGGAACGCCTCCGAGATCTCGAAGGCGCTGTGATCCGCGGTGACTGCGGCGATCACGTCCTCGACATCGGTGATCACACGACTGCGCGCCAGCCGGATCCGGTTCCACTCGGTCTCGTCCTCGCCGGTCACCCGGAGCAGGCCGAGGAAGAAGTCCCCCTTCGCCCGCCCGCTGTACTTCAGGCTGTATCCCTCGGGGGCACACTGCCGGGCCGCGTCGAACGCCCTGCGGTAGCGGGCTCGCTCCTCGTCGTGGGGTTAGGGATCCGGAGGAACCGTCCAGCCTGCTGTACCTCCGCGATCAAGGCGGCTCCGACTTCCGCCGGCGACGGCTGTGGGGGCTTGGCGGCGCGCTGCGGCGCCGGCTTCGTCGTGGACGGGGCTGTGGCTTGCCTCTGCGGTGAAGGGGCCGGTTGTGTCCGTTTGCCGGAGTCCGTTGCCCGCTGCCTGCGCTGAGCTGGTTCCGGCCGGTCCGGGTGATGGCCGTGTTCGAGGTAGAAGCGCCCCGCGTCAGTGATCTCCGCCTGCCACTTCCCATCCTGCTTCGGCATGGTGATCAGGCGCCGCTCCTTGAGCGCGCGGGCGGTGAGAGCGAACTCGGGGCTGTCCGACGTGACGGAGGGCGGCTCCGTCCCCGATGCGGGTGAGGAGTGCGAGCTGCCGGTCATTTAACGGAGACCATCGGTGCATGTCGATCGTCGTACCGTTTGGTGTCTCCTCGGCACAAGCCGTGGGGGTGACTCATCCGGAGCGCACGGCGCACTCGGAGGCGGAACACCCCTCGTTGGGAGCCGCTGGGGAGCCGCTCCCCGAAGTCGGCTCCCAAATGGCTCCCAAAATGGGCCCGCAAAGCAAATCAGGCTCGGTACTGATCTCTCAGTACCGAGCCTGACCTGCTATTTCGGCTGTCGGGGTGGCGGGATTTGAACCCACGATCTCTTCGTCCCGAGCGAAGGTCACGCAGGGCGTCTACCTGTAGGCGATGATGTTTATGCAGGTCAGCGTGTCGGTCTCGATTGGCCTGGGGAGGCCCCGCAGTGGCTTTGAGGGAAGATCTTCTCCCAGATTTCTCCCAAGTGGTGGTGCGTTGGCCGGACGACGACATCCGCATGCCACATTGCGTAGGCGAATTTGCGCGATGCTGTGCATGACTCAGCGCCCGAGCGGATGGTGTAGCGCCGTCCGCTCATAACCCTTGTCGCTGCGGCACTCGACCAGCGGGCTCAGATCACTGTTGAGGGGGCGTGCTTGCTCAGGTAGCTCTTGAAGGTCTTCCTGATCTCCGCTTGGAGATAGCCCGCCTGGGGTGAGTTGGGCACCACATCCGGCTCGAAGCCCCTCTTTCGGGCATCGAGGTACCGCACGATGCTCGATGACCTGGTGTTGGAGACGAAGAGCTCGTTCTGGGTGCGAATGTCGGCCCGTAGTCCTTCGAAGTTCCGTGCGAGACCGATGCCGAGGTTGGAGACGTAGTACTTGCACTCGACGATGAGGACGCACTGACTTCCTCGTGGTGCGATGCCCTGTGCCCGGCTCAGGGCGGCTTCCTCGGCTGGCAGAACCAGCACGTCGCACTCGTGCAGGACGCCTGACGCCCCAGTCACGTACACGCCGAGGTGGACCTCAAGGGCGGGAGCACCATCGAACTCGATCACGGCGTGTGTGAAGGGCTGGCTGTTGCTGTACAGATGACCGGGCCCGGTCCGGAAGACAAGGCTGCTGGCCTTCGACCCGTAGACGTCTTCGTAGGTGACAGTGGCCCCATGCCGACTCGCAGTGGCGACGATCAGGGAGAAAATGAAGCCTTCGTAGACGTCTGACGGTTTCGAAGTGGAGTCGTACGACACCGCCCCCGCCGCCAGAAGGCTCTTGATCTCGCCGACCAAGTGATCGACAGTGCTCAACTGGCAACCTCCCTCGTTACTTCGGCCAGCAGTTGACTTACGCGTGTACGCCGCTCATTCGGCATCCGATCTCCCCGGAACTCCGTTCGGCTACGGCGTGATCGAGCGCTTTCGTCTGGTTCGAACACGACCGCCTCGGCGATGCTCCGGCTGCCGGCGTCGCCCTCCGGCTCGGTCCGGAGCGTCTTCAGCACCTCCAGTTCCATTTCAGGCAGCTCGACGAGCACTCGCCTTACCGCGTCCAGGAGGAGCTGGACACGCTCTTCATCCGTCATGGCGCGCGTGGCGATGACCAGCGTTCCTCGCTTGCGTGATGCCTCGTACTCGACGAGGCCAAGCACGCTGCGGTCCACGACCTCGTATCGAAGCGCTGCTGCGGCCGGGCTCGCGGCAGGGGAGTCATCACCGCGGCGCTGCTGGCGTCGGCGGAGGATCTTCTCCTCAGGCACTCCCGAGGCGATTGCCGCGTCGACATCGTCGAGCACCCAACTCAGGGCGGTGTCTTGCAGCGCTTCGCGGAGCTGCTGTTCCACGCGGCGCAGTTCGAACTGGTTCATGTCTTCCCTCGCATCAGGAGCCTTCATGTGAGGTAGCCAGTCGGTCCACGGCTGCTCCCCGGACTGTGTTCGAAGGAACCGCAGTTAGTCGTCGAGCAGGAGCCGGAGTGCCTCCGGCGGCAGGCGGATTTCCGGAACTGGGGTTCCACGGTCGAATCGGACGTCCTCGGGCAGACAGACGCCTACGTCACGAGAGGGCGCCGTAGGAGGACCCCGCCTGGCGCGATGACGTGTCTTGTATAGGTCTATGCCTCTGCTGGTCACTCGGCCTTAGGTGATCTCAGCCATGTCTCGAAGTCGCCCAGGACCTCCCCCACGGCGCCGAGGGAAATAGGCGACGACTCGTACTGTGCTGAGAGGTTAACCTCGTACAGCTTGTAGGCGGGTTCCGTCTCCCGTGCCGCAGCGCACGCAGCTGCCAGCGCTCGGATTGTACGCCCCCGGTCGCCGACTTCCACCGCCTCCACGAGGCTCGGCCACAGTCTGTCACCGACGCAGTCGACGAGCTCCATGAGGTGGGTCCCTGCCCGGTGGGCGCGGTTCTTGATCGCTTCCCGCTCGGCTTCGGCGTGGTCCTCAGTCCGCTGGGAGTCCCGTTCGTCGAGGTCCGTCCAGGTGTGGTCGCCCCAGATCTCTTCCCAGCGCTGATCCGCCCGTGCCAGATCGGCCTCGAACGTGCGGTCCAGGTCCCCCTGCCTGAGGCGAGGATGCTGCCAAGGGCCGTCATCCTCGAACGATGAAAGTGACAGGGTGAGATCAGGAATGGATTCGCCATCGCGCAGCGCGGTGAGCAGTAGGACGGTGTCGATCGCTGGTAGGACCTCCTCCATGTGGTCATTGTCGTGGAACCAGCACGGGGCGGGTAGATCGTGTCTGATAACCCCCGTTGTCAATGACTATCGGACACAGTGACCGGGATCGTCGTATCGTTCTGGGGCGTCGAACCTGGAGCCGGTGTGGCCGAAGGCGTTCGGTCCGGGACATCCTTGCGACGGCGTCCCTCACCGGCCCACAACACCATGCGGGCCCGAAGCACGACATCGGCTGGCGCATGCCGGTCCCCCGCCAACTTCCGCGCGATTCCGCCTCCTGTTCGGGAGAGAGATCCATGCCTGGCCCAACGAGGCAGAACACTGCGGGTCACACGAGCCGGATCACGGAACACTAGCCCGGTGTTGTACTGGGCGGTGGCAAGTGGCTGGCGGTGCCTCTGCGGTCAGTACTGGGTGTTGAGATCCGTGCCCTTGGGGGCACGCCAGCAGCCAGAGACAACGGTGATCGCGAGAAGCGGGTCCTTCTCGTGCGGATTAGTCGGGGTGGACACCATGAGCACGGCGTTCACTGAGAAGCGGTCCGTCTCCGAATCGGCTGTGAGGGAGAGTGACTTGGCCTCGCTGTTGTTGGGGCCGTAGTCGACGATCTTCCAGCCCCTCTTCGGTAGCTCCGCCCGTAGCCGCTGGAAGCCCGCCTTCAGCTCGTCCTCGGAGACGTCGTAGACCGACCAAGGGTGTCGCGTCATGTAGAAGTACTGAGGATCCTTTCCAACGCAGGTAGAGATGGCGGGACCGCGCTCGGTGACCTTGCCCTTGCGGATCCCGATCATCTCGTAGATCGCGCTGGAGGAGGCCTTCGCCTTGTCGCGGGCTTTGTCCACGTCCAACGTGGGATGCCCGGAACCTGCCTGTGAGCCGGATGGCTGCGGCGTCGAGGGGGAGTGTCCGTTGTTGTTCACGGTCTTCGAACATCCTGCCGTGAGGAGGGAAACTGCGACTGCGGCGGCAAGACCGATGGAGGCCCCTCGGTACCGCTTCTTTGCTGGGCTACGCATCGGCATCACCTTACGGGTAGACAACTTGGTTGTACCGTCCAGTAACTACAGCGCCCTGGTTGAAGAGGCTGTACGAGCCTTTATCCCAGTAGCCGCTGTGGCCGCCTGTGTCGACGGCCATGCGATGCGCACCGAACGCCTCGTCGGATGGGACTGTCTGGATATAACCGGCGTCGTACGGCAGCCCGTGGAAGGTCTGGACGCCCCACTTGTACCCGCCGAGGTGGGCGATCTTGCCGCCCAGCGGGACCGGGTCGTCGTGTGCTGCCTCGGCCCACACGTGGTTCTTTCCGACGTCCAGGTCGCTCGCGTCGCCGACCAGCATGCCTGGGCTGCCCGCCACGACGATGTCATCCGCCGCGAAGTGTCCCGGAGCCTTGGACGCGGCGCCCACGAGGGTGGAGCCGTAGCTGTGGCCGATGACGGTGGTGTGGCCGGCGTCCGGGCCGCCCTGGACCGTTTGCAGACCGTCCAGGAAGTTGTTCAGTTTGGGCGCGCCCTCGTAGGCGAAGTGCTGCTCCATGGCCTCGGGGGCGAGGCTCTGAGGGGCGTCGTATCCGATCCAGGTAATGGTCGAGGTGGTCTTGCTGGGGGACAACTGGTTGCTGACGTCCCACACGTCTTGCATGCGTTGGATGTCGCCCTTGTCGCCCGCGAGCTTCGAAAAGGTCCCTGGTACATATACTGCCGTGTTGTCCGCCGTGTCCGGGTTACCGTTGGCCAGGATGACGTGTCCGTTGCCCTTGAGATCGAAGCCCAGCAGGTAGGCCGGGGGCAGGTCGTCGATGCCGGTCTGGTCGAAGCGGGACTGGATGGCGTCCATGCCCTTGAGCTGGTCCTTGTACTTGTTGCCGCCCATGGCGTTCCACGCGGTCCATTCCGGGTTCGTGATGATCCCGCCCGCGGTGACGATCTGCTTTTCCGGCTCCGGGCCCAGCTTGTCGAGGTTGTGCTGGACCTGGGCGCGGGCCTCGTCCAGCACGGTTCGGTTGGAGGAGTCGCGGATCACGGTCGGTAGGCCGTCGAGCGCACCGATCTCGGCCGGGTACAGCGTCTGGTACTCCTCGCGCTGCTGCTGTGTGAGGCCGTCCCACCACTTCTTGTTGTCGGCCGGGGACTTGCCCTGCGGAATGCTGTCCTTGCTGAGATAGGTGCCGACGGTCTTCTGGACGTCGCCCATGTCGTGGGCCTCGTCCAGGAGCATGTCGTCGGTCACGGCCAGGCCGTCTGGTGCCTTCAGCTCGCGCAGGGTCTTCGCGTACCGGTTGTCGATCTCGATGGCGCTGTTCACTGCTTGCGAGATGCGCTCGGCGATGTCCTCGGCCTTGCCCTTGTTGGGATCGCCGTTCGCCTCGCCCACACCCGGCAGGTACGGGACAGGGGCGCCCGACTTGGCGGTTCCGGTACCGGCGGAGGTACCGGGGGCCATAGGAAGCTCGGTGCTCCTCGGATACGCGACCGAGCCGTCCTCGTTGACCGTGAACTTGAGATGGGCCGCGTCGTCGAGGGCTTGCTTCAGCTTCTTCTGGGCACCGGATAATTCCGAGGCGAGAGCGTTCAAGGCCGTACGGACGAGACCGCATTCGCTGTGGATGTACTGGTAGTTCCGGCCCAGCTGGGTCAGATCCCGCTCGGCCGAGGTCTGCGCCTCACCCTTCTGCGTGGCACGGAGCGGGGCGGCCATCTCCTGGTCGGCCCGGATGCGCGCGGCGTCGGCGCGGTTGCTGACCATGCTCCAGCCGTCGGCCGCGTCCTGGTACTCGGTTAACTTCGCGTCGCGCAGCTGCTGCCATGTGGGCATGCTTGCCTCACCGCGCCCAATCGGGTGTGTTGCCGCCGGCCTTCACGCCGTTGACCTTGCCGGCGACGGCGGGATCGAGCTCGCCGAAGTCCCGGCCGGTCTTGGCGAGCGCGCCGTGTAACCGGTCGCATTCGTTGCGCACCGAGGTCAGCCGCTTCTCCCAGGTGGGCAGGAGCTCGTTCAGCGCCGCGGTGCTCGTAAACCCGTCGGTCCCGCCCTTGACGCCCTGGTGTGCCGTCTTGAGCGCAGTCAGCCCCGCGTTCGTGACCGTCCGCAAATCCTGAGCCACGCCGGAAGCTTTGGTCCACGGACCCTTCGACGCCTTCAGATCAGGAGCCGACCCACCAGAGGCACCGCTCGATCCTCCGCCTCCCGGATCGGCCAGATGGTCGATCTGCATCCGCTGGGCCGCACCTGCCTTGAGCTGCTCCCACTCGTCCCACGCCATCGGTGTGGTCCTCCCCCTCTTCGTGGCGGCGACGTGGTGTTTCGTGATGCGTTGTGTTGCCGCGGTGCGTCAGCCTATTGATTTGGTCCCGGGAACACCTGAGTACGCGTACTGAGTGGCTGAGTATCGGTACTCATATATGGCGAGCTTGGCCTGTTTTCCACGTACAACAGTTCTTCGACAGGTTCCGTCAAGCGAAGCGGCGTCGGCGCTTGACGGCGACCACAGCTCCGAATACCCCACCGAGCAGCAATACGGCGCCGATACCAATTCCGATCCAGAGACCGCCGTTACCGCTGTCTTTTGAGGAGGAAGCGTCGGCCGCGGAATCGTCCCCCTTTGCCCGAGTGCCCGTGCCGGACGCCGCGGATGTGCTCGCGGACGGGGAAGCTGACGCCCCCGCGGCCGCGAGGTCGGGCAGCGGGTACACGTTGGCAGGCCCCGGGTTTCCGGGGTTCTGCAGGGCGACGCGTGGCCGAACAATGCCGTAGCCGATGGAGTTGTTGCGCCTGGATCCGTCCGTGGGGGCGCCGATGGTGTTGAGCATGACGCGGAGGATCTGGTTGTTGGTCCAGTTCGAGTGCTTGGACCAGATCAGGGCGGCGCTGGCGGAGGCGATGGCGGTGGCTTCGCTGGTGCCGTCGGTCTTGCAGAAGCCTGTCGTGCTGGTGCAAGCGGCGACCATGTCAGCGCCTGGAGCGGACATGTCCACCTGGGGGCCGTACTCGGACCACGAAGTACGCCGGAGGTCTTTGCCCACCGCTGCCACGCCTACGACACCAGGCGTCGCTGCGGGATACTCGACCGGATTCCCTTTGTCGCCGCTGTTGCCAACGCCCGCGAAGACCAATGCGCCCTTCCTCAAGGCGTACTTGACCGCGGCGGTTACGTCGGGCGAACCCTGCTCCGCCCCCATCGAGATGTTGATGACCTGTGCGCCCGCGTCCGCCGCGTAGCGAATCGCCTTCGGGAGGACCAGGTTGAACTGCTCGATGGACGCCGCCTCGTTGGTCGCCGTTGTGGACTTCGGCATACGTACCGGAAGGATCTTTGTCCCCGGAGCGAGCCCGAACGTGCCGTTTCCGCCGTCTGCGGCTCCGGTTCCGGCGATGAGACCGGCCATGCTCGTTCCGTGACCGTCGTAGTCGGTGTGCTCGTCTCCTGCCTGGCCCTCGGCGAAGTCCTTTCCACGCAGGACGCGCCCCTTCAGGTCAGGGTTTTCTGCGTCCACTCCCGTGTCGATCACGGCGACCGTGATGCCCGTGCCGGTGCTGGTGCGCCACATCTGCTCCGCCTTCATGGCGTCGAGGAACCACTGCTGCGCACGCATCCCGTCCGCGTACGCCGGCTGGCCCGCGGCACCTACCAGCAGCAGGCACAGCAGGGCTGCTGCCGCGGCCTTACGGCGCCCCAGTCGGGTCCTCTTGAAGAGCATGGGCTTTCCTTCGCTGTTCGCAGGCGGTCACTCGTTGGTCGGACGAGCGGAACGGCGGTCGTCCTTCCGATTACGCTGCTGCTTGGATTGGCGGCCGCCAGGCGTGGCTGCAGTGCTGCGTGGTTGATCTGAAGACGCTGATGACGTCTCCCTCGGAGTCGCATTGACGCGCGTGCTGCCTGACCGCTTGGGGGCGGGCGCCCCACCGGAGATACCCCCTCGCACAGGAGCTCCCGAGTCAAGGGAACCCCGAGACGACTCCTGCGTGCTGCCGCCGACGACCCTTCCGTAGGGCGAGGCGGTGCGACCACCGGAGACCCCAGCGGCGCGACCAACCGGCTGGGGCGCAGGCTCACCGGTGCCTGTCGTAGGACGCCCAACAGGGCCGCGGGCGGTCGGCCCCTCCGTACCCACCACCGTTCCGCGGGGGATGGCCCCTGTCGGCCGGCCCGTAGAAGGCGTGGTCGGACGGCCCCCGACAATGCCATTGCCGCCGCTTGGCATGCGTCCGGGATTCGGCGTCGGGACTTCCTCGCCTGGCGCCAAGAGGGGCCGTCCGGGAATCGTCTCCCGCCCCGGCTCTGCCGGACCGGCTGGCATTCCTACTCGTTGCGCTGGCATTCCTCCTCGTTGCAGAGGACCAGCAACGTCTTTGCCCGGCGTCACCGTGCCAGTTACCGGCCTGACAGGACCCGCAGTTGTTCTGGCGCCGCTCCCGAACGCGGGAGGGATGATCGTAGGCTGCGCCGGACCGGGGCCGTCGATCCGGCCGGCGCCAGGTAGACCACTGGGCGTGCTCGTAGGCGTGCTCGCCACCGTGTGTGGGGCATGGGGCAACGTGCCCACGGAGTCGATGCCCATCCGGGCAGGTGGTTCGGCATTCCCCACCGGAGGATGCTGTGAGGTGCCGACGTGATCGGGCGAGGTTGTCGGCTGCGATACGGAGGCAGAGCTTGAGTGCGGTGCCGGTCCCTGGGCGACTGCATGGGAGGACACGCCACTCACCGCGGGAGCATGGCCGACGCCGCTTCTCGCCGGGCCAACGACGCTGCTATCCCGGCCGAAGGTCAGGGATCCCGACGGCGGCACGATCGCTTTCGGCGGCGGCGGAAACTTCGGCCGCTCCAGCCCGTTCATCTGCGTGGCCGACCACTCGTAGGTCTGCCCCAGCTTCCGCATCTGCGCCGCCGCCTCCAGGCGGACCTTCTCCTTGTGTGCCGCCAGCGCAGCCAGCTCGCTCTTGGCCTTGGCGCTGACCGCCGCCGCGTCCGGGTCGTTGTGCGCCGCGTTCGCAGCGTCCAGGTTCGCCTGCGCGCCCTTGGTGTCGCGCGGGATCGATACCTGCGCGTGCGCGATCGCCCCGGACGCCTCGCTCAGCCACTTCCCAGCGCCATCGCTGAAGTCACCAAGCCGCAGGGTGGAGTTGGCCAGGTCGGCGGACCAGGTACGGAACGCGTGCGCGCCCTCGCCCTTCCATTCCACCCACTGCGGACGGACCTTGAGCTCCTCGGCGATCTTGCGGATCTCCTTGGCGGCCGCGGCGAGTCGGTCCGCGGCGGCCTGCACCATGCCGGGGTCGGCCTCGTCGAGCCACGCCAGCATCTGCTCATGGCTCATGCCCTCGAAGGACGTACCGCCGCCGGATCCCTTGCCAGGCATCAGAACTCCCCCGCTCCCGTCCGTCCCATCAGATCGAACCGCCCGCGTCGCCATCCGCCTGCGCCGGCTTCGACGGTTGCCCGGTCTGCGTCCCGTTCCCGCTGCTGTGGGCCTTGCTCGGCCCCTCGGGGTCGTAGCCGCCGCCGTAGTTCTTCGTCGTCTCCGCGCTGATCGCCGCCATGCGGTCGCGGACGTCCAGGTCGACGTTCTGGTAGCCCTTGTGCGAGGCCATGACCGCGATGTTCATGCCCTCCATGGAGTCCGACAGCAGCTTCGACAGCGTCTCCAGCTCGCTGATCACCGTCTCGTACGTGCTGAACAGCCCGGCCGCCTCCGCCCACGCCCCGGCGCCGCCCCCTAACTGATGGCGTGCGAGCTGCTCCTGCCCGATCTTGCCTGGGCCTGCCTGCGAGCCCTTCAGGTCGTGGATCAGGGCGTCGACGCGCTTCTGGAAGGTGGTGAAGGACGACAGTTCCGTGGCCACATCGGCGACGGCTTCGCGTGCCGCGTCGAACAGGCCGGACGCCCACGACGACGTGCCCGACGTCGACCCGCCATCGCTCGGAAGCACAACACCCTCCCCCTATCGTCAGAACAACCGACTGCTCACATCCGCACCAGCAACTTTAGCTACCAGCAGTGACAGGCCACGGTCGCCTCGTAGCAGCGAGCGGCCGAGAACAGGCCATTCATGGAGGCCGCTCCGCCCGCAGCCAGGAAGCCAGCGGCTCATCAGGCATGCCATCACCCAACCCCCCCGGCGTGATGGAGCGCATGAGCACTTGTACTCAGGTGCGTGCGCTGCCGTTCTGAATGGCTGATACCTGACAGCGGGTGGCGCAGAGGTGACCTTGACCGGGTCCGTTGCGGCTGGTCCGCTTACTACCGATGTGGCGTCGAGATCAGCGCGATCCGGGGGTGTGTACGTGATCTGGGTGCACCTGTATGTGCCGTGCCGACCAGCTCGCTGCTCACTCCGCACGGCGACAAGAGGGGTGCCGAGGTCAGGAGCCCCGCAGGATCAAGATTCGCTGCCACCGAGACGCTCTTCGCGCAGTGGGACTGCGGAGCCGCGGGCATGAGGATGCGGCGCGGCGCGGCACTCGCTGTCGTCGCCGGTGGCGGCGCGGTCACCACGATGCTCGTGGGTCTGGTGACGAACGCGGTGTCGGCGCAGTCTCATTGGCCGTCCTGGCTGGGATGGTTACAGAAGCATCCTTGGCTGTCGTTCGTCATGCTGGGGGTGATCGCGGCCGCACTGGCCGCGGTCCTTACTGTGCTGGACGATCGTCGGCCCTCGCGGCAGGACCCCGAGCCTTTGCTCCGAGCGGACGACGGGTCGGGCCCGCCCGGCGCCGCCCTGGTGCTGCGGTCGCTGCCTCGCGACACCTCGGCGTTCACCAACCGGTCCGCCGAGCTGGAGTCGCTGGTCCAGTCGGTCCGTGCCGCGCAGGAAACCGGCGAAGGTCTCCCCGTCCATGTGATCGACGGCATGCCGGGCGTCGGGAAGACCGCCTTCGCCGTGCACGCGGGGCACGTCCTGTCGGAGCGGTTCCCGGACGGACAGCTCTTCGTGAACCTCAACGGGCACACTCCCGGACGCAGCCCGGTGCAGGCCACCGAGGCTCTGGCCTCGCTGCTCGCCGCCGCCGGCGTGCCGACGCAGCAGATCCCCGTCGGTGACGACGTCGGAGCAGTGATCGAGGCTCGGGCCGCTATGTGGCGCAGTCGGCTCGCAGGGAAGAAGGCGCTGCTCATTCTCGACAACGCGGGCAGCTACCGGCAGCTGGAGCCGCTGCTCCCTGGCGAGAGCGAATGCCTGGTTCTGGTGACGTCCCGCAAACGGCTGGCCGCCCAGGAGGAGGTGGTGCTGCCGGTTCAGGCGCTGCCACCGGATCACGCGGTCGATCTGTTCGTACGGCTCAGCGGCCGGTCGGCCGACGCACTCGACCGGGACGTGCTCGGGGAACTGGTACGGCTGTGCGGGTACTTGCCGCTCGGGGTATCGCTGCTCGCTGCGCGACTGCGGCATCACCCCTCGTGGAGTGCTGCAGATCTGCACGCGAGGCTCGTCGCGGCCCGGGACCGGCTGGGCGAACTGCGGGCTGGGGAGCGTGCGGTCGCCGCGACCTTCGACCTGTCCTATCAGGACCTCAAAGCAGAGTTGCAGCGCTTCTTCCGGGCCCTCGGTCACTACCCCGGTACGGATCTCGACGCCTTCGTGGGGGCGGCGCTCGCCGCGGTCACGGTGGCGGGCGCCCGCGACCAGCTCGACGCGCTCTACGACGCCCACCTGATCGACGAGCATCCGGGAAGCCGTTACCGGCTTCACGACCTCCTGCGCGATTACGCCCGCGGTCTCGCTGACGAAGGAGGCAGCATGGACCACGTACAGGCCGTCCGGCGTGTGGGCACCTACTATCTGGCCGCTCTCGCCGTCGCTAACGATCACATCGCCCGAAGCGGCGCGGTCGCTTCACCTCCGCCGGACGATGCCGGCGAGGTGGAAACCCCGCCCCTGGAGTCGCGCCCGGCTGCACTGAGATGGCTGGAGGACGAGCGGCCCAACATCCTGGCCTGCATCCGGCGGGCGAACGCCCTCGCCCTGCACGACCTGGTGATCAGCCTGGCGGCGGCCATGGCACCCTTCCTGCGGCAGGCCGGCCCCTGGGACCAGGCCGTGGGGCTGCACCGGACCGCCGCCGAGGCCGCCCGGCACACCGGCGACCAGCGAGCACTGGCCGACGCGCTGACCGAACTCGGCGTCATACGGCGCTTCATGGCCGCCTACCCCGAGGCGACCGAGGCTCTCAACGAGGCCGTGACGCGGTACGAAGCGGTCGGCGACCTGCGCGGCAAGGCTGACGCCCTGAACCAGGCCGGCATCGTCTGGTATCTGACCGCGGACAACGACGCCTCCACCCGCGCCCAGACCGAGGCCCTCGCCCTCTACCGCGCAGTCGGTGACCCGCTCGGACAGGCCAACGCGCTCGCCGACCTCGGCATGGTGCGCCGCCAGACCAGCGACTTCGACGCGGCAATCGAGGCCCAGTCGGAGGCCCTGTCGCTCTACCGTGAGCTCGGCGACCGGTATGGGGAGGCGAACTCCCTGCGGGATCTGGGCGTCGTGCACTGCCTTATGGGCGAGTACGAGCGGGCCGCGCAACGGCACCGTGAAGCACTTGGCATCTACGAAGAACTCGACGACCGGGTCCACCAGGCGTACGCCCTCAACGAACTGGGCGTCGTACGGCGGCTCACCGGCGACCTCGACGGCGCGCGCGACTCCCACACCCAGGCCCTGGAGTACTTCACCGAACTCGGCGAACGGTTCGGGCGCGCGAACTGCACCCGCCATCTCGGCGTACTGGACCGCCTGACTGGAGACACGATGACGGCGATGCGCGTGCTGGAGGAAGCCCTGGACACATACCACGATCTCGGCATCCGCGGGGGCGAGGCCGCCGCGCTCGGCGAGTTGGGGGCCGCTCGCGCGGCTGTCGGCGACCGGGATGGTGCTGTTGAGGCGTTCGAGCAGAGCCTCGGCATCCTCCGCGAACTCGGCGATCGCTGTGGTGAATCGGAGGTCCTGAACCACTGGGGAATCCTGCTGCGTACGTCCGGCGACTTGGGCGTGGCGCGCCGCCGCTTCGAACAGGCGCTGGCGATGGCCCAGGCCATCCGGTGTCCGTTGGAGGAGGCACGAGCACTGGAGGGAGTAGGCCGCTGTAACTGGGTGGTCGATGGCCCCGAACAGGCAGAGGGACCGCTGCGCGAAGCCCAGTCCATATACCGGCAGTTGGGCCTGAGTTCGCCGGCTGACGGCATCGAGCGTTTCCTGGCGTCGCAGGCGGGATGAGCCAAGACCGTGGCCATTTTACCTGTGTTGCGGTGAGTGGCTGGGCTGCTACCTTGCGAGCCGTTCTGTCGCCTTCAACCACCGCCGTCGCACCGCGCCCGTCATGTCTCGGGCACGTTCTCCACGAGGAGCGTTGGATGCCGTCACATACGTCCCTTTCCCCTTCGCACGCCATGGCCCCCACCGGTCAGCAGCCCGCCCGGGGCAACCTGGTCCTGGAGCGCGTCGCCGCCCGAGTACAGCAGCGCCGGGCGGCCGAACAGGCCGCGACGAACCGCGTCGGCGACGGCGCCCACGCCGCGTCGCTCATCTGGCCTTGGCCGTTCTGAGCACCTGCCATTGATGACGAGGCTCGAAGTCGCCGTTCCCTTCCGGACGTTCATCCTCAAGATCGCCAACCGCTGCAACATCGACTGTGACTACTGCTTCGTCTTCAACTCCAAGGACCAGGCGGCGCGGCACCTGCCCGCCCGGATGGGCCTGGACGTAGCCCGAGCCGCAGCCCGGAGGATCGGCGAGCACGTCATGGCGCATGGTCTCTCGGCCGTCCATGTCGTGCTGCACGGCGGAGAACCGCTGCTCGCCGGTGTCCGGCACATGACCGATCTCCTGGCTGCTGTTCGGGGAGGGATTCCCGCGAACACCGAGGTGCACTTCGAGCTCCAGACCAACGCGACACTGCTCTCCGAGGCGTGGCTGGACCTCTTCGAGCAGCACGGGGTGGTGGTGGGCGTCAGTCTCGACGGGCCGCCGACCGCGAACGACCGGCACCGGCTCACCCACCACGGGCGATCCAGCTCGGCCTCCACCGTGCACGGCATCGAACTCCTGCGGTCCCGGCCCCATCTGTTCACAGGACTGCTCGCCGTCGTGGACCTAGCCAACGACCCGGTCGAGGTCCACGACTACCTGGCCTCCTTCGAGCCCCCAGTGATCGACTTCGGCTTCCCACACGGAACCCACGACGATCCACCCCATCGCAACGACCCGAGCGTGCCCGAGTACGGGCTCTGGATGAGCCAGGTCTATGACGCCTGGCTCAACCACCCGGGCCACCAGCACAGCGTCCGGATGCTGGAGGACATCGTCGCGCTGAGCTCCGGCGTGCGCAGCTCGGTGGAGACGCTCGGGCTGGCTCCGCCCACCAGCGTCGTGGTCGAGTCCGACGGCGGCATCGAGGGGGTGGACACCCTCCGCTCCGTCGAGGAGGGCGCCACCAGCCTCGGGCTCGACGTCTTCGACGACTCCTTCGACGCGGCTGTCCGCCATCCCAAGCTCCAGCACCGCCAGCAGGAGGGGACGGTCGCACTCGCCGCGGAGTGCCAGAGCTGTCCCCTGGTGGCGGTGTGCGGCGGCGGTTACCTGCCGCACCGCTTCAGCGCGGACCGTGGGTACCGGAACCCGTCCGTGTACTGCGCGGACCTGGCGTATCTCATTCGGCACGTCCAGGGTTCTCTACAGCGGCACGGCTGGGCGCTGGATGCTGCCATGCCAGCCGCCCCCTAGCCGCACCGCCGCCCGCCCGAGGCACCCCGAATGAGAGGAGCTGTACGCCGATGACCGTGACGATCCGGCCAGCCGAGAAGAACGACGTCCGACAGCTGGCCAGGCTGATCGAGGAGATCGAGCGCTTCTACGGCACCACAGATGCCGACATCCAGCCGTTCGACGAGCGTCAGGCACAGGTCGAAGAGGCGCTCTTCGGGGCGCCGCCCCTGGCTTCCGCCCTGGTGGTTGAAGACGGGACAGGCGACATCGTGGGCCTCGCCGCATACTCGTTTCTCTGGCCGAGCGCCGGTTCCACCCACTCCCTCTTCCTCAAGGAGCTGTACGTCCGCGACACCCTGCGACGGCAGGGCATCGGCGCCCAGCTGATGAGCGAACTCCGCAGCATCGCCACTGCACGCCCCGGTTGCACCCGCCTGGAATGGATGACGGACCGGGTGAACTCGGATGCGCGCACCTTCTACGGATCACTCGGGTTCGACGAGGACAACGAGAAGATCGTCTACCGGATCGGCACCGGCACGACGTGAGTCTGTGGAAGGCGTCGACGAAGTCTCAACACACACCACGGAGTGCCTGGCGTAAGAGCTCGTACAGCCTGAACGAGAACTCGTACTGCGTCGAAGTCGCCGGCTTCTCCGACGGGATCGGCGTCCGGGACTGCAAGAACCCCGATGGGCCCGTGCTGCTCTTCGGCATGCCCGACTGGGCGGGCTTCGTCACAGCCGTCAGGGTGGGACATCTCGGCTAGCCGCATACAGGTTGGGGCTATCCCGTCGACGGGATACCTCGCCGGGGCCGGCCGCAGCACCGAAGACCTCGATATCGCGGGCTTCGGGTCGAGGTGATGGTGACTCCCTGGTGGGTGTATCCCCGTGTCATGCGAACCAGCCCGGCCTGCTCGACAGGTTGATCGCTGAGACCGGACTCGTCCGGCGCCTCGTCATGAAGCCAACAGGAACCGAAAACCTCAACAGGCCCGCCCGCCCCGTCCTGGGCAAGCCGGGGGTTCCGGCTTGCCCAGGGTGATTCCGGTCAGAGAACAGGGCCTGTCAGCGGTGCAGCCTCTTGCGCGCCCAGAGGAATCCGATGAGCCCGCCCACAACGGCCATGTAAGCGGTCAGCGGTCCGTCTTTCAACAGGAGGCCGGGCAGGGAGATCACGGCCACGATGAGCAGCCATCCGCACCCGGCCACGACGAGGTCCGCCGAATCAGGGCGGCGTTGCTCGTTCTGCACCCGTTTCCCCATTCATCAGAGTGCGCCTGGCCTTTATCCCCGCGCACCCACGATAGCCGCTGAGGGGAAGGGCGTTCTATGCGCAGTGGATCGTGGCCGTGTTGGACCAGATGTTGTGATCCCCCCAGTAGCCGTTGCCGTTGCGCAGGGTCGCGTTACCGATGTCCTCACGGTAGATCCACCCACTGGTGGTGAGCTGTGAGCACTCGTAGTGCAGGAGGAGCGAGAAGATCTGGCCCTGCGAGTTCGTGTACCCCCGGGCGTCCTTGGTCCTCCAGATGCCGAGCCCCTGGTACTGGCGCAGCGAGGCTTCGAAGTTGCCTTTGCCTCGCTGGTTGCACAGCATCTGCGCATCAGCCTGGATGGTCTGCCAACCCCCGTGCAGATAGGGAGCCTTGCTGTGTGTCAGCTGGCAGTGAGGCTTGGCTGCCTGGGTGACGCCTGGAGTCGGGGAGTTCGCGGCCGCGATATTCCGCTCGTCCACCGTGGTGGCCCAGCGCACCAAGTCCGCGGTGCTGTAGGTGTGCTGCGCCGAGATGGCCGGGGCTTCCCACTGGGTCAGCTGGCCGTCCCGGGACAGAGTACTGATCCTCACGCCGTCGCTGCCCACGGCGGTGAACAGCTCACTGCCGCTGGGCAGCGTGGTCGTCTGCGTCGTGTCGCCATCGGATGAGAGCACCGAGGACGGCACGTCTCCGTGGACGGTCAGGCGAGTGATGTTGAGTGGGCGCAGAGCGTTCTCGTCCCCGAGACTGAACGTGAGCGACTGGCCGACCTTCTCGTAGTCCGCGACCGCGGGCGCCTGCAGGAGTTCGAGCCCTGTCGTCTTGGTCAACAGGTTGGTGAGTTCCTGCACGCTGGCGCCCTGTGCCGACGACACCTCGCCGACAGGCGCCATGGACCTCGGGTCCGCGCCGCCTTCGGCGGTGTACTGGGCTGCGCTGACGATGCGCGGTGCCGGTTCCGCGGGTGTGGTGGGTGAGCCGTCGGCTGCAGACGCGCCGGCCACGGTGCCGGCCATCACCGTGGCAGCGAGCAGGACTGTGGCGCCCGTCCGTGTGAGACGACGGACAGTTGTCCTCTTCAAGTTGTTTTCCCCTCCGTAGTCCGGCCGCCCGTCATCCAGCGCTGGTCAGGCGCGACGTCGGCCGATCGGGGGTCACGCTATCCGATCAACGCACAGTTGTTCGAGGTGATTTTCCGCCTACGGGGGCCTTGATTACGGGCTGGCGCGGGGCGCAGGAACCCTCGGTCCGGGCTCTCCATCGGTCGCGGCCATCGGCCGGGCCCAGCGCTCGCCTCGTCGCGGTCGCCATTCTCCGGGGCGTGACCGATCAGGCCGGTGTGCGCATAGGTCATACGGCTCATCGCGTCGACCGTGTGACAGCCAGACGGCGCCCAGTGCTACGACAACTGCCCCGGCCTTCAGGCTGCTGGGCCCGTCGTGCGCCGCCGACGGGTGTGGACAACGCCCAGCATTACCCGATGGCCGCCCCCAGCAACACCCTCGCCAATCGGTCGGCAGCATCCGGGCGTCCCAGGGATCGGCCTGCTGCGGGCGACGGCAGCCCGAAGTCCCTCGGGCGTGACCGCGTCCCCCAAGAGGGCGATGGCCGCTCGGGCCTCCTGAAGGTGCAGGGCGTTGGCATGCACGCCCTCCGGCACGCGTACGCCTCCGTGCTCCTGGACGCGGGGGAGAGCATCAAGGCGCTCTCCGAGTACCTCGGCCACTCGGACCCGGGCTTCACCCTGCGGACGTACACGCACCTGCTGCCGTCCAGCGAGACCCGCACCCGCAAGGTGATCGACGACGCCCTTACGGAAGCCGAGGCGGAGGACGACGGCGAGCCGCCCGCCGCCCAGGGCACAACAGTACCCCCGTCCAAACCCATGTGCCCTCAATGTGCCTTGGCCGCCTGACGGACCCCCTCAGGCACCAGCAAGAGCAGGACCCGAAAGCCCCGCCCGAACACCACGAAACCCCAGATCAGGGCCAAACCAAGCAATACGGCTGATGCCCCGCCTCATGCAGCCGGTGGCTGAAGTCCTGCCACTCGTGCAGCAGCTGGTACACGTTGAAGGCGTCCCGTGGGCCGCCGCGGTCCGGGACCGTGGACCAGATGAAGGCGGCCGCGCCGACCGCCTCCTCGCCGATGCCGCGCAGGGGGTCGACGACCGTCATGGGGAGTCTGACGACCGCGTAGTCGGGGTGCAGGACGACCAGTTCGAGGGGCGGCACCTTGTGCAGGGGGACGCCCTCGATGCCCGTCAGCACCATCGCGGCCATCGTCTCCGGCTTGATCTTGGTGAACATGCCGTTCATGCCCAGCTCGTCGCCGCCGAGTTCCTCGGGACGCATCGAGATGGGGACGCGGGCCGCGGTCGCGCCGTCCGGCGCCCCGAAGTATTTGTACGTCACCCCCACCCGACCACCATTCCTGCTCCCCGCTCCGAGGCGGTCGCCCGGTGCGCCGTGCGCCTGATGCGCGTCAGCCCGACGTGCTTCGGTCGTCTCCTCCGCGTCGCGCCGGTGCCTTCCCCGCCGGGCGCGTCGAGGACCCAGGTCATCAGTCCCCTCGCCCAGTCCGCCACCGCGATGCATATCTCCACCCGACTGCTTTTCTAGGACCCGTGGCCCCCGCCGCGCAACCCGATCATCGTGTCAGTGACCTCCCCCACGGCCGCCCGCCGAAACGTGCGGTGAAACACCAGTCCGCAGGATCTTCAACAGCCCCTGACCACTACGTGGACTACTACGTGTCCATGAGCTGTGTGTATCAGATCTCAGTCTCGCAGATGGCGCGGCTTCGATCCGGAGGTCGGCCGCTCGCCGGGCGAACCGCGGCCTACCCTGAGGAGGTCACCCACGTCACCGGAGTCCGAGAAGCCGGAGAAGCCGCACACCATGAGTGCCCTGAGCGAAACGCCCTATCCCTACGACGCGCCCGTCTCCCAGGCGCTCTTCGACCGCGCCTCCGCCGTCACGCCGGGCGGTGTGAACTCCCCGGTGCGCGCCTTCCGCGCCGTCGGCGGTACGCCCCGCTTCATGGTGTCGGGCAAGGGGGCCTACCTCACCGACGCCGACGGGCGCGAATACGTCGACCTCGTGTGCTCCTGGGGGCCGATGATCCTCGGGCACGCGCACCCCGAGGTCATCGCCGCCGTCCAGGAGGCCGTCGCGCACGGTACGTCCTTCGGCACGCCCGGTGAGGGTGAGGTCGCGCTCGCCGAGGAGATCGTCGCCCGGGTCGAGCCCGTCGAGCAGGTGCGGCTCGTCAGCAGCGGCACCGAGGCGACCATGAGCGCCATCCGATTGGCCCGCGGGTTCACCCGGCGGTCCAAGGTGATCAAGTTCGCGGGCTGCTACCACGGCCACGTGGACAGCCTCCTCGCCGCCGCCGGGTCCGGGGTCGCGACCTTCGCGCTGCCCGACACCCCCGGTGTCACCGGTGCCCAGGCCGGCGACACGATCGTGCTGCCGTACAACGATCTGGAGGCCGTGCAGGAGGCCTTCCACCGGCACCCCGGTGAGATCGCCTGTGTGATCACCGAGGCCTCGCCCGGCAACATGGGCGTCGTGCCGCCGGACCCCGGGTTCAACCAGGGGCTCAGGGACGCCTGCCACAAGAACGGCGCCCTCTTCATCTCCGACGAGGTCATGACCGGCTTCCGCACCAGCCGCGCCGGGTGGTACGGGGTCGAGGGGGTCAAGCCCGACCTCATGACCTTCGGGAAGGTCATGGGCGGCGGCTTCCCGGCCGCCGCCTTCGGCGGGCGTGCCGACGTCATGGCGCACCTCGCTCCCGCCGGGCCCGTCTACCAGGCCGGCACGCTGTCCGGGAACCCCGTCGCCACCGCCGCCGGGCTCGCCCAGCTGCGGCTGCTGGACGACGCCGCGTACGAGACGGTCGACGCCGTGTCCGCGCAGATCCAGGGCCTGGTCGGCGAGGCGCTGAGCAAGGAGGGCGTCGCGCACCGGGTGCAGCACGCGTCCAACATGTTCTCCGTCTTCTTCACCGACCGGACGGTGCGGACGTACGAGGACGCCAAGCGCCAGGAGTCGTACCGCTTCACCGCGTTCTTCCACTCCCTTCTCGCGAACGGCGTCTATCTGCCGCCGTCGTCCTTCGAGTCCTGGTTCGTGTCCACGGCCCATGACGAGCGGGCCGTCCAGAAGATCGCCGACGCCCTTCCGGCGGCGGCCCGAGCGGCTGCGGAGGCCACCGCGTGAGCACCCCCTTCAACGGCAGCAAGGACGTCACCGTCGTTCACGTGATGCGGCACGGCGAGGTGGAGAACCCGACCGGGATCCTGTACGGCCGGCTGCCCGGCTACCACCTCTCCGAGCTGGGCCGGCAGATGGCGGACCGGGTCGCCGAGCACCTCGCGCCCCGCGACATCACCTATGTCTGCGCCTCGCCGCTGGAGCGGGCGCAGGAGACGGCCACGCCGATCGCCAAGGTGCACGGGCTCGACCTGGACACCGACGAGCGGCTCATCGAGGCCGGCAACGTCTTCCAGGGCAAGACCTTCGGGGTGGGGGACGGCGCGCTGCAGCGTCCCGAGAACTGGAAGCACCTCGTCAACCCGTTCCGGCCGTCCTGGGGCGAGCCGTACATCGACCAGGTCGTGCGGATGACGGCCGCGCTGAACGCGGCGAAGGACAGGGCGCGCGGGCACGAGGCGGTGCTGGTCAGTCATCAGCTGCCGATCTGGATCGTCCGGTCCTATGTGGAACGGCGCCGGCTGTGGCACGATCCGCGCAAGCGGCAGTGCACCCTCGCCTCCCTGACGTCGTTCACCTACCTCGGTGACAAGATCGTGTCGGTCGGCTACAGCGAGCCCGCCATCGATCTGGTCCCGGCCCATCTGCGAGCCGGTGCCAAGCCGCAGAAGGGCAAGAACGCTGCTCAGGGCAAGGCCTTCGGAGCCTGATGGTCATTTCCTGACGGTCTTTGACAGTACTTAGATCGTTTTTGTCGCAACTATTGCGAAAAGCATAAGAATTATCGGAACCTCCCCGGCCGTCGTGCCCTCTCATTGAGTGACTCAACAGGCGCGACGAATCGGGGATCTTCCATGCGCACCGTCTCCCGCACCCTCTCCCGCAGGGGAATACTCGGCCTCGGCGCGGGCGCGGCTGCAGCCGCCACCCTCGCCGGCTGCGGGAGCCAGAAGTCGTCCGGCGGCGCCGGCGGCTCGGGCGGTTCCGACGACGGGAAGTCCGGACAGGGCGGCGACGCGAGCGGCGCGCCCCAGGGCAAGCTCATCGGCGACGGCTCCACCTCCTTCACCGGCAAGCAGCCGCACCAGCCGGACGCCCCCCGGCCGCTGGAGGCGGGCGAGACCCCGCCGCAGTTCGTGGTCTTCTCCTGGGACGGCGCCGGCGAGGTCGGCAACGGCCTCTTTCCGCGCTTCCTGGACCTGGCCAAGGAGCACGGCGCGAGCATGACCTTCTTCCTCTCGGGCCTGTACCTGCTGCCCGAGTCGAAGAAGCGGATGTACAACCCGCCGAACAACAGGATCGGCGCCTCCGACATCGGCTACCTCAACGACGAGCACGTCAAGGCGACGATCACCAACGTCCGCCGGGCCTGGCTCGAAGGCCACGAGATAGGCACCCACTTCAACGGCCACTTCTGCGGCGACGCCCACACCTCGGTCAAGTGGTGGACGCCCGAGCAGTGGCACAGCGAGATCAAGCAGGCCAAGTCCTTCGTGAAGAACTGGAAGACCAACACCGGCTTCACCGACATGCCGGCCCTGCCGTTCGACTACGACAAGGAACTCGTCGGCGGCCGTACGCCCTGCCTGCTCAACCAGGAGAACCTGCTGCCCACCGCCCGCGAACTGGGCTGGCGCTACGACGCCTCCTCGCCCGGCGGTCTGCAGATGTGGCCGGTGAAGAAGCACGGCCTGTGGGACTTCCCGCTCCAGGAGATCCCGTTCCCCGGCAAGAAGTTCCAGGTCCTCTCGATGGACTACAACATGATGTTCAACCAGTCGCAGAACACGACCAAGGCGCCGGCCTACAACTACCCGGGCTGGCGCGAGCAGGCGGCCGGGGCGTACATCGCCGGCTTCAAGCGGGCGTACTTCTCGAACCGGGCACCGTTCTTCATCGGCAACCACTTCGAGCACTGGAACGGCGGCATCTACATGGACGCCGTCGAGAAGGCCTTCAAGCACATCGCGCAGGCGAAGGAGAAGGGCGCCGACGTCCGCCTCGTCTCCTTCCGGCAGTTCGCCGACTGGATCGACGTGCAGAAGCCCGAGGTGCTGGCCAAGCTGCGCACCCTGGCTCCCGGGCAGGCGCCCGTCGGCGGCTGGAAGACGTTCCTCGCCTGACGTCCCGCGCACGTTCCTCCTTGCCGGAAATGTCCCGTGTAAGTACGCCCTGAAATGCGGTTTTCCGCCCGGCAGGGGGGTGCGCGAAATCCCCGGAACCGCCATGCGAAACTTTTCACATGAGTACCCGTAGCCGTGCCGCCCAGCTCAGCGTCGTAGCCGCTGTCGCGGCCCTGACCCTGTCCGCGTGCGGCAAGGGCGGCACCTCCGGCGGCGGTGGCAACACCAACTTCGTCACCGGCAACAACGGCATCTCCACCGCCCCCCTCGGCAAGCGCGACGCCGCCCCGGACCTGTCCGGCCAGACCATCGACGGCAAGACGCTCGACGTGGCCTCCTTCAAGGGTCAGGTCGTCGTCGTGAACGTCTGGGGCTCGTGGTGCAGCCCGTGCCGGGAAGAGGCGTCGTACTTCGCCAAGGTCTCGAAGACCTACGAGGGCAAGGGCGTGCAGTTCGTCGGGATCAACACCCGGGACACCAGCACCACGCCCGCGGTGAACTTCGAGAAGGAACACGGGATCACCTACCCGAGCCTGTACGACCCGACGGGCAGGCTGATGCTCCGGTTCAAGAAGGGCACGCTCAACCCCCAGCTGATCCCCTCGACGCTCGTCATCGACAAGCACGGCAAGGTCGCCGCGCGGGCCCTGGAGGCGCTCGACGACACCGCCCTGCTGAAGATGCTCAAGCCCGTCCTCGCGGAGAAGTGACGTGAGTGCCCTCGTGACGCTCGCGGCGACGGGCGAGAACCAGACGGTGCTCAACGGCGCCCTGCTCGTCGCCCTGCCGGTGGCCCTGCTCGGCGGGCTCGTCTCCTTCTTCTCGCCCTGCGTGCTGCCGCTGGTGCCCGGCTATCTCTCGTACGTCACGGGTGTCGCCGGCACCGATCTGGCCGAGGCCCGGCGCGGGCGGATGATCGGCGGAGCCGCGCTGTTCGTGCTCGGCTTCAGCGCCGTGTTCGTCTCCGGCGGGGCGTTGTTCGGCTTCTTCGGTTCCACCCTGCGCGAGTACCAGGACACGCTGTCCAAGGTGCTCGGCGTGCTCATGATCGTCATGGGCGTCTTCTTCATGGGGCTGATGCCCTGGCTCACCCAGCGCGAGTTCCGCTTCCACAAGCGGCCCACCGCCGGCCTGATCGGCGCGCCCGTCCTCGGCGCCCTGTTCGGCATCGGCTGGACGCCCTGCATCGGACCGACCCTCGCGTCCGTGAACCTCCTTTCCATGAACCAGTCGAGCGCCGGCCGCGGCGCCGTGCTGATGATCGCCTACTGCGTCGGCCTCGGTGTGCCCTTCGTGCTCGCCGCCCTCGCCTTCCGCAAGGCGCTCGGCGCCTTCGGCTGGGTCAAGCGCCACTATGTGTGGGTGATGCGCATCGGCGGCACGATGATGATCGCGACCGGTGTGCTGCTGCTGACCGGCGCCTGGGACAGTCTGGTGCAGCAGATGCAGACCTGGTCCAACGGCTTCACTGTGGGGATCTGACCGATGAGCGCAACCGACACCGACAAGAGCAGCCGGGACCGGGAGGAGCTGGGCGCGGCCGGCTCCCAGCTGTCCACGGCCCCACAGGAGGAGCTCTCCGCCCCGGTCGGCCTCGGCGTCATCGGCTGGGCGCGCTGGTTCTGGCGGCAGTTGACCTCCATGCGGGTCGCGCTGCTGCTGCTCCTGATGCTCTCGCTCGCCGCGATCCCCGGCTCGCTGATCCCGCAGTCCGGCGCCGACCTCAACAAGGTCGACGACTTCAGCAAGGCCCACAAGACGCTCGCGCCGATCTACGACAAGCTCGGCCTGTTCCACGTCTACAGCTCGGTGTGGTTCTCCGCGATCTACATCCTGCTCTTCGTCTCCCTCATCGGCTGCATCATCCCGCGCGCCTGGCAGTTCGTCGGCCAGCTGCGCGGCCGCCCGCCGGGTGCGCCCAGGCGGCTGAACCGGCTGCCCGCCTACACCACCTGGCGCACCACCGAGGATCCCGAGAAGGTCCGCGAGGCCGCGCTCGCGCTGCTGAAGAAGAGGCGGTTCCGCGCCCATGTCGCCGGTGACGCCGTCGCCGCCGAGAAGGGCTATGTGCGCGAACTGGGCAACCTGGTCTTCCATGTCGCCCTGATCGTGCTGCTGATCGCCTTCGCCTGGGGCCAGATGTACAAGTCGGACGGCACCAAGCTGGTCGTCGAGGGGGACGGGTTCTCCAACTCGATCCTCCAGTACGACGACTTCAAGTCCGGCAGCATGTTCCAGAACGACGACCTCGAACCGTTCAGCTTCGACCTGAAGAAGTTCACCGGCACCTACGAGGTCAGCGGCCCCAACCGCGGCACGCCGCGCACTTACCAGGCGAACATCGACTACAGCAAGGGCGCGTACGGCAAGGAGCAGTCGGCCACCATCAAGGTCAACTCCCCGCTGCACATCGGCGACGCCAAGGTCTACCTCGTCAGCCACGGCTACGCGCCCGTCGTCACCGTCCGCGACGGCAAGGGCAAGGTCGTCTACCACGACGCCGTGCCGCTGCTGCCGCTCGACGGCAACGTCACCTCCAACGGCGTGATCAAGGTGATGGACGGCTACAAGAACGGGCAGGGCGTCTCGGACCAGCTCGGCTTCCAGGCCTTCTTCGTGCCGACCTTCGACCCGAAGAGCGGCACGATGCTCTCGGCGTTCCCGGCGCTGGTGAACCCGTTGCTCGCGGTGAACGCCTACCACGGCGACCTCGGCGTGAACTCGGGCATCCCGCAGAGCGTGTACCAGCTCGACAAGACGCACATGAAGGAGTTCAAGGACTCCAAGGGCCAGCTGCTGAAGAAGCTGCTCCAGCCCGGCGACACGATGACACTGCCGAACGGCGCCGGCTCGATCACCTTCGAGAAGGACATCAAGCAGTGGGCCGGCTTCGAGATCGTCCAGGAGCCCGGCAGCGGCTGGGCGCTCGGCGGTGCCTTCGCGGCGATCTTCGGTCTGGCCGCGTCCCTGTTCATCCAGCGGCGCCGGGTGTGGGTGCGCGCGGTGCGCGGCGCCGACGGCGTGACGGTCGTCGAGATGGCCGGGCTCGGCCGCAGCGAGTCCGCCAAGGTGCCCGAGGAACTGGGCGACCTCGCCGGAACCCTCTACGACCAGGCGCCGGGAGCCCCCGACGCCGACGACGAATCCACCGAATCTTCCGTCGTACCCGAAGGGGCTGAGAAGTGACTCTCGCCGCCGCGACCGAGCTGGCCGTCGCCACCAACGAACACCTGGCGAGCATGAGCAACACGCTCATCTACTCGTCCATGGCCGTCTACACCCTGGCCTTCTTCGCGTACATCCTCGAATGGATCTTCGGCAGCCGCAGCAAGGTGGCCCGTACGGCCAGCGCGCTGACCGCCGAGGGCGAGGCGAAGGGGAAGGCGAGCGGGCCCGCCGTCACCGTGAAGAAGGCCGGGGGCACCGCCGTGCTGGAGCGGCCGAAGGTCGTCGTGCGCGCGGCGTCCGGCGCCCGGGACGTGCCGGACGGCCCCGGCGCGCACGGCGGTGACGCGCAGGGCGACCTGTTCGGCCGGGTCGCCGTCTCCCTCACGGTGCTCGCGTTCCTGGTGGAGCTGGCCGGCGTCGTCGCCCGCGCGGCCTCCGTGGAGCGTGCCCCGTGGGGCAACATGTACGAGTTCAACATCACCTTCTCCACGGTCGCCGTCGGCGTGTACCTCACGCTGCTGGCCCTGAAGAAGAACGTGCGCTGGCTCGGCCTCTTCCTGATCACCACGGTCCTGCTCGACCTCGGCCTCGCGGTCACCGTCCTCTACACGGCGAGCGACCAGTTGGTCCCGGCCCTGCACTCGTACTGGCTGTACATCCACGTCTCCACCGCCATCTTCTGCGGCGCGGTCTTCTACGTGGGCGCGGTCGCCACGATCCTGTACCTGTTCAAGGACTCCTACGAGACCAAGCTCCAGACCGGCGGCAAGCCCGGCGCCTTCGCGACCTCGGTGCTGGAGCGGCTGCCCGCCTCGGCCTCGCTGGACAAGTTCGCCTACCGGATCAACGCGGCCGTCTTCCCGCTGTGGACGTTCACGATCATCGCGGGCGCGATCTGGGCGGGCGACGCCTGGGGCCGCTACTGGAACTGGGACCCGAAGGAGACCTGGTCCTTCATCACCTGGGTCGCCTACGCCTGCTACCTGCACGCGCGCGCGACGGCCGGCTGGAAGGGCCGCAAGGCCGCCTATCTGGCGATGATCGCCTTCGGCTGCTGGCTGTTCAACTACTACGGCGTCAACATCTTCGTCACGGGCAAGCACTCGTACGCGGGCGTGTGACCGCGGGGTCGGTGACACTGGTGTCATGAGCGGTTCCATCGCGCAGGGCGCCAGTCAGACCCACGGGAACGCGCACATACTCCACTTCCTGGTGCGGCTCCCGAAGCGCATGGAGGACGTCTGGCCGGCGGTGGCCACCCCTGAGGGACTCTCGGGGTGGTGCACCGCCGTCGGCTTTCTCCAGCCCCGGCTGGACGGGGCGGTCAGCCTGCCCGAGCTGGGCTCCGGCCGGGTCACGGCCTGGGACGTGGACCGGGTCGCCGAGTACACCCTGGAGGGCGGCGGCCGGATCCGGTTCCACCTGGAGCGGGACGGGGACACGGCGAGCGTGCTGCGCTTCACCCGGGAGTTCCGGGGCGAAGGGGAGAACGAGGCCGCGTGGCGGACCAGGTTCGAACGTTTGATCGAATATCTGGGGCGGGGCTAGGGGGTGTCGTTTGGATCAGGCCGGCCGTGAGGAACGGCGCCTGCCGGCTGACCCGAGCGGGGTCGTGGGCGAAGTCGGCGATCGACGACAACGCCGCTGGGGGTGCCCCACTGGGGGAGTGCGTGCCAGGGCCCGCGACGCCGGGATGATCCGAACGACTCCCGCTAGGTCGCCGGCGGAAGGCAGTCCGGGGACGGCGGCTTTCCCTCCGGCCAGGCGACCCGGACGAAGCGTGCGCTGCCCTCGGGGGTCAGCTCCACGATCGGTACGGCCTTGTCGTACGGGTTGCCGTGCACGTCCAGGCAGATCCAGCCGCTCGCCCCGTTCACCCGCAGCGTCCTGCCCTTGACCTGCGGCCACTGGAGGCCCACGTCCGCGAGCGCCGGGACCGCCTTGCCGGGCTGGACCGCCTCGCGGATGCCGTGCACGGCCAGCCGCACGGCGTCGTAGCCGATGATCAGCTGCCCGTCGTCCAGGGCGACCGAGCCGATGGGGCCCACCGGTGACCGCACGGCGGACGTCAGCAGGGTCTGGAGCGTGGCGAAGTCCGCCTGCGAGCCGCCGGTCGCCGGCGGGCTCTTCATCCAGGCGTCCGGGTGGGCGAGGGAGGTGAAGAGCACGGACAGGTTGTGCCGCAGGGCGTCCCGGTTCAGGTCCTTCTCGTAGGTCAGATAGGACGCCTCGTCGCCGGTGAGCACGGTGAACCTCCGGTCCTGGCAGCCGCGGGCGCCGAGCGCGTTGATGAACTGCCGCAGCTGCACGTGCCGGCCCGCGAACAGGATCGTGTCGGTCCCCGGGTCGGTGTCGCACACCAGGTCCGTGATCTGCCGGAAGGTGTTCGCGGTCGTCCCCTCCTGGCTGCGGTCCGCCGGCGGGGTGAACGGCCACGGCTCGTACCGCGAGCCCTTGAGCAGCGCCGCGAACGACTTCTGGAGCGTGGTCGTGTACGGGTCGCCGGGGTTGTCGTACACCAGCAGCGCCTTGCCCTGCTTCAGCTGCGCGAACTTGGTCAGCGCGCGGGCCTCGTCGGTGTTGGTCGGCGCCACCCGGGCGAGGCCGGGGTAGGGGTCCTTGCCGCCCTGGCCGTTGGCGAGGTCGTCGGAGGTGATGGAGGAGCCGATCACCGGGATGTGCAGCCTGGTCAGCTCCGCGACGGCCGCCTTGTTGGCGGCGGTGCTCTGCCCGACGCCGGCGACCGCGCGCAGCGTGTCCGTGCCGGTCGTCATCCGCGCCAGCTGGTCCACGGTCCGCTGCCAGTACGTGCCCGTCGCCCCCGGGTTGGCCGGCACCAGCCGGATCTGCGGGGACTGCCCGTTGGAGTCGTGGTTGGCCTGGTACTGCGCCAGGTAGGCGCCCTGGAGCTGGTGCTGGATGTCGTTCAGCATCGTCGGGGAGCCGGAGGTGTACGGCAGCATCAGCGCGACCGTCACATAACTCCCGGGCTTCAGACGGGCGTTCTCCCGCGCGATCGCCTTCGCGGCGTCGGTCAGCCGGTCCTGCCCGAAGTCGTACGGCCCCGGCCCCGTCGCCACGCCCACGCACTCGTCGCTGTGCTGCGGCCGGGACACCCCGGGCGCGCACGAGCGGTCGTCGTGGGCGAGGACGCGGACCGCGAACACCAGGCCGGTCACCAGGGCCGCCGCCAGCAGCAGGGCCAGATAGCGGCGCAGCGGGATCTCCCACACGCCCTCGCGCAACCACGTCCCCACACCCTTGCGTGCCATCACGCCTCCCCCCTGTTCCGGTCGTCCGGGCCGCCGTCCCCGCCGTCCCCGCCGTCCTCGGGATCGTCGGGCCCGGTCATCGGGCGCCCGGCGACTGCCGCCGCCGGCCAGTCCCGCGAGGCCCGCCACAGCAGCGCGCCCGCCGCCGGCCGCAGGTTGGACAGCTGCTCCAGCTCGAACCGGAGCCGGTCGCACACCTGCGGGTCCGGCAGCACCAGCGGGTCCGCCAGCTGCCACACGGCGTGCAGCAACCGCCGTATCCGTAAGTGCAGTACGGCGTCCGCGCCCTCCGGTACGGCCTGGTCGGCGTCCGTGCGGCCGAGTGCCACCGCGGTCCGCCCGTCGCCGCGCCCGGTGAAGTCACGGCCCTCGGCGTCGTGCGCGTGGAAGTACGGGGCCGAGGCCGCGAAGCGCAGCGTGCGCAGCCAGCCGCGCATGTCCGCCGTGGCGAAGGTGTCGCGCAGCTCGCGGACCGCGGATTCCGTGACGCCGAGGGCGAGTTCGTGGTGCAGCCGGTAGCGGGCGTGCTCGGGTGCGGTGTAGTGGGCGACGAGCGTCTCGTGCGCGGTGCGCCACGACCGGTGGTCGCTGTCCAGCAGGTGCAGCCGGAGCAGCAGCAGCGTGCGCACGAACCGGTCCCCGACGAACCGGCCCGGCACGACCGGCAGCCCCTCCGCGGCCAGCAGGGTCCGCAACTCCCGTACGTCCGCCGGGCCGAAGGTGTCCGGCAGCAGCGCCGAGGCCAGCGCGCCGGCCGAGCCGTGGCCGTGGGCCGCGGCCAGCACGGTCAGCTCCGCCAGGTGCTCGGGCGGCACCAGCCGGTCCAGCAGCGCCTCGTAGGCGGGGACGCCGGGCTGGTCCTCGGCGAGCCGCACCGGCGCGGTGAGCAGCTCGCCCAGCGAGGACGCCCCGGGCAGGTTCTGCGCGGCCGACTCGGCGAGCAGCACGATGCCCTGCGGGTTGCCGCCGGTCAGCCGGTGCACGGCGTGCGGAAGATGGGGCGGCACCGGCAGGTCGCCGCAGACCGAGCCGACCAGGTGCAGGGTGTCGTCGGCGCTCAGCGGCGGCAGCGTCACCAGCAGCGCCCGCGAGGAGGGCGTCGCGTCCGGCGCCCAGTCCGTGCGCCGGGCCACCTCCGCCAGCTCCCGCCGGGCCGCGCTGCGCAGTTCCGCCCGGCCCTCGCCGCGCCGGGCCGCGACGAACGCCACCTGGTCGCGGACGCCCTCGGCCCGGTCCCGCAGCACGGCGGCCACCAGTCCCGGACCGGGCGCCGCCTGCGCGTTGTCCAGCAGCACCAGCGGCCGGCCGAGGCGCTGCATCCTCGGCAGCACCCCGCTGTACGCCTCGGTCAGGTCGGCCAGCAGGGCCCGTACCAGATACCGCTCGGCGTGCTCGCGCGCCGGGCCGTCCTCGCGGAAGTGCCGGGAGAGCAGGATCAGCCCGCGCTGCGCGTGGCCACCCGCGTTCGGGTACGTCCGGTACCACTCGGACGCCTTCTGGTGGCGCCGGCCGGCGAACCCCTCGGCGATCGCCTCCAGGGTCGCCTCGATGGCGCCCGAGACCAGCGGGCCGGTGCCGGTGGCCGCGGCGACCACCTTGGCCGCCACCTTTCCGGCCCAGCGTCCGGCGAAGCCGCCGAAGCGCGAGCCGCCCTCGTTCAGCAGCAGGATCCGCTCCACCTCCCGGCGGATCCGCTCCGAGTCGGCGTCGTTCCAGCCGCCGGCCGCCACCGCGACCAGGCCCGTCATCAGTCGCGGGAAGGTGATCCGGCGGGCGCCGGTCACCGGCTCCGCGAGCTGCTCGGCGATCACCAGCAGGGCCTGCGCGAGCGGCGACCAGGAGTCGGCGGGCCGGTCCACCGGCGGCCGGGCGAACTGCTCCTCCGCGCAGTCGGCCAGCGCGACCGGTGTGTGCCCCTGATAGGCGTCCCGCAGCTCGGCGAGGACCGCGCTCTTGCCGAGGCCCCGGGTGCCGGTCAGCACGACGAAGGGCGGCTCGTCCGGGTGCTCCAGGGGCGTGGCGCGGTGATGATGGGGGCGCAGGCCGATCAGCCGTGGTGCGAGACCGGCCGGTTCGGCGTCGAACAGCGCCCCGCGTCCGTGCAACCGTCTGCCCACCGATCGCCCCCCTCAACGATCGCCCCCTCAACAGCAGTGTAAGAAGGGGAAGTTGCTCCGGACCAGAGTCAGTGGTGTCCGTTGGGTTACGAAAAACGGCGATGTCTGTTCCGGGTCAGGAAACCGCCGCGGTGAGGCTCCCGTGCGCGACGGAGGCGATGTGATCGCGCAGCCGCTCCACGTACAGCCGCAGGTTCTTCGCCGCCACGTCCGTGTCCGGGTACCGGCCGGCCAGCCACAGCCCCTCGTGCAGCCGGTTCACCCACACGCACACCTGGTCGCCGTACGACACCCGGATCAGCCCGTGCGCCCGCTGCTCGGCCCAGTGCTCGGCGCCCGGGATGGTGCGGGCGTCGCAGTAGGAGACGATCGAGTACAGGTCCGGTGAGGTCGGCCGGAAGTCCGCGCCGAGCAGGCTCAGCACCCGGGCCAGCGGCATCCGGGACAGCGGCCGGCTGGCGCGCAGCTCGTCGCGCACGGCCCGCAGGGTGCCCCGGAACTCCGTCGCACGGCCGACCGGGACCTCGATCGGGGCGCCGCCGACGTACCAGCCCACCGAGTCGCTCCACCGCGACTTCACCCGGGTGTGGAACGGCACGACCGTCCGGTACACGGGCGCTCCGCCCAGCTCGTGCACGATCAGTCCGGTCGCGGCCAGCAGCCCGACCTGGCTGCCGCCGTAGGGCCGGCAGTACGCCTCGAACGCCGCCGCCTCGGCCGCGTCCGCCAGCGGCTCGCACAGCATCCGCTGGCGCGGCAGCGGGCCGCCCGGCTCCAGGCCCAGATCGACGGGGAAGCCGGGCAGCGTCCCGTCGCAGCGCCGGATGAACGCGCGCCAGCGGTCGATGATCGCGTGCCGGGCGTCGATGCCGTCCGCGTCCGCCCGCTCGATCTGGCAGAAGTCGACGTAACTGGCGACCGGGTCACCGGAGTCGGGCGTGGCACCGGTCAGCCCCGCCGTGTACAGCTCGTGCACCTCGGCGGGGATGCGCTGCAGGGAGTAGGCGTCGACGTTGCTGTGGTCGAAGGCCATGTACACGCTGACATCGTCGGGCCGTACGACCGCCGTGTAGATGAGGTTGGGCCAGCGCAGCGCGTCCGCGACGGAGTCGAAGCGGCCCTGGAGATGGCGCACGAGCGGCTCGCAGTCCGGGAAGTCCCCGGCGTCCTCCCGGTGCAGCGACACGTCGGCGGCGTCGAGCGTGAACCGGCGCAGCTCGTCACCGGCGTCTCCGGCCCAGCGGAAGCCGCTGCGCAGCGTCTCGTGCCGTACCGTCCAGGCCCGCAGCGCCTCCTGGAGCACGTCGAGGTCGACCGCGCCCGGGATGTCGAAGGCGGTGCCCAGCCAGGTCGGCACGAACAGCCCGTCCTCCCGGACGCGCTTGGCGGTCCGGATGTGCGACTCCTGGATGTAGGCGGGGGGCCTCGTGTCCTCCGGGACCGCCGTCGCCGCCGCGACCGTCGCCGGGCTCAGCGTCCACTCGACGAGCCGTCCCGGCCGGACCTCGCAGCGCTGGATGTCAGTGATTCGCACGCGTCTCCCATCGCAGAAGGGGGCCCCTGGTTGCGGGCCCCCTTCCAGGCAATGCCGAGGGGAGGCGCGGGGACATGCGCGGCCGGTTCATTTCAGCGGATCGGGTGGTGGGGCGAACGCGGGGTTGATTAACCGAGGGTGACCGAGGGGTCAGTCACCGATGTCCTCGTGCCACAGGTCCGGGTTGTCCCTGACGAAGGCGCGCATCAGCGCGACGCACTCCGCCTCCTCCAGCAGCAGGATCTCCACACCGTGCGCGGCGAGCCAGTCGTGGCCGCCGTGGAAGGTGGTGGCCTCGCCGATCACCACCCGGGAGATGCCGAACTGGCGGACCAGGCCGGAGCAGTACCAGCAGGGGGAGAGGGTGGTGACCATGGTCGTGCCGCGGTACGTGCGCTGCCGTCCCGCCGCCCGGAAGGCCGCCGTCTCGGCGTGTGTCGAGGGGTCGTCGTCCTGGACGCGGCGGTTGTGGCCACGGCCGAGCAGGGTGCCGTCGGGCCCGTAGAGGGCCCCCCGACGGGGATCCCGCCCTCGGCGAGCCCGGCGCGGGCCTCGGCGAGGGCGGTGGCGAGCCAGGCGCGGGCCTGTTCCTGTTCCATACGGTCACTGTTCCCCGCCGAAGGCGCCGTGGTCGGCGTTCACGCCGGCTGCGCGCCGACCGACCGCCAGATCCGGTCCGGCAGGACCAGCGCGGCCTCGTCCAGGTCCACGTCCCCGGTGCCGGACAGCCAGCGGCGGGCGACCGCGGTCACCGGCCCGAGGACCAGCGACTCGATCAGCGGCCCGGACAGCGGAGCGATCTCGCCGGCGTCCACGTACCGCTGCGCCCACTGGGCCAGCGGCGACAGGCGGGCCTCCTGCGCGTCCCGCAGCCGCTGCCCGTCGGCCATGCCCTGACGGTCGGCGTAGGCCGAGTGCAGGAGCCGGGCGGCGGCCGGGTGCTCCTGGACGAAGTCGAAGTAGGCGCCGACCAGGGCCCGGATGCCCGTGTGGGCGGTACGGGTCCCCTCCAGAGCCTTGACCAGCTCGCCCAGCAGCCGCTCCAGCCAGCGCATGACCAGGGCGTTCAACAGCCCGTCGAGGCTGCCGAAGTGGTGGTAGAGGCTGCCGAGGCTCACCCCGCTCGCCTTCGTGACGGCACCCACGGTCAGCCCTTGGTCGCCCTCCTGCGCGTATACGCGCAGGGCAGCGTCCAGGACGGTCTCGACGGTCGCTTCACCGCGTTGTTGTTTCCGGCTCATACTGGAATAGTTTTCTAGAAAGAAATTTTAGAACAGTGCTCTGCTGCACCACACTCGTGGTGCCCATCCTCACACCCGGGAGCCGCCCATGTCGTCACCCCAGCCGTCGCAGCCGCCCCAGCCGTCCCAGCCGCCGAAGCAGGGCGCCGCCTGTCTGGGCGTGCTCGGGGTCGTCGCCCTCGTCGTGATCCTGCTGGTGGTGATCAACCACAGCGGCGGCGGGGGCGGCTCGTCCGACGACGCCGGTTCGTCGCCGTCGCCGTACACGCCGACGAGCGCGCCGTACACGCCGAGCGGCGATCCCCACACCGGCGACCCGTACACGCCGAGCAGCGACCCCTACGCCAGCGGCGACCCGTACAGCAGCCCGAGCCCCGAGCCCAGCCCGTACACCTCGGGCACCTGCCTCAACGGCACCCTGCCGGACTCCACCACCGCGCAGTCCGTCAGCGGCGTGGAGGAGGTCTCGTGCTCCGCGTCCGACGCGCACTACCAGGTCATCGAGACCATCCCGCTGACCACGGACCTGAGCCGCTGCAACGACAACTCCCGGACGCAGTACGCCTTCTCGTACCGCTACACGTGGAACGGCGCGACGATCAACTCCTACGTCTACTGCCTGGTGGGCCTCGGGTCGTACGCGCGCTGACCGTAGGTTGCCGGAAGTCGACTGATCCACAGGGGGAAAGAGTTGAACGGGGAACAGGTCGGAGTCGAGCCGCTGGAGGACGCGGATCCACGGCGGATCGGGTCGATCCCGCTGGTCGGACGCCTCGGGGCCGGTGGCATGGGACGGGTCTACCTCGGTGTGCACGACGGGAAGTACGCAGCCGTCAAACAGGTCCTGCCGTCGGTCGTCGGCGAGGACAAGGACTTCGTCCGGCGCTTCGGACACGAGCTGGACAACCTCTCCCGGCTGCCCGAAGGTGCCGCCACACCGCTGCTCGCCGGGGACCGGGACGCGATGCCGCCGTGGTTCGCCACCGCGTACGTGCCCGGGCTGACCCTGCGCGAGGCGGTCGACGCGCACGGCGGCCCGCTGCCGGCCGCGTCGCTGTGGCTGCTGCTGCACCGCGCGGCGGCCGGACTCTCGGCGGTGCACGCGCTGGACATGGTGCACCGGGACGTCAAGCCGTCCAACGTGATGCTGACCCTCGACGGCGTCACCCTCATCGACTTCGGCGTCGCCCGCGCCGCCGAGCAGAGCCAGCTGACCCGGACCGGCATGGTGGTCGGCACCCCCGCCTACATGTCGCCCGAACAGGCCTCCGGAGCCCGGCGGTTGACCGGCGCCGTGGACGTCTTCGCCCTCGGCTCGGTGGTGGCGTACGCGGGGTCCGGCCGCCCGCCGTTCGGCGACGAGTCCGGACACGCGGTGCTGTACCGCATCGTGCACGAGCGGCCCGATCTGGACGAACTGCGCGCCCTGGACGCAGAGTTGGCGTCGGTCGTCGCGTCCTGCCTGGACAAGGACCCCGAGGGCCGGCCCAGCGCGGCCGAACTCCTCGACCTGACCGCCGCCCACGTCCCCGCCGGCACCCCGCCGTGGCCGGCCGCCGTCACCGAACACCTGAGGAGGCGAGCCGAGTTCGCGGCGGACGTACCGGAGGCGGGGGACGTGGCCGAGGCGGCGGACGCACCCGAGCCGACCGTGGCCGGGAAGGAGCCCGAGGTCGTCATACGGCCGGACGTGCCGCGGCGGCCGGAGCGGCCGGAGCGGGAGCGGCGGCGCAGGCGGGTCGTCCTGGCCGTCGTGCCGGTCGTCGTCTGCGCCGGTGCGGCGACCCTGGCCTTCCAGCTGGTTCCGTTCGCCACGGACGCGCAGGGGAAGGGCGCTGCGGGAAGGTCCGGCGCCTCCGTCTCCGCGTCGGCCGATCCCGGCCCCGGCGGCTCCTCGGCGAGTTCCTCCGGATCGTCCGCACCGTCCGGGAAGGGCTCGTCCTCGGCCTCGTCCTCGTCCTCGTCCTCCCCGGCGAACGGGGAGAAGAAGGGCGTCGCGGGCGGCGGCGGTGACGCGAAGAAGGACCAGGGCGGTCACCAGGGGACGGACGGTTCGGCCGGAGGATCCGGAGCCGGGAGTGGCGGGAGTGGTGGGAACAGCGGGAGCGGCGGGAGTGGCGCAGGCAACTCCGGTTCCGGCAACGGCAGTTCGGGAGGCTCCGGCAGTTCGGGAGGCTCCGGCAGTTCCGGCGGCTCGGGCGGCTCGTCCGGCGGGAGCGGCAGTGGCGGCTCGGGGTCCTTCCGCCTGCAGAACGGCGAGAACGACAAGTGCCTGATCCAGGTCTACGGCTCCACAGGCCTCGGTTCCTGCTCGGACTCGACCGCCCGCTGGACCTTCCGCAGCGCCTCCGGCGGCAGCGTCAAGGTCGTCAACGCCTCGACCGGCGCCTGCCTGAGCTCCAACGGCAACGGCCAGGCCGTCTTCGTCGGCGACTGCTCGCAGGGCGGCGCCAATCTGCGGTGGACGACGGGCTCGGGCAACTCCCTGCGCACCGTCTACGACGGCGGCTGCCTCGACCTCGCCTTCGGTGGCGGCGTGGCCGAGGCGACCTGCCAGTCGGGCACGTCCTCGCAGAACTGGGCGAGGACGTGAGCCCGTCTCCGTAGCGGGGGCCAAGCGGGGTCGGCGAAGTCCGCTGCGGTTCGACCGCGCCCCGAAGGGGGGCGGTCGAACCGCGCGACCAGCCACGACGGCGCCGCAGACGAACGACGGCCCCTCGCGGTACTTCCAGCGGAGCGCTTAGCCGCTGATCATGCCGATGATCGCCCGCACCGCCTCGGCGACCGGCTGGCCGACCGCGCCGACGGTGCTCGCGATCCCGGCGATCGCCATCAGCGCGCCGCGCCGCTGCTGCGCGGGCACGTCGGCGTCGGGGCTGAGGGCGGGCAGCGAGTCGTCCAGCAGCTGGGCGTCGGGCGCCGCCACCCGGGAGCGCAACTCGCCGACCAGCCGGTTCAGTTCGGCGAGGGCCGCGGCCAGCGCCGGATCCTGCTGCCCGGCGCCGGCGGCCGCGTAGTTCCTGACGATGCCCGTGTTGCCCTGGCCGCCGTGCATGTTCACGTTGTCGCCGTAGTAGTAGTTGCTCGTCATCCGCTGATCCCCACGTTTCCGCTGCCGCCGTACATGTTGACGTTGTCGCCGAAGTAGTAGTTCTTCGGCGAGAAGTGCAGGCTCTCCACCGTCACCTTGAACTCGGTGTCCGGATGGTCGATGGCGTACGAGATCTGGCCGACGACCTGGTCCAGGTACTGCGGGGTCCGGCTGGTCACGAGCGCGGTGGACGCGCCCGAGGTCTCCACCGCGAGGACGTGGTGGTCGGAGGCCAGCAGGACCGAGAACAGATCGGTGATGAAGTAGATCTCGGCGGCGAAGGCCGCGATCCATATGAACGTGACGTAGCCGTTCGCGCCGGAGCTGTCCCCGCCGCCGGCCCCCGCGAACAGTCCGGGCAGCATCGCGAGGAACCCGACGATCAGCATGATGCCCGTGTTCCGCAGGAAGCGCAGTACCGCCTCCTTGCGCTTGGGGCGCATCACGAAGGTGTAGACGCGGGCGATGTTGTGCAGCGGGTACACCGCCGCGCCGATCCACAGGATCCGCTTGCTGACCCGCAGCTCGACGCTGACGGCGGCCGGCTGTGCGGGCGGTGCGGCCACGTCCGGCATGTACGGCGCAGCGGCGGGCGGAGCGGACGGGGCGGGTGGTGGTGGAGTGGTGGGCGCGGGCGGTGGATCCTGAGCCGGTTGCATGTCTGTGTGTCCCCCAGAGGCCGAGCGAATCGCCGATATCTCAGTAACGACCATTAACCACAGGTCAGTTGGGGGAGGGCAAGTCGTTTGGGGCGGTCACTCGCCGCCGGGGTCCTCCTTCTTCCCGAGAGACCTGAGGAACTCGGGGTTGTCGTCGGGGGCGACCCAGCGCGCGGCGGTGTCGCGATGCCCCGCGGCGGAGGGGGCGGCGGCCGCACCGACCGTCGTCCGCCGCACCCGGCCGGTGATCAGCCAGGCGACCGGGCCCACCAGCACCTCGCCGAAGAGCAGGATGATGATCACCCACACCACCTTCGGCAGATGCCGCACGTCTTCCTCGGGCGTGTTCAGACAGTCCACGAAGGCGTAGATCCACAGAGCCAGGACCAGCAGGAACGGCAGATACCTGAGCATGGCGTGCGATCCCCCCACGAGTGCGATACGGCCCCGGTGACCGGGCCAGAGTAGCGGGTGGCCGATACTGGGACGCATGGCTTACGACGATCTTCGCTCCCTGCTGCGCGCGCTGGAGCGCGAGGGGGACCTCAAGCGCATCAAGGCCGAGGTCGACCCGTACCTGGAAGTCGGGGAGATCGTCGACCGGGTGCAGAAGTCCGGTGGCCCGGCGCTGCTCTTCGAGAACGTGAAGGGCTCGGCGATGCCCCTCGCGATGAACGTCTTCGGCACCGACCGCCGCCTGCTGAAGGCGCTGGGCCTGAAGTCGTACGGCGAGATCTCCGAGCGGATCGGCGGCCTGCTGCGCCCCGAGCTGCCGCACGGTTTCGTCGGCGTTCGCGAGGCCTTCGGCAAGCTCGGCGCGATGGCCCACGTACCGCCGAAGAAGATCAAGGAAGCCCCGGTGCAGGAGGTCGTGCTGCACGGTGACGAGGTCGACCTCGACCGGCTCCCGGCGCTGTTCACCTGGCCCGACGACGGCGGCTCCTTCTTCAACTTGGGGCTGACCCACACCAAGGACCCCGAGACGGGCATCCGGAACCTGGGCCTGTACCGCCTCCAGCGCCACGACAAGCGCACGATCGGGATGCACTGGCAGATCCACAAGGACAGCCGGAACCACTACCAGGTCGCGGCGCGAAAGGGTGACCGGCTGCCGGTCGCCATCGCCTTCGGCTGCCCGCCCGCCGTGACGTACGCCTCCACCGCCCCGCTCCCCGGTGACATCGACGAGTACCTGTTCGCCGGGTTCATCGCGGGCCGGCGGATCGAGATGGTGGACTGCAAGACGGTCCCGCTGCAGGTGCCCGCGAACGCCGAGGTCGTGCTGGAGGGCTGGCTGGAGCCGGGCGAGATGCTGCCCGAGGGGCCCTTCGGCGACCACACCGGCTTCTACACGCCGCAGGAGCCGTTCCCGGCGCTGACGATCGACTGCGTGACGATGCGCAGGCGCCCGCTGCTCCAGTCGATCGTGGTCGGCCGCCCGCCCACGGAGGACGGTCCGCTCGGCCGCGCCACGGAGCGCTTCTTCCTCCCGCTCCTCAAGATCATCGTTCCGGACATCGTGGACTACCACCTGCCCGAGGCGGGCGGCTTCCACAACTGCGCGATCGTCTCGATCGACAAGAAGTACCCGAAGCACGCGCAGAAGGTTATGCACGCGATCTGGGGGGCGCACATGATGTCCCTGACCAAGCTGATCGTGGTCGTGGACGCCGACTGCGACGTCCACGATCTGCACGAGGTCGCCTGGCGGGCCCTCGGCAACACGGACTACGCCCGCGACCTCACGGTCGTGGAAGGCCCCGTCGATCACCTCGACCACGCTTCCTACCAGCAGTTCTGGGGCGGCAAGGCGGGGATCGACGCCACGAAGAAGTGGCCGGAGGAGGGCTACACCCGGGACGGCGGCTGGCCGGACATGGTCCTGTCGGACCCGGAGACGGCGGCGAAGGTCGACCGCCGCTGGAAGGAGTACGGCCTGTGACCACCGCCGCTATCCAGCCGCCGGGACGCACGAAGGCCTTCCTGCGCCTGGTGATGATCGAGCACTCGGTCTTCGCGCTGCCCTTCGCCTACATCGCCTCGCTGACCGCGATGTACGAATGGGACAGGAACATCCACTGGGGCCGGCTGCTGCTGGTCACGATCTGCATGGTCGGCCTGCGCACGTTCGCGATGGCGGTCAACCGGATCATCGACCGCGAGATCGACGCCCGTAACCCGCGCACCGCCCACCGCGAACTCGTGACGGGCACGATGTCGGTGCGGCACGCCTGGACGGGCGCTCTGATCGCGCTGGTGGTCTTCCTCGGCGCGGCGGCCCTGCTGAACCCCCTGTGCCTGGCCCTGGCGCCGGTGGCCGTCATCCCGATGGTGGTCTACCCGTACGGCAAACGGTTCACGAACTTCCCGCAGGCGATCCTGGGCCTCGCCCAGGCGATGGGCCCGGTCGGCGGCTGGCTCGCGATCTCCGGCTCCTGGTCCTGGGAGGCGATGATCCTCGGCCTCGCCGTGGGCATCTGGATCGGCGGGTTCGACCTGATCTACGCCTGCCAGGACGTCGAGACCGACCGCGAGATCGGCGTCATGTCGGTCCCGGCCCGCTTCGGCATCCCGGCCGCGATCTGGGGCGCGCGGGTGTGCCACACGCTGACGACGGCCCTGTTCGTCTGGTACGGCCTGGCCACGCACGCCGGTGCCTTCTTCTGGCTCGGCCTGCTGATCGTCGCGGGCGCCTTCGTCTACGAGCACCGCATCGTCCGCCCCCACGACCTGTCCCGCCTCAACAGGGCCTTCTTCTCGGTCAACGGCTTCATCGGCATTGCCCTGTTCGTGTGCGCTCTGCTCGACCTCCTGGTTCGGGGGCTGAGCGCCTGAGGCGCGGCGCGCCACCCGGCCTGAGCTGTTCCCGACCCACCGGTACGCTCAAGGTGTGAACGCAGGAGAAAAGCAGCGCGCGCCTTGGATCGTGGGGGTGTCCGGAGCTTCCGGAACGCCGTATGCGGCTGCCGTGCTGCGGGCGCTGCTGGAGGCGGGGCAGGCGGTGGACCTGGTGGTCAGCCGGGCCTCGCGGCTGACGCTGCTGGACGAGACGGGGATCTCGTTCCGGGACGCCCACTGGCAGGACGACCTGCGGGAATGGCTGGGCCGGGGGGCGGACGGCAAGCCCGGGACCTTCGACGTGGACGTCAGCGGGGTGCGGTACTGGAGCGCGGGGGACCTCGCGGCCGGGCCGTCCTCGGGGTCGTACCCGGCGAAGGGGATGCTCATCGTGCCCGCGTCCACGGCCTGTGTGGCGGGTGTCGCGCTCGGGCTGTCCAAGGACCTGCTCCAGCGCGCGGCGAGCGTCACCCTCAAGGAACGCCGGACACTGGTCGTGGCCGTACGGGAGACCCCCCTGAACGGCCGGACCCTGCGCCACCTCGTCGCGCTGGACGACGCCGGTGCCCAGGTGGTGCCGACCTCGCCCGCCTTCTACGCGGGCGCCACCCACATCCAGGACCTGGTGGACTTCGTCGCCGGGCGGGTGCTGGACGCGGCGGGCGTCGAGCACGGCCTGTACCGGCGCTGGAAGGGCGAACTGGGCGGCGGATCCGCCGGTTAGCCGGCCAGGCGCGGTACCCACGGGGCACAGCACCACCTCTCAGCACTACCTCTCATCAACTCGGAACTCTTCACCGGAAGGCTTCGATCGCATGGACGCGGTGGACAGGCAGCTCATCCAGGCTCTGCGGGAGAACGGCCGGGCCTCGTACGCGGAGCTGGGGCGCCTCGTCGGGCTGTCGGGACCCAGCGTCACCGACCGCATCAACCGGCTGGAGGCGGCCGGCGTCATCACCGGCTACCGCGCGACGGTGAACGCGGCCCAGCTCGGCCTCGGTGTCACCGCGCTGATCGGCATCTCGCTCTCCGACGCCGCCGACCACGAGGACGTGGCCCAGCGGGTGCGGGACCTGCCGGAGATCGAGGACTGCTGGTTCATCGCCGGAGACGACTCGTTCATGCTCAAGGTGCGGGCGGCCGACGTCGACGGCCTGGAGCGGATCATCCGGCGGCTCAGCGGGACCAAGGGCGTCTCCCGCACCCGTACCACCATCGTGCTCTCCACCAAGTGGGAGAACCGGGTCGGAGAGCTGCCCGAAGAGGTGTGAACCGCAGGGCGTACGGTGGGGTCGGGTTTCGTAGAAAGGTGTTGGCATGGACGTCGGGCTCAAGCGCGAGCTGGAGGAGAAGGTCCGCTCCGGTGAGCGGCTGACCCGCGAGGACGGCATCGCGCTGTACGAGTCGGACGACCTGGCCTGGCTGGGCGGTCTGGCGCACGAGGTGCGGACCCGCAAGAACGGTGACGTCGTCCACTTCAACGTCAACCGGCACCTCAACATGACCAATGTGTGCACGGCCTCGTGCGCGTACTGCTCGTTCCAGCGCAAGCCGGGCGAGAAGGACGCGTACACGATGCGCATCGAGGAGGCCGTCCGGCTCGCGAAGGCGATGGAGAGCGAGAACCTCACGGAACTCCACATCGTCAACGGCCTCCACCCCAATCTGCCGTGGCGCTACTACCCGCGCTCCCTGCGCGAGCTGAAGGCCGCCCTCCCGCATGTGTCGCTGAAGGCGTTCACGGCGACGGAGATCCACCACTTCGAGACGATCTCCGGTCTCTCGGCTTCCGAGATCCTCGACGAGCTGATCGACGCCGGCCTGGAGTCCCTGACCGGCGGGGGCGCGGAGATCTTCGACTGGGAGGTCCGCCAGCACATCGTGGACCACCGCACCCACTGGGAGGACTGGTCCCGCATCCACCGGCTGGCGCACGA